>CP155566.1:1856824-2166295 GCA_039696685.1 Vibrio sp. CDRSL-10 TSBA | reverse complement strand
CGATTATTCAGGAGTTAGACAATGAGTACACAATGCTTACGAGTCGGGGTCGGTGGCCCGGTCGGTTCAGGTAAAACCGCGCTGCTGCGCCAGCTCTGTCTGGCGATGCGCGAACATTACAACCTGGCGGTGGTCACCAACGACATCTACACCAAGGAAGATGCAGAATTTTTGCTCAGACATCAGGCGCTGGAAGCGGACCGCATTCTCGGGGTGGAAACCGGCGGTTGTCCGCACACGGCAATTCGTGAAGATGCGTCGATGAACCTGGCAGCCATTGATGAGCTGCAGGCGCGTCATGCCGGGCTCGAGCTGGTGCTGGTGGAAAGCGGCGGCGATAACCTCAGTGCGACGTTCAGCCCTGAACTGTCCGATCTGACCCTGTATGTGATCGATGTGTGCGCCGGGGATAAAATCCCGCGCAAAGGCGGGCCGGGGATCACCAAATCGGATTTGCTGATCATTAATAAAACCGATTTGGCGCCGATGGTGAACGCTTCACTGGAGGTCATGGATCGGGATGCGAAAAAAATGCGCGGTGAGAAACCGTTTGTATTTACCAATTTGATGCGCGGTGACGGGCTGAAAACCGTGATCGACTTTATTGTCCGCCAGGGGATGCTGGCACAGCGTGACGTTAAGGTCACGGTCACCGAACAATAATTGACAAGGAGAGAGTGATGAAAGTAACCAAATTTATTGTGGCGGCGAGCAGCCTGCTGGCCAGTGGTGCGGTCTGGGCGCATCCGGGTCATGACACCACGGCCAGTTTTGCACACGGATTCATGCATCCGCTGACCGGCGCCGATCATCTGCTGGCGCTGCTGTTGATTGGCATGTTTGCTGCGCCTTATGGCTGGAAGACCGCATCTAAAGCGATTGGTGTGGTACTGGGCGCACTGGCGCTGGGTTTTGTGGTCGGCATTGAGTGGGTCAACACCAGCCATATTGAAACTGTGGTGATGGCGTCGCTGGTTCTGCTGCCCTTGGCTCTGATTGCGATGCGCCGTTTCTGCGTTGCAGGCGCTGGCGCTGGCCGCGGTGGCGCTGTTCAGTGCCTGTCACGGTATCGTGCAGGGCGCTGAGTCTCAGGGTGCATTGCTGCAATACGCCTTGGGTACGCTGCTGGCGAGCGGCGCGGTGATTGTCGCTAGCCTGATGGTGAGTAAAGCGGTGCGCCGTGCTGTGCTTGCTATCCGTCAGCTCAGCCGCCGATAAACAGACATACCTGCTGATAACGCTTCAGCCGGAGACACAAAAGGGCCTGCAGATATGCAGGCCCTTGTTACGACTTTCTCATGCTGGCAAACGAGTGCTGGTCAACGAATGTTATACCGCGTGCTGCCAGCTTATGGCAGATCAAACACCAGGGCTTTAACCGCCACATCGCTGGCGTTACGCAGCTGCAGCTCGCTTTCGCCACTGATTTTCGCGCCATCGCCCGGCGTGAGCATCACGTCGTTGACGATCAGCTCGCTGTCGATCTGATGGATATAAATCCGCCGACCCGGCTCGACATCCAGGTGCAAATCAGTGCCTGGCTGCAGGATTAACTGGTGCAGCTTCGCATCCTGTTTGATGTGCAGTGTGCCATTCTCACCGTTTGGGGTGGCGATGGTCGTCAGGCCCGGCTCCTGACCGAAATCTTTCTGCTGGTAACCCGGTTCGCCGCCCAGCGTATTTGGCTGAATCCAGATTTGCAGGAATTTCAGCGTATCGCTGTCGGAGGCATTGAACTCACTGTGGTGAATGCCGCGCCCGGCTGACATCAGCTGAAATTCACCGGCCGGCAGGGTTTTCACATTGCCGGCACTGTCTTTATGGGCGATGGTGCCCTCCAGCACATAACTGATGATTTCCATGTCACGGTGACCATGGGTATCGAAGCCCGCGCCGGGTGTGACCTGGTCATCATTGATGACGCGCAGCTCGGAAAAGCCCATGTGCGCCGGATCGTAATAGTGACCGAACGAGAAGGTATGTTTACTGTCCAGCCAGCCAAAATTTGCCCGGCCACGCGCTGCTGCCGCTCTTACTTCAATCATCTTGTGCTCCTCACCCGCTTGCTGCGGATTGCTTTTATTGCTTTCAACAGTTGGTGTACTGTGGGTTGATGGAGGCAGTCTACGGGGTTCTTGATGGCCTCAACAGCAATCCAGCTTGTGGCTCTTGTTCAATTATTTTGAATGACTTTTCGAGGATTATGTGCATCAATCAAGTCACGTAAAGCGCTGGCGGCTTGTTCGGGGTGGCTGGCATGGCTGATGGCGGAGACCAGAGCAATGCCGTCTACGCCGGTTGCAGCGACATCGGCAATGTTGTCTTGATTGAGGCCGCCGATCGCCACCAGTGGCAGGCGAGTGTGCTGCATGGCCCAGTCGAGCCCGTCAAGACCCCAGTGTTTGACGGTATTGGTTTTGGTCGGGGTGGCAAAAATCGCACTTAACCCCAGGTAATCAACCGGCAGCTGATGGGCGTCGATAAATTGCTGCTCATTTTCGACCGACAGGCCAAGCAGCTTATCTGCGCCCAGCAGCTGACGGGCAATCCGGGCCGGCATATCACTCTGACCAAGGTGCACACCATCGGCATCGACTGCCAGAGCAACGTCGACCCGGTCATTGATGATCAGCGGTACACCCGTACCGCTCAGGATCTGTTTGACTGCTTCGGCGCGTTGCATAAAGGCGCGCACATCACCGTGTTTTTCGCGGATTTGCACCATGGTCACGCCGCCACGTACGGCTTGTTTCACTACCTGACATAAGGTGGTCAGATCCTGCTGATCATCGGTGACCAGATATAAACGATAGCCGCTCATCGGTTGAACTCCTGCGGTTCAGTTGGATTGAGCATAGTCTGCAGCTTTACTCGGTTGATTAAGGTGTTTTCATCCAGCAGGTGCAGAGCATCGAGCAGAGCAAGTTGCAGGCTGCCCGGCCCCTTAGCCTGCAGCGCCGCCAGTTCGCCCGCAACGCCCATGATGGCGGCGGCGCTGAGCCCGCTCAGATCACCACACGCCGCGCAGGCGCCGGTTAAAGCGCTCAGGCTGCATCCCATGCCGGTCACTTTGGGCATCATGGCATCGCCGTTACTCAGCTGTACGACCTGATCGCCGCTGATGATAAAATCCTGCGCGCCGGAAATCACCACACTGGCGTTATATTGTCTGGCCAGCTGCTGCCCGGCGCTGATGGCGCTGTGGCTGGTATCTCTGGCGTCGACTCCTTGTCCCTGCGTATCCATCCCGGCCAGAGCCATGATTTCAGAGGCATTAGCGCGAATGATCAGGCGCTCGGCCTGCGCGGCGAAACGGCGCGAAGTGTCCGTGCGCAAACGGCTCGCGCCGCAGCCGACCGGATCGAGAATAATTGGTTTGTGATGGCGATTGGCTGCATCAATGGCAAATGCCATGCGCTCAATCCAGGTTTCATCCAGGGTGCCGATATTGATCACCAGCGCTCCGGCAATCTGCATCAGTTCATCCATCTCCTGACGTGAATGGGCCATGATTGGAGAGGCGCCGGCGGCCAGTAACGCATTGGCGCTGTTGTTCATTACCACATAATTGGTAATGCTGACTACCAGCGGCTGACTGCTGCGCAGGGTCTGAAAGGTGCGTGCGATAAGCTCAATATTCATAATGATTCCTGCGAAGATGAAACAATAGGAGAGAGGGCAAAGAAGTGATGCACCGGACCATGACCGCGGCCGATACTCAGCTCATCGGCATGGGCAATCGCCTGAGAGATGTAGTATTTGGCGTGGCGAATGGCATCTTGCAACGCAAATCCCTGCGCGAGGTAAGAAGCGATCGCTGACGACAGCGTACAACCAGTGCCGTGAGTGTTTTGGGTGTCGACCCGCTGAGCGCGGAATGCCACAGTGTCCGCGCCGCTCAGCAGCCAGTCATCACTGTGACTGGTTCCCGCCAGATGACCGCCTTTGAGCAGCACGGCCCTACATGGCAGGGCACGCAGTGCTTCGCTCATTACCTCAAGCTGCGATTCTTGCTCGCACGCTGGCAGGCCGGTCAGTGCGGCCGCTTCCGGCAGGTTAGGCGTGATCAGGGTCGCCAAGGGCAGCAATTCCTGTTTCAGGCTGTCGATTGCCGCGCTTTGCAGCAGTAAATCGCCGCTGGTGGCCACCATGACCGGATCCAAAACCACAAAACGCGGCTGATACTGGCGCAGTTTACGCGCCACGGCGGCGATGATGTGACTGTCGGCCAGCATACCAATTTTGACCGCGACGATATCGAGATCGCTGAACACGGCATCGAGCTGACTTTCGACATGTTCAACCGGCACCGGCAGAATGGCGCTGACACCTTGTGTGTTTTGCGAGGTGATGGCGGTAATCACGCTGCAGGCATAACCGCCGGTGGCTGAGATGGCTTTGATATCGGCCTGGATACCGGCGCCGCCGCCACTGTCTGAACCGGCAATGGTCAGCACAATGGGTGTGTTAAGATAGGTTTGGGATTGATTATCTGATTGAGGCATTTGGGCTCCTAATCGTCTGACAATCAGGAAACCCGTTTAGCGTCACCGGTCAGGTTGTGCTAAACAGCCGCCGCGAGGCGGTCATGTTGTGAGAAATGGCAGGGCGCCATTATATGTCAACCCGCTTACAAGCCTTACCACAACACTATAGTTCCCTACGTCAGTACTAACTGAATCAGGTTCTACGGGTCTCGCAATGGCGCTTTGCCTGTGGCAAATCTCCTGGCGATCTCAGCTTTGCAGCTCCCCGACTATAAGATGCCGATGATAGCAGAGATTTTTGTGGCTGTTGATCATTCAGCGCCATTTTAGCTCGATTGGCGCGCTCACCCCTGCATCAAGTGATTATCCTCTTCCTACTTGAAGTTGCAGCGGTGTTGGCTGCAACTCCAGGTTGCTTGGTATAGTTGATAACACTTCTCATTAAGATTGGTTTTATGCGACACTATCAGGCAAAGATACTCAGGAGTCAGTTTACATGGGCGCTGTGTCCGCTTCATTTACGCGAATCTGCAATTTGCTCGACTACATTCACCAGCATTTAGACCAGCCTCTGTCGCTGGAGCAGCTTTCACAGCAGAGCTGCTGGTCGCGCTGGCAGTTGCAACGGGTATTTCACAATGAAACTGGTCTGACGGTGGCGAACTATGTACGCGAGATTAAGCTGAGTGAAGCCGCTGAGCGTCTTGTATGCAGTCAGGAGCGGGTGATTGATATTGCACTGGCGCTCGGTTTTAACTCTGAAGTCAGTTTTAGTCGCGCCTTTAAACACCATTTCGGTATCAGTCCGCGCCAATATCGCCAGAAAGGGCAGCGCACAGGCGTGCGTAAACCGTTGCAGGCACAACAATTGGCGCCGCGTGGTGAGCGCCGTACTCGTCTGGTTGAAGTCCGGCTGGAGAGCCAAGCAGCATTTGAGTTATTCGGTGTCGCCACAACAATCCGCGGCTTACTCTCTTCACAACCGGATTTCACTGCTCAGGTGCCGAAAATCTGGCAGACCTATCTTTCTTGTCAAAGTGATAGCAAGTCAGGTCCGTTAACGGGGGTCATCGACGTGACCCAGGTCGGCAGTGAACATGGGCAGTTGCGCTACTGGGCCGCAGGAAGTCATTGGATGGCGGGGTTAAATACAGTGCATATTCCGGCGCAAACTTATGCGGTGGTGAAACACTGCGGACCGGTCTCGCAACTGGCCGATACTCTGGAATGGTTTATTTTTGAATGGCTGCCGGATTCTCCTTATCGGGGAGTGGACGGATTTGAGCTGGAGCGGTATCCGGCTGATTACAACTGCGCCTGCGATAACGCCGCAATGGAATACTGGTTACCGATTTGCGCACGAGCGGATTAACATGCTCCAAATTGTTAACTTTCAGCCCGGCACTTTGGATAAAATACAAATGATATTTATTCTCATAATGTAACAGCAGGGTAGTTAGTTCATCATGGCGGTTGTTAAGCACTCCACACTCTCTCCGATCGCGTTCGCGCTCATGGCGATGTTCGCCACTCCTTTGGTACTGGCACAACAATCAGAGTCCCCGGAGGTCGACACTCTGACCATCCTGGGCAAAACCTATCGCAATACCGCGACCAAAACCACACTGGATCCGCAAGAAACGCCGCAGGGTATCAGCGTCCTTGACGGAGAACAGTTAGAGCAGCGCGGAGTAACCTCGCTCGGGCAGGCGGTACGTTATGCGCCGGGTGTGGTGACGGAAACCAAAGGTGGCGCAGTCACCATGCTAGATAATTTCTATATTCGTGGTTTTGAGTCTAATCAGAGCTATTACGATGGTATGTTGGTGCAGTATCTGAAAGGCTGGAACCTGCAACCACAGATTGATCCGATTGCAATGCAGCAAGTGGAAATCTTTAAAGGGCCGACTTCAGTACTGTACGGTGCAATGCCACCGGGCGGTATGGTGAATGTGATTGCTAAAAAACCGCAGTCACAGCGACATACTGAGCTGTCGGTGTCCGGCGGTTCGCGCAACCTCAAACAGGTCACACTTGATACCACAGGTCCGATTGGTGACGGCGATGTACGTTATCGTCTGGTAGCCAAATCGCGTAAACAGGATGGCCAGGTCGATGGCACGGAAGAAGAACGTTACGTGCTTGCTCCGTCTCTGGACTGGCAAATTACCGACAATACGTTACTTAACCTGAATCTGTACTATCAAAAAGATCCGGATATGGGAATGAATTCTGCGTTGCCAGCATCAGGTACCGTAACCGGAAACCCCTATGGTTCAACCTCACCATCGACTTCGGCTGGCGATGTGAACTGGAGCAAGTTTGAACGGGAATTCGTGATGCTGGGTTATAGAATTCAGCATGATTTCAACGATCAATGGTCCGTTTCTGCAAAGTCTGCGTTATACCGATGCGTCTTTGTATCAGGAAAACACCTATCATGGCGCCGGACAATTTGATGAAGTCAGCGGTACTCTGCAGCGTAACATTTACAGCACCGATGAAGACTCGCGAGGCATTGTGGTTGATAACCAGTTATCGGGTCAGTTGAACTGGGGCAGTGTCGAGCACAATCTGTTAGTGGGAGTGGATTACCAGCGTCTGAAAGGCAATTCGGATTACAAAACTTTTGACTCAAACAACAGCGAATTTGATAGCTTCAACCTGTATGCACCCAACAATAACCTATTGGATCGTGGCAGTGTCACGCAGACGGGCCTGTATGCGTACGATATATCCATCAAACAGTTGGGTTTCTACTTTCAGGACCAGTTACGCTGGAATCGCTGGGTGCTGATTGGCGGTGGCCGCTTTGACCATTATACCAGCAGCAGCGAGGTATCCGGTTACAGCACGGATGCGGATGACAACGAGTTTACCTATCGGGTCGGTGCATTATACGAATTTGATTCTGGCCTGGCGCCTTTTGCCAGCTTCGCAACCAGCTTCTCTCCGGTGGCCGGGGTCGACAGCCAATTCGGCCAGCCGTTTAAGCCTGAAACCGGTGAACAGGTGGAAATCGGGGTTAAATACCAATCGGCGGATATGAGCAAGCAAGGCAGCATCTCTTTGTACCATATCGTCAAAAGCGATGTTGTGGTGACCGATCCTTCTTCCGCCGATTATCAGGATGATATTCAGGTCGGCGAAGTGCGCTCACAGGGGATCGAAGTCGAAGGCCGCTGGTGGGTTACACCGGGCTGGGATATTGCCGCCAGTTACACCTATTCCGATGTTGAAGTAACCAAGGATAGCGCCAATGGTCTGCAGGGTACGACACCGATTTATGTGCCTGAACACAGCGCAACACTGTGGAGCACCTATCAGATTGATCAGGGAGCGCTTGATGGCAGCCGGGTCAGCGCAGGCGCACGTTACGTGGGCAGCATGATGATGGATGCTACCAACACCCAGGGTAAAGTGCCGGACTACACCATTGTTGATTTTTCACTCGGCTATGATCTGGGCAAAGTCAGTGAGCGTCTGCAAGGGGTCAGTGCCGACGTGATTGCCAGTAACCTGTTTGATGAAGAATCCTACACCTGTTACGACAATATGAACTGTTGGTACGGTGCGGAGCGTACGATTGAAGTCAAACTGGGTTATCAGTTCTGAGAAAAGCACACAGAAAACAACGCCCGGCTTTCGCCGGGCGTTTTGCTATTCATCAGTCAGTGATTGTTTATTCAGGATCAGGCTGTTGCGCTGACACCTTGCTTGGCTTTTTGACGCATACCCAGCACTATGGTCAGACCGAAGGCTACGGCGAATGAAATCACCATACCCACCACGTAATAGCCGATTTTTTCCGGATTGATGGAGATAATCCCCGGAATACCGGCGGCGCCGAGCGCGTGCGCTTTAACATGAAACAGGGTCAGGAAAGCACTCGAGACTGCGGCACCGGTAATGGCCGCAATGAACGGATAGCGCAGCTTGAGGTTAACGCCGAACATGGCGGGTTCAGTGATGCCAAGCAGTGCTGTGATACCCGATGGCATCGCGATGCCTTTTTGTTTGACATCTTTGGTGGTAAAAGCGACCGCCAGTGCTGCTGCACCTTGCGCCACATTGGACATCGCGGCAATCGGGAAGATGAACGTACCGCCTGTGGTTACGATATCTGCCAGCAGCTGGGTTTCAATCGCGATAAAGCTGTGGTGCATACCGGTAATCACAAACGGAGCGTAAATCAGGCCAAACACCGCACCGCCAACAAAACCCGCAGAGTCATATAACCAGCTCAGGCCATCACCGAGCATAAAGCCGACATCACGGGTGATTGGGCCCACCAGAGTGAAGGTCAGAAAACCGGTGATAAAAATAGCCAGCATCGGAGTCAGCAGGTTATCCAGTACCGAAGGTACAACCTTACGCAGTCCCAGCTCAACTTTAGCCAGAATAAATGCTGAGACCAGAAACCGGTAGTACTGAGCCCTGGTAACCGACTTTTTCTATTTCCAGCCCGAGAATATTCCAGGTAGGCACAGTGCCATGCACGGCCGCACTCCCAAAACCCCAGCCGTTAAGCAGGTCCGGGTGAACCATCAGCATACCCAGTGCGGCGCCAAGGAAGGGGTTGCCACCAAATTTACGTGACGCAGAGAAGGCCAGCAATACAGGTAAATAAACAAAAGGTGCGTTGGCAAAGGTGTTGATCATGCTGGCCAAGTCAGCCAGACCCGGGTTGGCGTCAATCAGAGACTGACCATCAATAAACAGCCCTTTTGCCGTCAGGACATTAAACAGCCCCATCAGTAGACCGCCGGCGACAATGGCCGGAATGATCGGTACAAAAATATCGGACAGGCCTTTCACCGCGCGTTGTACAAGATTTTGTTTATCTGCGCCGGCTGCGGCCACGTCATTGGTCGACATTTCAGCCATGCCCGTCAGTTTAGCCATCTCGGCATAAACCTGGTTGACAATACCGGATCCAAAAATGATCTGATATTGACCTGCGACTTTAAATTGGCCTTTTACGCCCTGCAGCCCGTCAATGGCCGCTTCATTAATCTGGTCCTCATCTTTGACTGCCAAACGCAGTCTGGTTGCGCAGTGTGCCAGCGCCTGGATGTTTTGTTTACCGCCCAGATGCTCGAGAAGTTGTTTTGCTATGACTGGATAGTCCATAACTCACTCCGGTTCTTGTTACTTGTCAGTATAGTGGTTAACTGCGTTATTTTTGAATTTTTGGGAACGTTTGCAATGCGCATTCTTGTCAATAAAAAACCGCCGGTCAAAAGCAACTCGTTTATTCTGTGAGAAAGATCAGCAAAACCGGCAAGGAAAAAGGACAAAACAAGGTTAAAATCACGCTAGTTAAGTGGTTGATGCCGGTTAGTTCTGCAATCAATCCCAATTTTCGCAGCGTAATAGGATAGGGCATGGCAAGTTTGCACGATGTGGCCAGATTGGCCGGGGTGTCAAAATCGACGGTCTCTCGCGTCATTAATGATGAATACGGGGTCAAAGAGTCGACGAAAGTGAAAGTGCTTCAGGCAGTGTCAGAGTGCGGCTACGTCGTCAACCAGGTCGCTAAAGATCTTAAATCACAGAAGACTAACCTGATTGGTGTGATTGTGCCACGGGTGTCTTCCCATGCCACCGCACAGGGTGTGGATGGCCTGACCAAGATACTGGAGCAGAATGGTAAGCATGTCCTGCTGGCCAATACGCATCAGATGCATGCCAAGGAACTGGAATACATCCGCATCTTCAATCAAAAGCGGGTCGAGGGCATTATTTTTTATGCGACCCACCTCGACATGCCGCTGATTAAAGAGATTCAGAACTCTGCTGTGCCGGTCGTGCTGGTAGGGCAGGATGGTTCTCTGCACAATATTCCTAGCGTGGTGCATGATGACACCCGGGTTGGCTTTGAAGCGGGCAAGCGTCTGGTAGCGGCAGGCTGCCAGCATGTTGGCTTTATCGGCGTACAAAGTGATGACATCGCGGTCGATGTGCAGCGCAGCCAAGGGTTAGAGCAGGCGCTGACGATGCATAACCAGTCGTTGGTTTGTCATTTACGTGGTGACTTTTCGATTGAGTCCGGTCATCGGCTGGCACAGGAAGCGATGCGCGACTATCCGCAACTCGATGGCTTGTTTCTGTGCGACAGACCGTCTGGCCGTAGGGGCGGTAAAAGCGCTGCAGGCGGCAGGTATTCAGGTTGGTGAACAGGTCAAAGTGCTTGGTGTCGGGAATGATGAGCTGGCTTTTGTCAGCAATCCCGGGTTATCAACTTTCAATTATGCATTTGATAAAGCGGGTGAAAATGCCGCTAAAATGCTGCTGGACCGGATTGCCGGGCAAGGGCAGGAAATGAGCAAAGTGGTGCTGACATTTCAGAATATTGCCCGTGAAACCTGTTCGTGACGACCCAGATCTGACACTCTTTGCCCCTAAGTATCATGTCACCTGTCTTTCACATCCGCCTGAATGTTCGGCTCCGGCTCCATATCAGGCGGAGTTTGTGTGCCCGGCTTCACACACATCTGCATAACCTTGCTATAAAAATGGGAAAGACTTGCCTGACTGGATTTTGTTGTATATTTTGAGAACGTTCCCGAAATTAGCTATTAGGTCAGTTTATGTCGTTACAGAGACTTATCGAACTCGCGGGCGGGCTCGATAACATTCAACGGATTTTAGCGCCGGACGGGCGCATCGTCGTGGCGGTATCCGATCGCCACGCCGTCTGTTCATTACCCGATGAAGTCACTGCGGAGTCCGTACTCGGAGAGTGGCAACTGAGTATAAAACGTGAGAGTACCATCCAGGATGAGGATTTGGCCTTGGTTGGTCGCTCAATTGCTGCCAGGCAACAGTTTAAAGCAGCGCAGTATCGTGTCGCCCGGCCATCCCACTATCGCCCGCAGTGGCATATTTCTCCGCCGCAAGGCTTGCTCAACGATCCCAATGGTTTCATCTACCATCAGGGTGCTTACCACCTGTTTTATCAATGGTATCCATATTCCTGTGAGCACAAAGACAAATACTGGGTTCATCT
Source organism: Vibrio sp. CDRSL-10 TSBA (assembly GCA_039696685.1). Lineage (NCBI taxonomy): Bacteria > Pseudomonadati > Pseudomonadota > Gammaproteobacteria > Vibrionales > Vibrionaceae > Vibrio > Vibrio sp. CDRSL-10 TSBA. Next base: position 2,154,796 of record CP155566.1, on the reverse strand, counting down.
TACGAGTGATGATCTGATCAACTGGCACTGGCAGTCTGTGGCTTTAACCCCGTCCGACTGGTTTGACAGCCACGGGGTCTTTTCCGGCCATGCAGTCAGTCAGGGCGATGATTTAATGCTGTTTTATACCGGCAATACTCGTTTGGGGCCTGAGCGTCAGCGTCAGACTATGCAGTGCGCGGCTCGCATGAATGCAGACGGACAGTTTGAAAAATTAGGACCGTTGATTCGAGAGCTGCCACCAGGTGTTACCGAACATATCCGTGACCCGAAAGTGGCGTTTTATCAGGGGCGCTGGCATATGTTGCTGGGAGCTCAGACCGAATCTCTGCAGGGACGACTTGCCGTTTATCACTCTGATGACCTGGTTAACTGGCGGTTTCGATAAGCTATACGGTGATGAGCTTTCTCCTTACGGTTATATGTGGGAGTGCCCGGACTGGTTTGAGCTTGGCGATGAATCGTTTGTGGTGTTTGGCCCGCAAGGGATTGAATCTGAAAGCCAGCATCATACTATAGTGCATCAGAACCGTATCTTCCGCGTCAATCAGGACGAGCAGGGCGGCTTTGACTTTATCGAAGGCTGGGCCCTGGACCAAGGGTTTGATTTTTATGCGCCGCAAAGTGTGCAAACACCAGACGGACGTCGTGTGATGTGCGGTTGGATGGGATTACCGGATGAAGTACAGCAACCGAGTTGTGATCACGGTTGGCTGCACCAGTTAACCACAATGCGTGAATTACGCTGGCTTAACGGCCGGGTGCTGCAACAGCCGGCGGCTGAACTGGATCTACTGCGTGGTGAAACCAGCCAGGTCACTTTGAGTGATAAGCCGCTTGACCTCAACAGCAAGAGTTTCGAGTTGCTGGTCACGCTGGCGTGGGGCAGTGAACTGCACTTGATGCATGACGACAAACACAAAGTAGTACTGACGCTGGATAAAGAGCAGGGGCTACTGCGTTTTGACCGCTCTCAAACCCTGATCCGCCAGGGCGATACAATCCGTGAACTGGCGTTGAGCAGTGAGCCGGTCAGATTGCAGATTCTGGCCGACAGCTCATCACTGGAAATCTTTATTAATGGTGGTGAGCAGGTCATGACCGGACGCGTATTTACTCCTGAGCAGGCAACCCGAATCTCTTTGCAAGGTGTCGCTGTCAGTGCCAGGGTTACACCTCTTCATTCTGCTCACGCGCCGTTTGTTGACGCATAAGAGTATATGCTCAGCCAAGCCATCCCCTCGGGATGGCTTTTTTTGTTTCTATGTTTGCTGTTTTCTGGCTCTCTGCTTTGCAAGGCAAGGCAAGGCAAGGCAAGGCAAGGCAAGGCAAGGCAAGGCAAGGCAAGGCAAGGCAAGCTATGAGCGCCGGAGTCAGCACCACTGACAGAAAAAAGCCCGGCATGTACCGGGCTGAATGGGGGGATTTATTTTAAAATCAGTTGCTTAGAGTTTGGTATCGAAATCAGAACCAGGTTTCCATCTGTAGTGCGAATACGGTTTCACCGCCGTTACCCATGGTGCTGGCGTCGCTTGCCAGGCTGACCGCGTAGTCATCCAGTTCGCTGCTCCAGTCAACGTAGCTGACTGCAAAGCGAATTTCCGGGCGGTCAAAGAAGCCGGCGGATGTCGCCAGTTTAAAGGTTGGTGCGAGTGTCGCTTTGTAGAAACTGCCCTTGGCTTTTTCAACGCTGTTGTCCATATCCATGTACTGATAAGTGCCTTCGTAAACCATCTCAAAGTTCTCGGTCAGCTCCTGCGCTAAACGAACGTTAGCGGTTGCCCAGATAAATTCGTCGTTGTCCTTAATGCGATCCTGGCTGTATTCGGCCATCAGCGCTGGAGCGATGCGCCAGTTGTCAGCAAATTTGGTGACACCGTAGCTGAACAAACGCACCGCTTTGGCATCATCATTCAAATCGCCGTTTGAACCTATGCCCTTTAGTTCAGCACCTAACCCCTGACCTGCCAGAATACCAGTCTTGGAGAAACCGTCCTGTATGCCATAGAAGCTGTCGCCATGATACGCAAACAGAGCATGGATACCGTTTTCAGCGCGCTGACTCGGGGATGTGTTTTCACTGGCGCGATCTTGATTATCAGCCGATTTCATGCCGCTTAACATGATCTGAAAAGGACCAATATGGTTATTCATAGTGGCGACATAGTTTTCGATATCAGTACTTGAGCTGTCAATGTCACCAAAGTCGCGGCCGTAAATCGAGAAATTGGCTTTCCAGCTGTCACTCATCTGCACATCATAGATACCTGCGCCGCTTCCGGACAGGAATACAATATCTGAATCAAGGAAGTGGATGTCAAAATTATCACGGTCAAAGCGTTTTCCGGCCCACAGGGTCGCATCAGCCAATGCGCCACTGAATGAGGGCAGTGAACTCAGCTCCGCGTAGACTTGGCGTACATTGAGCTTACTGTCATCTGCGGTCCATTCATTGTTGGTCTCAACGCCGTCGGCCAGCATGATCTGAAAACGTGCTTTTGACCCATCGTCCATCACCCGGTTATGAATCAGATTCGCTTCGAGGTAATTGTCATCTTCCAGTCCCAAACGGCCAACGGGTGCGCCCAGCGCACCTGCGGCGGTCATGTAAGGACCGGTGCCGACCGCACCGTTAAAGTCGTCATTGATCAGTAGTCCGGCACGGGCATAGCCGTGAAATTCGAACGATGACGCTTTCTGTTCCGCTTGCTGGGCGGTTTGCTCAGTCTGGGTCAGACGTGATTCCAGTTCGTTAATTCGGGCTTCCAGAGATGCTAAGTCACTCTGTGCGAATACAGAAGTAGTTGGTAGCAGGGCAAGCGAGATAGCGATCGTCAGGGCTTTTGTCTTCATTGTTATTGTCTCCACAAATGGATGAAAAATAGGGGGTTGCTGCAAACGTTCCCGTTGATTCATGACACAGTGTGGGTTGTTTTAATTTTATCTCATCGATTCAGCAAAATGCGTTACACGTCAGCTCCCTGAATCTGGAGACTTAATTTGATTAGCAATATACCGAACATTTCGGGAACGATCCCTAAAAATAAACTGATAATTCTACTCAACGCACGATCTGCTGCAATTTTGTGATCCGGATATGGGGAAGTTGATGCATAGAGAGAAGAAACGGGAAGGATGAAATGAGAAGAAAGGCGAGCGTTAAGCCCGCCTGGCAGGATGTGAGTAAGCAGGCTTAAGACTGCAAGAATGCCAGTAATGCCTGTTGATTCGGTAAAGCGGTCATCGCCCCTTTTTCGGTGGTAGCGAGAGCGCCACAACCGTTGGCTGCTTGCACTGCGTTATGGACAGAAGGCTTGGTTTGCCATTGTTCATTTTGTGCCAGTGTGGCCAGCAATCCGCCGACAAACGCATCACCGGCGCCGGTGGTATCGACCGGTTTTACTGCTTTGCCGGTGACCAGTTGTTGTCCCTCTGCGGTCACTACCAGAGCACCTTTTGCTCCCTGAGTAATCACGGTGAGTGGCAGGTCGTAACGACGCAGGGCTTGCAGACCACCCTCGATAGATCCGGTGCGCGTCAGTTGCATAAGTTCCTCTTCGGAGAAACTTGGCGACATCGGCCAGTGCGACCGCCTGCATGACTACGTTGATGAGTTCACTCGGATCGCTCCACACTTCCTCACGCAGGTTTGGATCGAAGCTGATAAATCCACCGGCTTGCTTCATTTTCTTCATCGCTGCCAGGGTAGAGCTACGGCTTGGTTCGTTGGCAAGCGCGATAGAGCATATGTGTAACCATTCTCCTCGCCGGAAATCAGGAATATCTTCAGCTTGCAGGAACTGGTCAGCGCTTGGTTTCACCATAAAAGTAAAGCTGCGTTCACCGTCATCATCGAGGTCGACGACGACCGTAGAGGTACGATGTAAAGGGTCAAAATGAAGGTGATCAATATTGACCCCTTCACTTTGAAGTGTCTGTGCCAGAAATTGTCCGAAGGGATCTTTGCCAACCCGGCCAAAAAAGGCGCTGTCGCCACCGAGTCGGGCGATAGCGACAGCCACATTTGCGGGCGCGCCGCCCGGACACTTGAGGTAATGCTGTTCGCCGTCCGGAATCAAATCAATCACTGCGTCACCGGTGACCCATACTCTGTTCATATTCAATCTCCTGTAAATTTGCTTCAGTTTAATCCAAGCCCGATTGATGAAAAGTGGTTAGCCGGGCAGTTTGTTAGTGCAGGATAAAATCTGTGATCGACAAGAAAGATAAAGCGCCAATAAGGAGCAATTGATTTGAATTATTGGTATCGTTCCCGGTTTTTGCTTTGGTATTTCGCTGTACTGAGATTGACGGCAGTCAGAGTCAGGCGCAAACTGCGCTGGTTTTCCATTTATTAGCGGAGTTAATCATGTTTGGCCTTCCACCGATTGTGACCACCATCGGGCTGCTTTTAATCAGTAACGTATTCATGACTTTTGCCTGGTATGCTCATCTGCGTGAGTTGGAACATAAACCCTGGATTGTGGCTGCGTTGCTCAGTTGGGGGATTGCTTTGTTTGAATACATGTTTCAGGTGCCGGCAAACCGCATTGGCTACACCGTACTCAATCTTGGTCAACTGAAGATCCTGCAGGAGGTGATTACGCTGAGCGTGTTTGTGCCTTTTGCGCTGATTTATATGAAAGAGCCGTTTCGAATGGACTTTATCTGGGCGGGTTTATGTCTGCTGGGGGCTGTGTTCTTTATATTCCGGCCACAAATTATCGAAGTGGTCACACGCGCTTTGGCTTAGAGTTGACTCGGTATTGCCGAATTTAACCCAATCTTACGCAGCTTTTTCTCTTCCTCTATTCCCCTCGTTATTCGTGTTGGTTGTCCCTGCGGTGCTGCGTCTGATAGCGGCGTGCTGACTGGCACGCCGCTATTTCGAACCCTTTGCTCTGTCGTGACGGCCTGCTGCTCTGGGGCTTATTGATATGCTGATAGACGTACTTCTTAGAGTATGTCATTCTATTTAGTGTGCAAATTGATGCTTTATAAAGGATTATTTTGGACTAGGGTTAATAGTCAGTGGCGCAATTTAATGCGGCGTATTTGCTCACGTTTAAGCTGGTTTTATATCACGGGCTATACGGTAACTGATGTTATGATACCGGTTTCATTTTGAAACTCATACGCAAACGTTTCCTAAAAAGTGCGTAGTGGATCACAATGGTGCAACAGGTGATTCTGTTCACAATTCCTGTCATCTGATGAGTGGAATATCACTTTCAATTAGACGTCATGTGAGGCAGATGTTAAATTTTCCGCCGAATTTCTAGCATAAGATGCTGAAAAAGTAATCTTGGTTAGTATATGTGGCATATGCGGTTGAATCTAAGTCCTTATTTGTACTGAAATTCTGCGTTATTGACGATCAATTAAGTCATTTCAATGATTTATTGATTCTGCGCAGTGCATAGTCTTTGTGAAAGACTATTTTATGGCAAGTTAGTTTGATGTTCGCCGTTCTATGCCGCTCGCTTTGTATGGGTTAGGTTTTGTGTTTGGTTTTTTGCGTTAAACACCCTAATTATGGCAGTCAGATGCCTAACGCCCTGCAGAGATGTCATGGATGCAAAATGAAAACTTGGAGTTTATGCATGTATAAAAATAAGATTACTCAGGCCCTGCTTCTGGGGGCTGGCCTTGCAGTGGCAAGTGCTTCTTTCTCATCTCTCGCCGCGAATGTTCCCGCTGGTACTAAACTCGCTGACAAACAGGAATTTGTCCGTGGTAACGGTACTGAAGTCGCTTCTATCGATCCGCATAAAACGGAAGGTGTACCAGAGTCACACGTGATTCGTGACCTTCTGGAAGGTCTGGTAAACCAGGATGCGAACGGTAAGACGGTTCCGGGTGTCGCAGAAAGCTGGGAAACGACAGACAATAAAACTTTTATTTTCCACCTGCGTAAAGATGCGAAATGGTCAAACGGTGACCCGGTTACCGCTGACGACTTCGTGTACAGCTTTAAGCGTGCGGTTGACCCTGCAACGGCGTCTCCATACTCGTGGTATCTGGAAATGACCACTATGGTGAACGCGGCAGACATTATCGCCGGGAAAAAAGACAAAGAGACACTGGGTGTGAAGGCGCTGGATGCGAACACACTGGAAGTGAATCTGGAAACACCGGTTCCATATTTTGTAAAAATGATGGGCCACACCACTGTGAAACCTGTTCACCGTGCCACGGTTGAAAAGTGGGGCGATCAGTGGACCAAACCTGACCACTTCGTTGGTAACGGCGCTTATGTCGTTGATAAGTGGACGGTAAACGAACGGTTAGTGATGAAGCGTAACCCATATTACTGGGATAACGCGCACACAGTTATCGATCAGGTGACCTACCTGCCAATCGAAAACCAGGTGGCTGAAATGAACCGCTTCCTGTCGGGCGAAATTCAGATGACTTATGAACTGCCTCTTGAGCACTTCAAACGTCTGAAAAAAGAGTACCCGGAATCGGTCAACGTGAAAGGTAACCTGTGTACTTACTACTACGGTTTCAACAACCAGAAAGCGCCGTTTGATGATGTGCGCGTGCGTAAGGCACTATCGTACGCTATCGACCGTGACATTATCGCCAACGCGATTCTGGGTCAGGGCCAGAAACCTGCGTACTTCATGACGCCGGAAATTACCGCTGATTTCAATCCAGAGATGCCGGCTTACGGCAAGCTGACTCAGAAAGAGCGTATTGCCGAAGCGAAGAAATTACTGGCAGAGGCTGGCTTTGATAAGTCTCATCCACTGGAATTCACCCTGCTGTACAACACGTCTGAAAACCACAAGAAAATCGCAACGGCGATTCAGTCAATGTGGAAACAGGCACTGGGCGTGAACATCACTCTGGAAAACCAAGAGTGGAAAACCTTCCTAGATACCCGTCGTGAAGGTAACTACGACGTGACTCGCGCCGGTTGGTGTGGTGACTACAACGAAGCATCCAGCTTCCTGTCACTGATGCAGTCCAACAACAGCTCCAACGACCAGAAATATCACAGCGCAGAGTACGATGCAGTGATGGATAAAGCGTTGAATGCGAAGACCGATGAAGAGCGTGAAGCACTGTACGTCGAGGCAGAGAAACTGCTGGCGCGTGATATGCCAATCGCCCCTATCTATCAGTATGTAACTTCCCGTCTGGTGTCGCCACAACTTGGTGGTTACCCGGTTAATAACGCGGAAGACAAGATCTACACTAAAGATCTCTACATCAAAGCTCAGTAAATCCTGAGCATTAAAACTATAAATATACAGACACTGTATGTGCCCGGCACATACAGCGTCTTTTCGTTTTCTATTGTCACAGACTGAAAGAGTGAGTTTATGATTAAATTCATTGCAAAAAGGATATTTGAAGCAATCCCAACCTTGTTGGTATTGATCACGATATCATTCTTTCTGATGCGTTTTGCACCAGGTAACCCATTTTCTTCTGAGCGTCCGTTACCGCCGGAAGTGATGGCCAACATCAATGCGAAATATGGCCTGGATAAACCAGTATCCGAGCAGTACTTCACCTATCTGACCAACATTCTGCAAGGCGATTTTGGTCCGTCATTCAAATACAAAGATTATTCGGTTAACGAACTGATCAGCGCTGCTTTGCCTGTTTCAGCGAAAGTAGGTTTTGCTGCTTTCATCTTCACTGTCATCATGGGGGTCGGGGTTGGCACCATTGCCGCGCTGAGGCAAAACACCTGGGTCGACTACACCATCATGTCGACCGCCATGCTCGGGGTGGTGATGCCATCCTTTGTGTTGGCACCAGTTCTCATCTATATCTTCTCCATCAATCTTGGCTGGTTCCCGGCCGGTGGCTGGCAAGACGGCTCGTTCCAGTACATGGCGTTGCCTGTTATTGGTATGTCGCTGCTGTATGTTGCAACGTTTGCCCGTATTACCCGTGGTTCGATGATTGAAACCCTCAACAGTAACTTTATCCGTACCGCTCGTGCGAAAGGTCTGAGCTATCGCTATATCGTGTTTAAGCACGCGTTGAAACCGGCGCTATTACCTGTGGTGTCCTATATGGGACCAGCATTTGTCGGCATTATTACCGGTTCGGTGGTGATTGAGACCATTTTCGGTCTGCCGGGGATTGGTAAACTGTTCGTGAATGCGGCGTTTAACCGTGACTACTCATTGGTTATGGGCGTAACGATTTTGATCGGTTTCCTTTTCATCCTCTTCAATGCGGTGGTGGATATTCTGCTTGCTTATATCGACCCTAAAATTCGCTACTAATCGGACACGGATATTATGTTGAGCAAAAAAGAAAATTTAGAAGCGATCGAAAAGTTCTCTGAGAACCTGGAAATTGAAGGTCGCAGTTTATGGCAGGATGCGCGCATTCGTTTTATGCGTAACAAGGCGGCGATGGTCAGCCTGTTTATCCTTAGTTTGATCACCCTGGCGGTGATTTTTCTGCCGATGTTTTCGGCTTATACCTATGAAGATACTGACTGGTATGCGATGCATGCTGCGCCGAATGCCGAGCATTGGTTTGGTACTGATGCACTGGGGCGTGACTTGCTGGTACGTACACTGGTCGGCGGCCGTATTTCCCTGATGGTGGGTATCATGGGCGCGCTGGTGGCAGTACTGATTGGTACTCTGTATGGCGCGGCATCGGGCTTTATCGGTGGTCGTACCGACCGCATCATGATGCGCCTGCTGGAAATTCTGTACGCGATTCCGTTTATGTTTCTGGTTATTGTACTGGTGACTTTCTTTGGTCGTAACATCATCCTTATCTTTGTGGCGATTGGTGCCATTGCCTGGCTGGATATGGCACGTATCGTACGTGGCCAGACGCTGAGCCTGCGCAGTAAAGAATTTATTGAAGCGGCTCATGTGTGCGGTGTCAGCAAGTGGAGAATCATTACCCGCCATATCGTACCTAACGTGCTGGGTATTGTCGCGGTATATTCAACCCTGCTGATCCCGAGCATGATTCTGACTGAATCTTTCCTTTCTTTCCTTGGTCTGGGTGTTCAGGAACCAATGACCAGTTGGGGAGCATTGCTGCAAGAGGGCGCCAACACCATGGAAGTGGCGATCTGGCAACTGCTGTTCCCGGCGGCCTTTATGGTGATCACCCTGTTCTGTTTTAACTACGTGGGTGACGGTCTGCGCGATGCGCTGGATCCAAAAGACAGATAATCACACAAGATTAAGGAAGTAATGATGAGCTTATTAGATGTCAAAGATCTGCGCGTCGAATTCACCACTCAGGATGGGATTGTCACCGCAGTTAACGATTTAAACTTCTCGCTTAATCAGGGCGAGACTCTCGGTATCGTGGGCGAATCCGGTTCGGGTAAGTCCCAGACCGTGTTTGCCATCATGGGTTTGCTGGCTAAAAACGGAATCATCTCAGGTAGCGCGAAATTTGAGGGTAAAGAAATCCTCAATCTGCCGGAAAAGGCACTCAACAAGGTGCGTGCCGAGCAGATCGCGATGATTTTCCAGGACCCGATGACGTCACTTAACCCGTATATGAAAGTCAGCGACCAGCTGATGGAAGTGCTGATGTTGCACAAGGGCATGGGCAAAGCACAGGCGTTCGAAGAGTCGGTTCGTATGCTGGAAGCGGTAAAAATCCCGGAAGCGCGTAAGCGGATTACCATGTATCCTCATGAATTTTCAGGTGGTATGCGTCAGCGTGTAATGATTGCGATGGCCCTGTTGTGCCGTCCGAAACTGCTGATCGCCGATGAACCGACCACGGCTCTGGACGTGACCGTTCAGGCACAGATCATGGACTTGCTCAACGAGCTGAAACGTGAGTTTAACACCGCGATCATCATGATTACCCACGATTTGGGTGTGGTGGCAGGCTCGTGTGACAAAGTGCTGGTGATGTACGCCGGTCGTACCATGGAATACGGCAGCGTGAACGAAATTTTCTACAATCCAAGCCATCCGTATGCGGAAGGTTTGCTTAAAGCGATTCCGCGTCTGGACACCGAAGGCGATATTCTGCCGACGATTCCGGGTAACCCGCCAAACTTACTGCGCCTGCCGGTCGGCTGTCCTTATCAGGAACGCTGTCACCGTGTGATGGACCGTTGTAAGCGTGAAGCACCAATTCTGACTCCGTTTGGTGACGGTCGTCAGCGTGCTTGTTTTTCTGACTGGGAGGCGTGGACAAAATGAGCGCAGATAAAGCATTACTGTTAGACGTAAAAGATCTGAAGGTCCATTTCAGCATTGCCGCTAAGTCGGCCTGGCCGTGGACTAAACCATCGACACTGAAAGCGGTGGATGGCGTCAATGTCCGCCTCTATCAGGGCGAAACTCTGGGTGTGGTGGGCGAATCCGGCTGTGGTAAGTCGACCTTTGCCCGTGCCATCATCGGTCTGGTACAGGCTACTGAGGGTGAAGTGGTGTGGCTGGGACAGGATCTGACCCGGATGCAGGAAGTCAAACGCCGTGAAACGCGCAAAGAAATCCAGATGATATTCCAGGATCCGCTCGCGTCTCTTAACCCGCGTATGACGGTCGGTGACATCATTGCTGAGCCGCTGCAGACCTTTTACCCGCAACTGTCCAAGCAGGAAGTGAAGGACAGAGTGAAGGAAATGATGGCCAAAGTGGGTCTGCTGCCGAACGTGATTAACCGTTATCCGCATGAGTTTTCCGGCGGTCAGTGTCAGCGTATCGGGATTGCCCGTGCTCTGATTCTGAAGCCGAAAATGATCATCTGTGATGAGCCGGTATCAGCACTGGACGTCTCGATTCAGGCGCAGGTCGTTAACCTGCTGAAAGAGCTGCAGAATGAACTGGGTCTAAGCCTGGTTTTCATCGCGCACGACTTGTCAGTGGTGAAGCACATTTCTGACCGTGTTCTGGTGATGTATCTGGGTAATGCGGTCGAAACTGGGTGAGTCGGATGCACTGTTTGCCAATCCTAAGCACCCCTACACCAAGGCGCTGATGTCAGCGGTGCCGATCCCGGATCCGAATCTGGAGCGCAGCAAAACCATTCAGATGCTGGAAGGGGATTTGCCGTCGCCGATTAATCCGCCATCGGGTTGTGTATTTCGTACCCGTTGCCCGCAGGCCACGGCAGAATGTGCTAAGACCAAGCCTCAAATCAAAGGGAGTGATACCCACTCCGTCTCTTGTTTGCACGTTGAGGTGTAAATTCAGCCTGTGACAGGCTTAAGCGCGGTGCCTTTATGGACCGCGCTTTTTTTGTATCCGTCGATTAGTTTTCTTTTAATCTGGTTGGTTTGAGCGGATGAGAAAGGGCAGAGGCGAGATATAAAAAAACACCTCTGAACATCAGAGGTGTTTTATCTACGCTATACGCTTCGCTTTATCTGACGCTGAGGTCTAGGTCGGTCAGTTTAGTTCGCGGCCCGCACTTTACCGTGGCGCAGATCGGTCAGTACCATCTCTTTCGGACCATCTGCAATGATGGAACCTTTTTCCATCACGATCACCCGGTCTACTACGTCGAGCATGGTGGTTTTATGAGTGATCAGTACCAGTGTCTCGCTTGGGGTTAACTGACTGAGCTGGTGCTTAATCTGCATCTCAGAGCGGTTATCCATCGCACTGGTCGGTTCATCCATCAACAACACTGGCGGACGTCCCAGCATGGCTCTCGCAATCGAAACGGCCTGGCGCTGACCGCCGGAAAGCAGTAAGCCGCCTTCACCCACCTGGCGTTCAAGGCCCGCCGGATCTTGCTGAGTAAACACGGTGACACCAGCCCGGTTCGCTGCGTCCATGACATCTCGGTCGTCAGCCAGTGGTCGTCCCAGCGTGATGTTATCGCGAATGGTGCCGTAGAAGAGTAAGCTCTCTTGCGGTACACAGCCGATATTACGGCGGATGTCGATATGATGCAGCTGAGCAATATCTGTCTCATCAATACGAACGTGGCCTTCGGTGGGTTGATACAGACCCATGATAAGGCGTTCAAGCGTGGTTTTGCCGGAACCGATCCGGCCGATAATCGCCACTTTCTCGCCCGGGTTAATGATCAGGCTGAGATCACGAATCGAAGCAATCGGTGAGTCCGGATAATGGAAGGTCACTTTATCGAGCTCAATTTTGCCCTGAATCATCGGACGGTGAATGTAGCGTTTACCGGCCTCTTGCTCGTCAGGCATGGCCATCACTTGCTCAATGATGGTGAGCGATGATTTTGCCTGGTTATAACGGGTTGAAAGCAGCGACAGCTGGACCAGCGGGCCGATAGCTCGTCCGCTCAGCATCGTCGCGGCAATCAGTCCGCCCATGGTCAGGTCGCCGGCCGCAATCAGATAAACACCAAGGATAATCATGCCAACGTTAGTCGACTGCTGCACAAATCCAGCGGTATTCTGAATTCCGTCGGTAATACGGCGACTCTTGATGTTCCAGTTTGCCATGTGGGCGACGGCTTCTTCCCAGCGGTACTGATACTGGCTTTGTGCGCCGAACAGCTTAAGCGTTTCCAGGCCTGCCAGGCTCTCAATCAGGTTGGCATATTTTTGTGATGCCAGTCTGGAACCCTCTTCGATCGCGCGGCGCAGTGGTGCCTGAATCAGCAGTGAGTACACAACCAGGATCACCACGCCAACAATCGGCACCAGCACCAGTGAACCGGCCATCAGCCAGATCAACAGCAAAAACATCAGCGCGAATGGCAGATCAATCAGAGAAGCTATAGTGGCTGAGGTGAAAAACTCGCGAATTGACTCAAATTCCTGCAAGTGGCGTGCGAAAGCCCCGACCGATGGCGGTCGTGACTCCATGCGGATGCCCATGACTTTGGCAAACAGTTTGGAGGAAATCAGGATATCGGATTTTTTGCCGGCCACATCAATGAAGTAGTTACGCAATAGTTTGAGCACTAAATCAAACAGGAAGATGACCAGCACACCACTGGCCAGTACCCACAAAGTTTCGAACGCCAGATTAGGAACGACTTTGTCGTACACCAGACGGGTAAACATCGGTGCTGCAATGGCAAACAGGTTGATAAGGATCGAAGCGATCAGTACATCGCGATAGATGCGCTTTGACTGCCAGATCGTACCCCAGAACCAGTGACCATGCCGGGTTTTCAGCACTTCCGGAGAGCGCTCATCAAAGCGGAACTGCTTTTTGACCATAAAGTAACGGCCAATATAACGCTCTTTAAGTTCTTCAAGCGGATAGGCAATTGGCACCATGCCCGATTCGGCGGTTACCACTTCCGCTTCCTGCTTTTCCTCGTTAATACTGTTGAGTACACACGCTTCGCCACTTTTCAGCAGCAGAATGACCGGGAATACCAGTTGAGGGATTTCATGCAGTGCGGAGCGGTTCTCTTTCGCAACCAGGCCGGCACGTTTCCGCGGCGCGCGGAAATAAAAATGGTGTCAGCTTGCCATCTGACATTGGCAAACCGTTGATCAAAGCCTCGGGAGAATTAGCGAGGCCGTAATAGCGGCTGACGTAAATCAGAGAGTTCAGCAGCGTGTCTTGCATTGCGCTCATCCTTATTTATCGACAATAAAACCCTGGAACACATCGACGAAATGCTCGGAAAGCAGATCGAGCTGATCCTGGGTCTCGACGCGGGATGCGATAGTGGTGATATCCAAATCGTGAGCAGTACGCGAAATGGACGTCAGAGTAAATTTCTGGTTCTCATCATCAAGGTGGTGAGTAAACAGATAATCGAGTTTGACGTAGTTTGGCCGGAACTCGTTAATATAATCCAGCGACTGGAAGTTACGGCCGTAGTTATCAACACCAAACTCAGCACCCGCGCCGCGCAGAGCGTTACAGAACAGGGCTGTATGGTGCGGCGCATTAACAAAGCAGTTCTCCGGAATTTCAAATTGCAGCAACCCTGCTACCGCTTTGTGTCGGGTCAGCAATTGAGTGACCCAGCGAATAAAGCTTGGCTGCTCAATACTGCTTTGCGAAATGTTGATCGCAAGTTTATCGGTCACTTCACCGGACACCAGTTTATTAATCATAGACTGTAGGACGTATTGGTCGAACAGGTGAGTGGCGTGCAGCTGCTCCAGAGCGAACAGATATTGGTTGGCGCTGTAGCGTACTCCGTCTTTTTCAATCGCAGAGAATACTTCTCGATGGAAAGTTTTACCGTGTGTATCCGTTGCTGCCTGAAAGCGGAAGGTGAACCAGTCATGGTGAATCGCTTCTTCAACCAGCGCTTTCCATTGCTGTTTACCCATCACCATCTGATTGCTCGCGCTGGAAATAAAGCCGTATTTCAGCTCCGGATTCGATTTGGCTGTGGCCATCGAGTTGTCGAGCAGTGAAAGCAGCTCGCGTGAGCTCTTCGCTTCTTCATTGAACACCACGCCGAGCGCTGCGTCAGCAGCAGCCATACCGGTAGGATCCGGATTAATATCGTTCACGCAGTTCATGATGTTGTCAGCTGCCTGGCGCAGTTCTCCCTCTTCCATATTAGGCAGGATGAGCGCGAATTCTTCGGCCGAGATACGAGCAATGGTGATGTTGGGGGCCGTAATAGATGCTTTGAGGTGTGTGGCTAGTTCACGCACCATGTTATCGCCGGCTTCGTAGCCTTTTTCTTCATACAAATCTTTGATGAACTGAACCTGCAGCATCGCCACGCCACCGACCGCGTTGTCAGCCAGCCAGCCATTCAATTGGTTCATGTAGTAAGAGCGGTTGCCTAATTGCGAAACCGGATCCATGTAAGCGCGTTCGCGCAATTGCTGTGCTTCTTGAGCCTGGGCTTTAAAATGCTTTTCAACCTGAGCCGACATGTTGTTGATACCCTGTACCACTGCGACCAGGTCTTTGGTGTCGGGCAGAGGCAGCGGTTCGCCAAACTGGTTGTTGGCGATTTGCTTCATCTTGTTCACTATGGTGGTCAGCGGTTTAAGGGCATGATGGACGATGTAGGCAATCGAGAGCATGCCGATCAGAACGATAGCGCCGAACGCGATCGACAGGCGAATCAGCGCCTGCCATAGCTGTGCGTAGGCTTCACCCGGATGGCTGACGATTTCGACCTCTGCCAGTTGCATCCAGCCGCTGGTCACGACGCGGCGGTCATGGATAGGCTGGAACAAATCCAGATCAGTAAACCATTGCGGAACCTGGCTTGGTTTAATCGGATAAGAGCGGACGATTTCACTGTTGTCATCAAGAAAGATAAGGCGCACGACAGAGTAGGTACTGCCGTCAAACAGAGCATTGATGACGGATTCGGCCGCAACGCTGTCCTTCTTTTCCAGATAGGGCGCTAAAGCAAGACCCACGGTGTTAATCGTGTTGCTGACTTCGGAACGTTGCTGCTGTTCAAGGTTGTCGCGTGTGGTATTAAATTCGATGATGAATACGGAAATCATCAACAAAATCAGCACCATTATCATTCCGGCGACCAGTTGTTTGTATAGTGTCATTCTAGCTACTCATCGTAATTGACCAACGGTTTATTCAAATTCAGCGAACGCTCGCGTGAACGTAAATCATTCCAGAGGCTGAGCCGGGAAGCGTTACCCGCCAGCTCGCCATTTTTCGACTTCATCAACCACAGATGTTGACCGTTAAAGCTGTATATAGGCAGCAGGTCACGCCGCGCAGAGGCTGGTTTTATCTGCGGGTTAATGTTATCCAGAATCAAAGGTTGTGAGCTGGGAGTGGCGTAGTAGGCCAACACCATGTGAAACTGATTCAGTTCAATGGCTTTAACGTACACCAGGCGCAGCTTCTCATCAGCAACACCAAGTTCCAGCAGCGAAAAATACTTGGCGATAGTGAAGTCCTCACAATCACCGGCATTACTGCCTAAAAATTCCAGTGGTGTCGCCCAGTAGTCATTTTTGCCCCACAATACATCGTCGTTGACAAAGTAGAGCTGATTGAAGAAACGGTTTACTTCGGTCAGTTGCTCGCGTTTCTGATAGTGATCGGTAACGCACCATCTCCCGCCGCCAGGTCTCAACCCGTTTACCCGCACGTGGACCGTAGGTTGCGGTAACGGCATCAACCCACTGTTGCTCTTTGGTACTGAGCGCGCCCGCCAGCGATGAAATCACCAGCGCCGCGAGTAAACATAGCCAGCGTTTCATCGCATACTCGTTGCTACGGTGTGACTAAAGGTCATCTCTCTTCCACTATCTTTTGCATCCGGTTGTATAAGGTTTAGTTATACATCAATCCGCGCTTTTCATCACTGACCTGTTTATCTTTGCCGGATTATTCTCGCAGCGCATTGTCTTTTGCGCGCAAAATTGGCTTAAGTAAATAATCCAGTACGGTGCGTTTACCCGTGATGATATCCACTGACGCGGTCATGCCGGGAATGATTGGCAGCGTTTCATCCTGACCAAACGATGTTTGTTTGGTGCGTACCCGTACCAGATAGAAACTGTTGCCTTCTTCATCCTGGGTGGTATCGGCGCTGATGTGTTCCAGGGTGCCTTCCAGACCGCCATATTTTGTGAAGTCATAGGCACTGAACTTTACAATCGCAGGCAGTTCAGGGCGCAGAAATGCAATATCCTGTGGTGCGATCTGTGCTTCGACCAGCAAGGTGTCTTCGGTCGGGACGATTTCAACAATATCCATACCCGGCTGGATAACACCACCGACGGTATTGATGTTGAGGGTTTTGATGGTGCCGGTCACCGGAGAGACGACAACGGTACGGTTGACTCGGTCTTCAAGCCCTACGGTAGACTCAGTCATCGCTGACAGCTTGTCCTGAGCTTCGTTGAGCGCATCTTGCTGCTGCGAACGGAACTTCTGTGCAGCATCGATACGGCTCAACATCGATTCACGGATACCTGAGCGTAATACCGGTATTTTTAGTTCACTGGAGGTGAGTTCGCGGCGAGTGTCATTGACCTGACGTTGCAGCTTTAACAGCTCAATACGCGGAACAACGCCTTCATCCGCCAATGGTTGGGTGATCTCCAGCTCTTTGTTCGCATATTCGTAACTTTGGCGCAGGTTGCGAACCCGGGCCTGAATTTCAATCAGATCCTGCTGTTTCTGTTTAACCTGCTGCGAAATTACGGACAGTTGGTTGCGCAGGTTATCAAGATCTTGTTGGTACTGGTCGCGCTGACGGTCAACCAGTCTGGGCTGCGACTCAAGCAGTGAAGGCGGAAAAGCTAGCTTGTTGTAATCAATGCGCACACTGTTTTGCCAGTCCTGTTCCTCGAAATCTTCATTGATGATGACACTGGCGATGGAAGCGGTCAGCTGCAGTACGTTGGCTGTCAGGTTGGCCATTTGCTGCTCACGCTCACGATAGTCGGAGCGAAAACGGGTGTCATCTATCAGCAATAACTGCTGACCTTTTTTGACTTGCTCGCCTTCACGGACCAGGATCTGTTTGACCAGGCCGCCCTCCAGGTTCTGAACTACCTGAATTTGCGACGATGGCACCACTTTACCCTGGCCGACAGTCACTTTATCGATCTGCGCCCAAGAGGCCCAAACAATAGCCAGCAAAAAGAATACGACCATAACCCAAAGCATGATACGCGCGCTGCTTGGAGTGTTAAGCAGTAGTGCGGCGGTTTGATCGTCGATAAAATCCAACTCATCACCAGAGAGCTGGTGATATTTATGCTGACTCATTGGGCTATCCTGCGTTGATATTCGTCGGGCATTAACAGAGTGAGGCCGCAACGATCTAAGAGGTAAAGAATAGCCCAATTGTGCCTGAGGTTTTGATAACTAGCGAGGCGGTTTGAAAAAAAATTATACATAGCCAGAAGAATGGGTTGCGTAAAAGGGGAGTCAGGTCGTTCGAACTTTCTAAACAGTTTATCTATCACGCTATGAACAAACGACCCGAGGATACTCAGGTCGTTTTCTTTACAGTTTAATCGGTAAGAGATTAAGAATTTGGCAAAGCGGTGAACACCGTCCACTCTTTCAATACTTCATCTTTAAGACCGACCACGGTCGCCGTTACGCGACGGTTCTGGGCGTGGCTGACCTGGTCATCGCTCTCAGCAACCAGAACCGTATCACCAAAACCGATCACGCGAATGCGGTTTGGCGTAACACCATAACGAATCAACTGCATACGAACTGCTTCTGAACGGCGCTCTGAGAGCGCCTGGTTGTACTTGGCACCGCCGACTTTACTCGCATAACCTTGCAGCTCAATGGAGGCTTCCGGATAAAGCTGTAGAAATTTCGCCATCTGACGAATCTGATCATCAAAAACAGGTTCAATGGCAGAGGAATCGTTAGCAAACAGGATATGAAGTTTTTGCTGTTCGGAGCTGTTGATTTGCTCGCCACAACCGTAATTGTCTACCTGTGCACCTTGTGGTGTTTGCGGACATTTGTCGCGGGCGTTAATGACACCGTCGTTGTCATCATCGAGCAAATCGGCACCTTGTTGTGCAACAGGTGTTGCCATGTAATCGTATACGTCCGAACTTTCTTCTTGAGCGGCGTAGGCAGAATGCGCCAATGTCATACTCAAAACAGCAATTATCGTATTTCGAATTGTCATATTAGTAATCCACCTTTTCCATCCACTCTTTAGGAACATCCACGCGCAGAGCCGCCAGCAGACCGCCGGTTGCATTCAGAACGCGGTATTTTGCGTATTGCTCTGAGTACTTGGCATCCAGATAATCGCGGCGTGCCTCGAACAGCTCGTTTTCACTGTTCAGCAAGTCGAGCAGGGTACGCTGGCCAATCTGGTATTGCTTACGATATGCGACAACGGTTTGCGAGGTGGCGTCGACATGATCGGCCAGGAACTCTTTCTGCTGCAGGGTAATATCCAGTGCGTTTCCAGGACAGGCGCAGACCTTCTTCTACGGTACGGAAAGTGTTGGCACGCAAGTCTTTAGCGCGATTCAACTGATACGCTGCACTTTTCGTGTTCGCACTGTCGGTACCACCGTTGTAGAGGTTGTAGCGTAAACGCAGCATTGCGGTTGTTTCTTGCTGATTGCCGCGGTCACCGCCTGCATCATCCATCCAGCTTTGTGACGCTTCAAAAGAGAGGGTCGGAAAGTTAGGCGCTTTAGATTGTTGATACTGGAAGCGTGCCGCGTCGACGTCTGTCTGAGCCACTTTAATCACAGGATGCGATTGCTGTGCCTGCTCAAGAGCCTGACCAACAGAGGTCGGTAGCGCTTCACTGTCTGCTCTTGGGAAGACCAATGCCTGAGGCTCTTGCCCTACCAAACGGTGGAACTGTGCCTGAGCATCGAGCAGATTATTTTGCGCAGCCAGCAGGTTACTCTGTGCACGAGCCAGACGGGCTTCAACTTGGGTCACATCCGCCGTTGAGCCGATCCCCGAATCCGCACGACGTTTAATGTCGCGATAAATTTCTTTATGTGTCGTCAGGTTACTTTCCGACAGTGCAAGCACTTCGTAAGCCTGAGTCACATCCAGATAAGTGTTAGCTACTTGCAGAGCCGTATCTGATGCATCGGCAAGTAATTGGTAGCGGTCCGCTTCTGCTTCTGCAGAGGTGCGGTCCATATCGTTTAAGGTCGCTGAACCATCCCAGATAAGCTGGTTAAAAGTAAGAGTTAAGTCCTTACGGGTCAGGTCGGTGTCAGCGTTACCGCTTGATTCTGTCGGTCTGATCCCTTCGTAGCCGATACCAGCATCCAAGTCGAGACTTGGCAGATAAGCACCCGTAGCTGCACGTGAATCAGCAACGCGAGTTTTAAACTGGTTAAAAGCGCTTTTTAACTCCGGATTGGTGGCAAGTGCCAATGAGACTGCCTGCTCAAGTGTTTGAGCATATGCTGGACTGGACAGTGCAAGAGCACAGGCCAGAGCCTTTACGGAAAAACCTTTCAAAATCAAACTCCCATGTTGGGTTATTAACGATTGAAGCTAAAGCTTAATCCAGAATCGATCTTATTAATGAGACGACGGGAAGGAGCGTCAATAAAGTGACTCAAAATTCCAATTGGTTTTAAACTTATTGCATATATAAGATATTATGCATTTATAACTCATTAATTAGAAATAGATTTTATCCACTCAGTCTCATTGCAGAAAGCGCGGCATCAACTTTGATCTCATTTTAGTTCGGGGCTGTATTAGCTTTGAGAATATCGTAAATGCGTCATAAAAACGTTAACAGTACAACGTTTTAACCTTGTTTAACTATGGATTAGTGCTAAATTTAACTCAATTTTTTCAGAACAAATGTATCGCATTAAGTTGCATACCTTGCGGTATATCATCTTCTATAAGGTCAGAGGCTTTTTATGGGATTAAACTCTCTTGTCACCAGTGGAATTCTGTCTGCTAATCAAATGATTGTTATCGACCCAGCAGGTAACGTCAGAATCGCGACAGTAGGTGAACAGCTACCACAGGGTACCGTGATCGTTCAAATCGGTAATGAAGTGAATGATGACGCAGCGGTTCGAGCGCAACTGGTTGATGCCAATAATATGCCTCAGGACATTACCGATGATGTGGAACAGATCTTTGCTGCATTAGAAGATGGTCAGGATCCGACGCAGATTGATGGCGATCTGGCTCCGGCAGCTGGCGGAGTACAGGGGTCGGCAGTGACTGATTCAGCGACGATTGAACGTACTGATTCAGAGACGATCGCTACAACCGATTTTGAGACGTCAGGACTGGAAAGTCTCGGTCTTTCGGAAACACAAAGTCTGGCGTTGACCAACTTAGTGACTGCAGACGCTACAGAAATTACTCTGGCCGTTGCCGGCACCGTCACTGTTGACCCAATCACAGACGATGGGGTTATCAACTTTGATGAAAGCGAATCAACCATCACTGTCAGTGGTACCGCGACTGGAGGCGATATCTCTGAAGGTGATACGGTGAGCATGATCATCAATGGCACGCCTTATTCGACGACTGTAGATGCCGATGGTAACTGGTCAGTGGACGTGGCTGGTAGCGATCTTGCAAACGATACAGAATTCGATGTAACTGTAACGTCAACCAGTACTGACGGTACAAGCGTTGAGTCAAGTGCGACCTCTACTCATACTGTGGACCTGTCTGCGGATTCTGGTGTGGTCACTATCAATCCTATCACCTCAGATAACATCATTAACGAGCAAGAAAGTGGCCAAACTATCGAAGTGGGCGGTACTGCAACCGGTGGTGATATTTCTGAGGGTGATATTGTCACGGTGACCATTAATGGTACTGACTATTCAACTACCGTTGATGGCGATGGTAACTGGTCTATCGGTCTAGTCCCGGGAGAAGACCTAGCGAACGATACGGATTTTGTGGTTACCGTGACTTCAAGTGACGAAGCGGGTAACACAGTCGATTCAAGTACTACTGCAAACCACACCGTTGATCTTTCTTTTGGTGATGATGACTCGTTTACTCCGATTGTGCAGATTGTAGACGATTTAAACGACGATGGTGTCATTAACGAATCTGAACTTGGTAACGATGGCGTCCAAGTGAGTGTCACGGTTGACCCTGCAGAATTGGCTCGCGGTGGCTCAGTGACCCTCACCATTAATAATGGTGGCACTGAAACTGAAGTAACGCTGAGCTTGAATGAAGATGGTTCAACGCTGAGCAATTCCGCTTACAGCTATGACGCGAGCACCGGGGAAATTACCTGGAGCATTGATGTCGCTGAAGATGACACGATAGCAGTATCTGCGCTGCAAACTGACGTGGAAGGTAATGAATCAAATACCGGCAGCGACAGTGCTCTTGTGGATACATTGTATGGTGAAGACGACGACAACGACGGCGCTATCGTGCAGCCAACGGTGAGCATCACCGACAACAGCGGCGATGTGGACGGCAACGACGCCGAACTCATCAGCGGCACCGAGCAGGCGACCATTCGTGGCACCATCGGTGAAACCGACGCGGCGCGTGTGGATCTGGTCATCAGCGACGGTACCACAGAGATTGTGATCGCAGACGTGACCGTCAACGCCGACGGTACCTTTTCGGTGGAAGACGTGGACGTGAGCAGTTTGTCTGACGGCGAGCTGACCGTCACGGCGACCTTTACGGATGCGGACGACAACGTGGTGACCGCGGACGATACGGTTCAGAAAGACACCGCCTACGGTGAAGACGACGACAACGACGGCTCGATTGTGCAGCCAACGGTGAGCATCACCGACAACAGCGGTGATGTGGACGGCAACGACGCGGAGCTGATCAGTGGCAGCGAGCAGGCCACCATCCGTGGCACCATCGGTGACACCGACGCAGCGCGTGTGGACCTGGTCATCAGCGACGGCACCAACCAAATCGTACTGGAGAAACGTGACGGTCAACGCCGACGGTACCTTTTCGGTGGAAGACGTAGACGTGAGCAGCTTGTCAGATGGCGAGCTGACCGTCACGGCGACGTTTACGGATGAAGACGACAACGTGGTGACCGCGGACGATACGGTTCAGAAAGACACCACTTACGGTGAAGACGACGACAACGACGGCTCGATTGTGCAGCCAACGGTGAGCATCACCGACAACAGCGGCGATGTGGACGGCAACGACGCGGAGCTGATCAGCGGCACCGAGCAGGCGACCATTCGTGGCACCATCGGTGACACCGACGCGGCGCGTGTGGACCTGGTCATCAGCGACGGCACCACAGAGATTGTGATCGAAGACGTGACCGTTTCTGAAGACGGCACCTTCGTGGTGGAAGACGTTGACGTGAGCACTCTGGCGGACGGCGAGCTGACCGTGACGGCGACGTTTACGGACGAAGACGACAACGTGGTGACCGCGGACGATACGGTTCAGAAAGACACCGCCTACGGCGAAGACGACAACGGCGACAATGTGATCGTGCAGCCAACGGTCAGCATCACCGACAACAGCGGCGATGTAGACGGCAACGACGTTGAACTCATCAGCGGCACCGAGCAGGCGACCATCCGCGGCACCATCGGTGACACCGATGCAGCGCGTGTGGATCTAATTATCAGCGACGGCACCACCGACATCGTTCTGGAAGACGTGGCGGTGAACGCCGACGGCACCTTCGTGGTCGAAGACGTTGACGTGAGCACCCTGGCGGACGGCGAGCTGACCGTGACGGCGACGTACACGGACGCGGACAACAACACCGCAACGGCGACCGACGTGGTTCAGAAAGATACCACCTACGGCGAAGACGACAACGGCGACAATGTGATCGTGCAGCCAACCGTGAGCATCACCGACAACAGCGGCGATGTAGACGGCAACGACGTTGAACTCATCAGCGGTACCGAGCAGGCCACCATCCGCGGCACCATCGGTGACACCGACGCAGCGCGTGTGGATCTGATCATCAGCGACGGCACCACCCAGATTGAGCTGAACAATGTGGCGGTGAACGCCGACGGCACCTTCGTGGTGGAAGACGTGAACGTGAGTACCCTGGCGGACGGCGAGCTGACCGTGACGGCGACGTACATGGATGCGGACAACAACACCGCAACGGCGACCGACGTGGTTCAGAAAGACACCACCTACGGCGAAGACGACAACGGCGACAATGTGATCGTGCAGCCAACGGTGAGCATCACCGACAACAGCGGCGATGTAGACGACAACGATGTTGAACTCATCAGCGGTACCGAGCAGGCGACCATCCGCGGCACCATCGGTGACACCGACGCAGCGCGTGTGGATCTGGTCATCAGCGACGGCACCACAGACATCGTTCTGGAAGACGTCACCGTTTCTGAAGACGGCAGCTTCGTGGTCGAAGACGTTGACGTGAGCACTCTGGCGGACGGCGAGCTGACCGTGACGGCCACCTTTACTGACGAAGACAACAACACCGCAACGGCGACCGACGTGGTTCAGAAAGACACCACCTACGGCGAAGACGACAACGGCGACGGCTCGATTGTACAGCCAACGGTGAGCATCACCGACAACAGTGGCGCGGTGGCGGGCAACGACGTTGAACTCATCAGCGGCACCGAGCAGGCGACCATTCGTGGCACCATCGGTGACACCGACGCGGCGCGTGTGGATCTGGTCATCAGCGACGGCACCAACCAAATCGTACTGGACAACGTCACTGTTTCTGAAGACGGCACCTTCCTGGTCGAAGACGTAGATGTGAGCAGCTTGTCAGACGGCGAGCTGACCGTGACCGCGACCTTTACGGATGCGGACGACAACGTGGTGACCGCGGACGATACGGTTCAGAAAGACACCACCTACGGCGAAGACGACAACGGCGACGGCTCGATTGTGCAGCCAACCGTGAGCATCACCGACAACAGCGGCGATGTAGACGGCAACGATGTTGAACTCATCAGCGGCACCGAGCAGGCGACCATCCGCGGCACCATCGGTGACACCGACGCAGCGCGTGTGGATCTGGTCATCAGCGACGGCACCACTGACATCGTTCTGGAAGACGTCACCGTTTCTGAAGACGGCAGCTTCGTGGTCGAAGACGTTGACGTGAGCACCCTGGCGGACGGCGAGCTGACCGTGACGGCGACGTACACGGATGCGGACAACAACACCGCAACGGCGACCGACGTGGTTCAGAAAGACACCACCTACGGCGAAGACGACAACGGCGACAATGTGATCGTGCAGCCAACGGTGAGCATCACCGACAACAGCGGCGATGTAGACGACAACGATGTTGAACTCATCAGCGGTACCGAGCAGGCGACCATCCGCGGCACCATCGGTGACACCGACGCAGCGCGTGTGGATCTGGTCATCAGCGACGGCACCACAGACATCGTTTCTGGAAGACGTCACCGTTTCTGAAGACGGCAGCTTCGTGGTCGAAGACGTTGACGTAAGCACTCTGGCGGACGGCGAGCTGACCGTGACGGCCACCTTTACTGACGAAGACAACAACACCGCAACGGCGACCGACGTGGTTCAGAAAGACACCACCTACGGCGAAGACGACAACGGCGACGGCTCGATTGTACAGCCAACGGTGAGCATCACCGACAACAGTGGCGCGGTGGCGGGCAACGACGTTGAACTCATCAGCGGCACCGAGCAGGCGACCATCCGCGGCACCATCGGTGACACCGACGCAGCGCGTGTGGATCTGGTCATCAGCGACGGCACCACAGACATCGTTCTGGAAGACGTGGCGGTGAACGCCGACGGCACCTTCGTGGTGGAAGACGTGAACGTGAGTACCCTGGCGGACGGCGAGCTGACCGTGACGGCGACGTACACGGATGCGGACAACAACACCGCAACGGCGACCGACGTGGTTCAGAAAGACACCACCTACGGCGAAGACGGCAACGACGAAGGCTCGATTGTTCAGCCAACGGTGAGCATCACCGACAACAGCGGCGATGTAGACGGCAACGACGTTGAACTCATCAGCGGCACCGAGCAGGCGACCATTCGCGGCACCATTGGTGACACCGACGCAGCGCGTGTGGATCTGGTCATCAGCGACGGCACCACCCAGGTTGAGCTGAACAATGTGGCGGTGAACGCCGACGGCACCTTCGTGGTGGAAGACGTGAACGTGAGTACCCTGGCGGACGGCGAGCTGACCGTGACGGCGACGTACACGGATGCGGACAACAACACCGCAACGGCGACCGACGTGGTTCAGAAAGACACCACCTACGGCGAAGGCGACAACGGCGACAATGTGATCGTGCAGCCAACCGTGAGCATCACCGACAACAGCGGCGATGTAGACGGCAACGACGTTGAACTCATCAGCGGCACCGAGCAGGCGACCATCCGCGGCACCATCGGTGACACCGACGCAGCGCGTGTGGATCTGGTCATCAGCGATGGCACCAACCAAATCGTACTGGAAAACGTCACTGTTTCTGAAGACGGCACCTTCGTGGTGGAAGACGTAGACGTGAGCACTCTGGCGGACGGCGAGCTGACCGTGACGGCGACCTTCACGGATGAAGACGACAACGTGGCGACCGCGGAAGATACGGTTCAGAAAGACACCACCTACGGCGAAGACGACAACGGCGACAATGTGATCGTGCAGCCAACGGTGAGCATCACCGACAACAGCGGCGATGTGGACGGCAACGACGCCGAACTCATCAGCGGCTCGGAGCAGGCGACCATCCGCGGCACCATCGGCGAAACCGACGCGGCGCGTGTGGATCTGGTCATCAGCGACGGCACCAACCAAATCGTACTGGAAAACGTCACTGTTTCTGAAGACGGCACCTTCATGGTCGAAGACGTAGACGTGAGCAGCTTGTCTGACGGCGAGCTGACCGTCACCGCGACCTTTACGGACGAAGACGACAACGTGGTGACCGCGGACGATACGGTTCAGAAAGACACCACCTACGGCGAAGACGACAACGGCGACAATGTGATCGTGCAGCCAACCGTGAGCATCACCGACAACAGCGGCGATGTAGACGGCAACGACGTTGAACTCATCAGCGGCACCGAGCAGGCGACCATCCGCGGCACCATTGGTGACACCGATGCAGCGCGTGTGGATCTAATTATCAGCGACGGCACCACCGACATCGTTCTGGAAGACGTGGCCGTTTCTGAAGACGGCACCTTCGTGGTCGAAGACGTGAACGTGAGCACCCTGGCGGACGGCGAGCTGACCGTGACGGCGACGTACACGGACGCAGACAATAACACCGCAACGGCGACCGACGTGGTTCAGAAAGACACCACCTACGGCGAAGACGACAACGGCGACAATGTGATCGTGCAGCCAACGGTGAGCATCACCGACAACAGCGGCGATGTAGACGACAACGATGTTGAACTCATCAGCGGCACCGAGCAGGCCACCATCCGCGGCACCATCGGTGACACCGACGCAGCGCGTGTGGATCTGGTCATCAGCGACGGCACCACTGACATCGTTCTGGAAGACGTCACCGTTTCTGAAGACGGCACCTTCGTGGTCGAAGACGTTGACGTGAGCACCCTGGCGGACGGCGAGCTGACCGTGACGGCGACGTACACGGATGCGGACAACAACACCGCAACGGCGACCGACGTGGTTCAGAAAGACACCACCTACGGCGAAGACGACAACGGCGACAATGTGATCGTGCAGCCAACCGTGAGCATCACCGACAACAGCGGCGATGTAGACGACAACGATGTTGAACTCATCAGCGGTACCGAGCAGGCGACCATCCGCGGCACCATCGGTGACACCGACGCAGCGCGTGTGGATCTGGTCATCAGCGACGGCACCACAGACATCGTTCTGGAAGACGTCACCGTTTCTGAAGACGGCAGCTTCGTGGTCGAAGACGTTGACGTGAGCACTCTGGCGGACGGCGAGCTGACCGTGACGGCCACCTTTACTGACGAAGACAACAACACCGCAACGGCGACCGACGTGGTTCAGAAAGACACCACCTACGGCGAAGACGACAACGGCGACGGCTCGATTGTACAGCCAACGGTGAGCATCACCGACAACAGTGGCGCGGTGGCGGGCAACGACGTTGAACTCATCAGCGGCACCGAGCAGGCGACCATTCGTGGCACCATCGGTGACACCGACGCGGCGCGTGTGGATCTGGTCATCAGCGACGGCACCAACCAAATCGTACTGGACAACGTCACTGTTTCTGAAGACGGCACCTTCCTGGTCGAAGACGTAGATGTGAGCAGCTTGTCAGACGGCGAGCTGACCGTGACCGCGACCTTTACGGATGCGGACGACAACGTGGTGACCGCGGACGATACGGTTCAGAAAGACACCACCTACGGCGAAGACGACAACGGCGACGGCTCGATTGTGCAGCCAACCGTGAGCATCACCGACAACAGCGGCGATGTAGACGGCAACGATGTTGAACTCATCAGCGGCACCGAGCAGGCGACCATCCGCGGCACCATCGGTGACACCGACGCAGCGCGTGTGGATCTGGTCATCAGCGACGGCACCACTGACATCGTTCTGGAAGACGTCACCGTTTCTGAAGACGGCAGCTTCGTGGTCGAAGACGTTGACGTGAGCACCCTGGCGGACGGCGAGCTGACCGTGACGGCGACGTACACGGATGCGGACAACAACACCGCAACGGCGACCGACGTGGTTCAGAAAGACACCACCTACGGCGAAGACGACAACGGCGACAATGTGATCGTGCAGCCAACGGTGAGCATCACCGACAACAGCGGCGATGTAGACGGCAACGACGTTGAACTCATCAGCGGCACCGAGCAGGCCACCATCCGCGGCACCATCGGTGACACCGATGCAGCGCGTGTGGATCTGGTCATCAGCGACGGCACCACAGACATCGTTCTGGAAGACGTGGCTGTTTCTGAAGACGGCACATTCTTGGTCGAAGACGTGAACGTGAGTACCCTGGCGGACGGCGAGCTGACTGTCACTGCCGCCTTTACTGACGCAGACAATAACGTGGCGACCGCGGAAGATACGGTTCAGAAAGACACCACCTACGGCGAAGACGACAACGGCGACGGCTCGATTGTGCAGCCAACGGTCAGCATCACCGACAACAGCGGCGATGTAGACGGCAACGACGTTGAACTCATCAGCGGCACCGAGCAGGCGACCATCCGCGGCACCATCGGTGACACCGATGCAGCGCGTGTGGATCTAATTATCAGCGACGGCACCACCGACATCGTTCTGGAAGACGTGGCGGTGAACGCCGACGGCACCTTCGTGGTCGAAGACGTTGACGTGAGCACCCTGGCGGACGGCGAGCTGACCGTGACGGCGACGTACACGGACGCGGACAACAACACCGCAACGGCGACCGACGTGGTTCAGAAAGATACCACCTACGGCGAAGACGACAACGGCGACAATGTGATCGTGCAGCCAACCGTGAGCATCACCGACAACAGCGGCGATGTAGACGGCAACGACGTTGAACTCATCAGCGGTACCGAGCAGGCCACCATCCGCGGCACCATCGGTGACACCGACGCAGCGCGTGTGGATCTGGTCATCAGCGACGGCACCACCCAGATTGAGCTGAACAATGTGGCGGTGAACGCCGACGGCACCTTCGTGGTGGAAGACGTGAACGTGAGTACCCTGGCGGACGGCGAGCTGACCGTGACGGCGACGTACACGGATGCGGATAACAACACCGCAACGGCGACCGACGTGGTTCAGAAAGACACCACCTACGGCGAAGACGACAACGGCGACAATGTGATCGTGCAGCCAACCGTGAGCATCACCGACAACAGCGGCGATGTAGACGGCAACGATGTTGAACTCATCAGCGGCACCGAGCAGGCGACCATCCGCGGCACCATCGGTGACACCGACGCAGCGCGTGTGGATCTGGTCATCAGCGATGGCACCACTGACATCGTTCTGGAAGACGTGGCGGTGAACGCCGACGGCACCTTCGTGGTGGAAGACGTGAACGTGAGTACCTTGGCGGACGGCGAGCTGACCGTGACGGCGACGTACACGGATGCGGACAACAACACCGCAACGGCGACCGACGTGGTTCAGAAAGACACCGCCTACGGCGAAGACGACAACGGCGACAATGTGATCGTGCAGCCAACGGTGAGCATCACCGACAACAGCGGCGATGTAGACGGCAACGACGTTGAACTCATCAGCGGCACCGAGCAGGCCACCATCCGCGGCACCATCGGTGACACCGATGCAGCGCGTGTGGATCTGGTCATCAGCGACGGCACCACAGACATCGTTCTGGAAGACGTGGCTGTTTCTGAAGACGGCACACTCTTGGTCGAAGACGTGGACGTGAGCACTCTGGCGGACGGCGAGCTGACCGTGACGGCGACGTTTACGGACGAAGACGACAACGTGGTGACCGCGGACGATACGGTTCAGAAAGACACCGCCTACGGCGAAGACGACAACGGCGACAATGTGATCGTGCAGCCAACCGTGAGCATCACCGACAACAGCGGCGATGTAGACGGCAACGACGTTGAACTCATCAGCGGCACCGAGCAGGCCACCATCCGCGGCACCATCGGTGAAACTGATGCAGCGCGTGTGGATCTGGTCATCAGCGACGGCACCACAGACATCGTTTCTGGAAGACGTCACCGTTTCTGAAGACGGCAGCTTCGTGGTCGAAGACGTGGACGTGAGCACTCTGGCGGACGGCGAGCTGACCGTGACGGCGACGTACACGGATGCGGACAACAACACCGCAACGGCGACCGACGTGGTTCAGAAAGACACCACCTACGGCGAAGACGACAACGGCGACGGCTCGATTGTGCAGCCAACCGTGAGCATCACCGACAACAGCGGCGCGGTGGCGGGCAACGATGTTGAACTCATCAGCGGCACCGAGCAGGCGACCATCCGCGGCACCATCGGTGACACCGACGCAGCGCGTGTGGATCTGATCATCAGCGACGGCACCACCCAGATTGAGCTGAACAATGTGGCGGTGAACGCCGACGGCACCTTCGTGGTGGAAGACGTGAACGTGAGTACCCTGGCGGACGGCGAGCTGACCGTGACGGCGACGTACATGGATGCGGACAACAACACCGCAACGGCGACCGACGTGGTTCAGAAAGACACCACCTACGGCGAAGACGACAACGGCGACAATGTGATCGTGCAGCCAACGGTGAGCATCACCGACAACAGCGGCGATGTAGACGACAACGATGTTGAACTCATCAGCGGTACCGAGCAGGCGACCATCCGCGGCACCATCGGTGACACCGACGCAGCGCGTGTGGATCTGGTCATCAGCGACGGCACCACAGACATCGTTCTGGAAGACGTGGCCGTTTCTGAAGACGGCAGCTTCGTGGTGGAAGACGTGAACGTGAGCAGCTTGTCTGACGGCGAGCTGACCGTGACGGCGACGTACATGGATGCGGACAACAACACCGCAACGGCGACCGACGTGGTTCAGAAAGACACCACCTACGGCGAAGACGACAACGGCGACAATGTGATCGTGCAGCCAACCGTGAGCATCACCGACAACAGTGGCGATGTAGACGGCAACGACGTTGAACTCATCAGCGGCACCGAGCAGGCGACCATCCGCGGCACCATCGGCGACACCGACGCGGCGCGTGTGGATCTGGTCATCAGCGATGGCACCACAGACATCGTTCTGGAAGACGTGGCGGTGAACGCCGACGGCACCTTCGTGGTGGAAGACGTGAACGTGAGTACCCTGGCGGACGGCGAGCTGACCGTGACGGCGACGTACACGGATGCGGACAACAACACCGCAACGGCGACCGACGTGGTTCAGAAAGACACCACCTACGGCGAAGACGACAACGGCGACAATGTGATCGTGCAGCCAACCGTGAGCATCACCGACAACAGCGGCGATGTAGACGGCAACGACGTTGAACTCATCAGCGGGACCGAGCAGGCGACCATCCGCGGCACCATCGGTGACACCGACGCGGCGCGTGTGGATCTGCTCATCAGCGACGGCACCACCCAGATTGAGCTGAACAATGTGGCGGTGAACGCCGACGGCACCTTCGTGGTCGAAGACGTGAACGTGAGCGCCCTGGCGGACGGCGAGCTGACCGTGACGGCGACGTACACGGATGCGGACAACAACACCGCAACGGCGACCGACGTGGTTCAGAAAGACACCACCTACGGCGAAGACGACAACGGCGACAATGTGATCGTGCAGCCAACCGTGAGCATCACCGACAACAGCAGCGATGTAGACGGCAACGACGTTGAACTCATCAGCGGCACCGAGCAGGCGACCATCCGCGGCACCATCGGTGACACCGACGCGGCGCGTGTGGATCTGGTCATCAGCGACGGCACCATCGACATCGTTCTGGAAGACGTGGCCGTTTCTGAAGACGGCAGCTTCGTGGTCGAAGACGTGAACGTGAGCACCCTGGCGGACGGCGAGCTGACCGTGACGGCGACGTACACGGACGCGGACAACAACACCGCAACGGCGACCGACGTGGTTCAGAAAGACACCGCCTACGGCGAAGACGACAACGGCGACAATGTGATCGTGCAGCCCACCGTGAGCATCACCGACAACAGCGGCGATGTAGACGGCAACGACGTTGAACTCATCAGCGGTACCGAGCAGGCGACCATCCGCGGCACCATCGGCGACACCGATGCAGCGCGTGTGGATCTGGTCATCAGCGATGGCACCACAGACATCGTTCTGGAAGACGTGGCGGTGAACGCCGACGGCACCTTCGTGGTGGAAGACGTGAACGTGAGTACCCTGGCGGACGGCGAGCTGACCGTGACGGCGACGTACACGGATGCGGACAACAACACCGCAACGGCGACCGACGTGGTTCAGAAAGACACCACCTACGGCGAAGACGGCAACGACGAAGGCTCGATTGTTCAGCCAACGGTGAGCATCACCGACAACAGCGGCGATGTAGACGGCAACGACGTTGAACTCATCAGCGGCACCGAGCAGGCGACCATTCGCGGCACCATTGGTGACACCGACGCAGCGCGTGTGGATCTGGTCATCAGCGACGGCACCACCCAGGTTGAGCTGAACAATGTGGCGGTGAACGCCGACGGCACCTTCGTGGTGGAAGACGTGAACGTGAGTACCCTGGCGGACGGCGAGCTGACCGTGACGGCGACGTACACGGATGCGGACAACAACACCGCAACGGCGACCGACGTGGTTCAGAAAGACACCACCTACGGCGAAGACGACAACGGCGACAATGTGATCGTGCAGCCAACCGTGAGCATCACCGACAACAGCGGCGATGTAGACGGCAACGACGTTGAACTCATCAGCGGCACCGAGCAGGCCACCATCCGCGGCACCATTGGTGACACCGATGCAGCGCGTGTGGATCTGGTCATCAGCGACGGCACCACCGACATCGTTCTGGAAGACGTGGCCGTTTCTGAAGACGGCACATTCTTGGTCGAAGACGTGGACGTGAGCACTCTGGCGGACGGCGAGCTGACCGTGACGGCGACGTACACGGATGCGGACAACAACACCGCAACGGCGACCGACGTGGTTCAGAAAGACACCACCTACGGCGAAGACGACAACGGCGACAATGTGATCGTGCAGCCAACCGTGAGCATCACCGACAACAGCGGCGATGTAGACGGCAACGACGTTGAACTCATCAGCGGCACCGAGCAGGCGACCATCCGCGGCACCATCGGTGACACCGACGCAGCGCGTGTGGATCTGGTCATCAGCGATGGCACCAACCAAATCGTACTGGAAAACGTCACTGTTTCTGAAGACGGCACCTTCGTGGTGGAAGACGTAGACGTGAGCACTCTGGCGGACGGCGAGCTGACCGTGACGGCGACCTTCACGGATGAAGACGACAACGTGGCGACCGCGGAAGATACGGTTCAGAAAGACACCACCTACGGCGAAGACGACAACGGCGACAATGTGATCGTGCAGCCAACGGTGAGCATCACCGACAACAGCGGCGATGTGGACGGCAACGACGCCGAACTCATCAGCGGCTCGGAGCAGGCGACCATCCGCGGCACCATCGGCGAAACCGACGCGGCGCGTGTGGATCTGGTCATCAGCGACGGCACCAACCAAATCGTACTGGAAAACGTCACTGTTTCTGAAGACGGCACCTTCATGGTCGAAGACGTAGACGTGAGCAGCTTGTCTGACGGCGAGCTGACCGTCACCGCGACCTTTACGGACGAAGACGACAACGTGGTGACCGCGGACGATACGGTTCAGAAAGACACCACCTACGGCGAAGACGACAACGGCGACAATGTGATCGTGCAGCCAACCGTGAGCATCACCGACAACAGCGGCGATGTAGACGGCAACGACGTTGAACTCATCAGCGGCACCGAGCAGGCGACCATCCGCGGCACCATTGGTGACACCGATGCAGCGCGTGTGGATCTAATTATCAGCGACGGCACCACCGACATCGTTCTGGAAGACGTGGCCGTTTCTGAAGACGGCACCTTCGTGGTCGAAGACGTAGACGTGAGCAGCTTGTCTGACGGCGAGCTGACCGTCACCGCGACCTTTACGGACGAAGACGACAACGTGGTGACCGCGGACGATACGGTTCAGAAAGACACCACCTACGGCGAAGACGACAACGGCGACAATGTGATCGTGCAGCCAACCGTGAGCATCACCGACAACAGCGGCGATGTAGACGGCAACGACGTTGAACTCATCAGCGGCACCGAGCAGGCGACCATCCGCGGCACCATCGGCGACACCGATGCAGCGCGTGTGGATCTGGTCATCAGCGACGGCACCACCCAGATTGAGCTGAACAATGTGGCGGTGAACGCCGACGGCACCTTCGTGGTCGAAGACGTTGACGTGAGCACCCTGGCGGACGGCGAGCTGACCGTGACGGCGACGTACACGGACGCAGACAACAACACCGCAACGGCGACCGACGTGGTTCAGAAAGACACCACCTACGGCGAAGACGGCAACGACGACGGCTCGATTGTTCAGCCAACGGTGAGCATCACCGACAACAGCGGCGATGTGGACGGCAACGACGCCGAAACTCATCAGCGGCACCGAGCAGGCGACCATTCGTGGCACCATCGGTGACACCGACGCGGCGCGTGTGGATCTGGTCATCAGCGACGGTACCACAGAGATTGTGATCGCAGACGTGACCGTCAACGCCGACGGTACCTTTTCGGTGGAAGACGTGGACGTGAGCAGTTTGTCTGACGGCGAGCTGACCGTGACGGCGACGTACACGGATGCGGACAACAACACCGCAACGGCGACCGACGTGGTTCAGAAAGACACCACCTACGGCGAAGACGGCAACGACGACGGCTCGATTGTTCAGCCAACCGTGAGCATCACCGACAACAGCGGCGATGTAGACGGCAACGACGTTGAACTCATCAGCGGCACCGAGCAGGCGACCATCCGCGGCACCATCGGTGACACCGACGCAGCGCGTGTGGATCTGGTCATCAGCGACGGCACCACCGACATCGTTCTGGAAGACGTGGCGGTGAACGCCGACGGCACCTTCGTGGTGGAAGACGTGAACGTGAGTACCCTGGCGGACGGCGAGCTGACCGTGACGGCGACGTACACGGACGCGGACAACAACACCGCAACGGCGACCGACGTGGTTCAGAAAGACACCACCTACGGCGAAGACGGCAACGACGACGGCTCGATCGTGCAGCCAACCGTGAGCATCACCGACAACAGCGGCGCGGTGGCGGGCAACGATGTTGAACTCATCAGCGGCACCGAGCAGGCGACCATCCGCGGCACCATCGGTGACACCGATGCAGCGCGTGTGGATCTAATTATCAGCGACGGCACCACCGACATCGTTCTGGAAGACGTCACCGTTTCTGAAGACGGCAGCTTCGTGGTCGAAGACGTTGACGTGAGCACTCTGGCGGACGGCGAGCTGACCGTGACGGCCACCTTTACTGACGAAGACAACAACACCGCAACGGCGACCGACGTGGTTCAGAAAGACACCACCTACGGCGAAGACGACAACGGCGACGGCTCGATTGTACAGCCAACGGTGAGCATCACCGACAACAGTGGCGCGGTGGCGGGCAACGACGTTGAACTCATCAGCGGCACCGAGCAGGCGACCATTCGTGGCACCATCGGTGACACCGACGCGGCGCGTGTGGATCTGGTCATCAGCGACGGCACCAACCAAATCGTACTGGACAACGTCACTGTTTCTGAAGACGGCACCTTCCTGGTCGAAGACGTAGATGTGAGCAGCTTGTCAGACGGCGAGCTGACCGTGACCGCGACCTTTACGGATGCGGACGACAACGTGGTGACCGCGGACGATACGGTTCAGAAAGACACCACCTACGGCGAAGACGACAACGGCGACGGCTCGATTGTGCAGCCAACCGTGAGCATCACCGACAACAGCGGCGATGTAGACGGCAACGATGTTGAACTCATCAGCGGCACCGAGCAGGCGACCATCCGCGGCACCATCGGTGACACCGACGCAGCGCGTGTGGATCTGGTCATCAGCGACGGCACCACTGACATCGTTTCTGGAAGACGTCACCGTTTCTGAAGACGGCAGCTTCGTGGTCGAAGACGTTGACGTGAGCACCCTGGCGGACGGCGAGCTGACCGTGACGGCGACGTACACGGATGCGGACAACAACACCGCAACGGCGACCGACGTGGTTCAGAAAGACACCACCTACGGCGAAGACGACAACGGCGACAATGTGATCGTGCAGCCAACGGTGAGCATCACCGACAACAGCGGCGATGTAGACGACAACGATGTTGAACTCATCAGCGGTACCGAGCAGGCGACCATCCGCGGCACCATCGGTGACACCGACGCAGCGCGTGTGGATCTGGTCATCAGCGACGGCACCACAGACATCGTTCTGGAAGACGTCACCGTTTCTGAAGACGGCAGCTTCGTGGTCGAAGACGTTGACGTGAGCACTCTGGCGGACGGCGAGCTGACCGTGACGGCCACCTTTACTGACGAAGACAACAACACCGCAACGGCGACCGACGTGGTTCAGAAAGACACCACCTACGGCGAAGACGACAACGGCGACGGCTCGATTGTACAGCCAACGGTGAGCATCACCGACAACAGTGGCGCGGTGGCGGGCAACGACGTTGAACTCATCAGCGGCACCGAGCAGGCGACCATTCGTGGCACCATCGGTGACACCGACGCGGCGCGTGTGGATCTGGTCATCAGCGACGGCACCAACCAAATCGTACTGGACAACGTCACTGTTTCTGAAGACGGCACCTTCCTGGTCGAAGACGTAGATGTGAGCAGCTTGTCAGACGGCGAGCTGACCGTGACCGCGACCTTTACGGATGCGGACGACAACGTGGTGACCGCGGACGATACGGTTCAGAAAGACACCACCTACGGCGAAGACGACAACGGCGACGGCTCGATTGTGCAGCCAACCGTGAGCATCACCGACAACAGCGGCGATGTAGACGGCAACGATGTTGAACTCATCAGCGGCACCGAGCAGGCGACCATCCGCGGCACCATCGGTGACACCGACGCAGCGCGTGTGGATCTGGTCATCAGCGACGGCACCACTGACATCGTTCTGGAAGACGTCACCGTTTCTGAAGACGGCAGCTTCGTGGTCGAAGACGTTGACGTGAGCACCCTGGCGGACGGCGAGCTGACCGTGACGGCGACGTACACGGATGCGGACAACAACACCGCAACGGCGACCGACGTGGTTCAGAAAGACACCACCTACGGCGAAGACGACAACGGCGACAATGTGATCGTGCAGCCAACGGTGAGCATCACCGACAACAGCGGCGATGTAGACGGCAACGACGTTGAACTCATCAGCGGCACCGAGCAGGCCACCATCCGCGGCACCATCGGTGACACCGATGCAGCGCGTGTGGATCTGGTCATCAGCGACGGCACCACAGACATCGTTTCTGGAAGACG
The DNA here is from genome assembly GCA_039696685.1 of Vibrio sp. CDRSL-10 TSBA. NCBI lineage: Bacteria > Pseudomonadati > Pseudomonadota > Gammaproteobacteria > Vibrionales > Vibrionaceae > Vibrio > Vibrio sp. CDRSL-10 TSBA. The sequence goes on along the minus strand of CP155566.1, from coordinate 2,117,459 downwards.
TGGCTGTTTCTGAAGACGGCACATTCTTGGTCGAAGACGTGAACGTGAGTACCCTGGCGGACGGCGAGCTGACTGTCACTGCCGCCTTTACTGACGCAGACAATAACGTGGCGACCGCGGAAGATACGGTTCAGAAAGACACCACCTACGGCGAAGACGACAACGGCGACGGCTCGATTGTGCAGCCAACGGTCAGCATCACCGACAACAGCGGCGATGTAGACGGCAACGACGTTGAACTCATCAGCGGCACCGAGCAGGCGACCATCCGCGGCACCATCGGTGACACCGATGCAGCGCGTGTGGATCTAATTATCAGCGACGGCACCACCGACATCGTTCTGGAAGACGTGGCGGTGAACGCCGACGGCACCTTCGTGGTCGAAGACGTTGACGTGAGCACCCTGGCGGACGGCGAGCTGACCGTGACGGCGACGTACACGGACGCGGACAACAACACCGCAACGGCGACCGACGTGGTTCAGAAAGATACCACCTACGGCGAAGACGACAACGGCGACAATGTGATCGTGCAGCCAACCGTGAGCATCACCGACAACAGCGGCGATGTAGACGGCAACGACGTTGAACTCATCAGCGGTACCGAGCAGGCCACCATCCGCGGCACCATCGGTGACACCGACGCAGCGCGTGTGGATCTGATCATCAGCGACGGCACCACCCAGATTGAGCTGAACAATGTGGCGGTGAACGCCGACGGCACCTTCGTGGTGGAAGACGTGAACGTGAGTACCCTGGCGGACGGCGAGCTGACCGTGACGGCGACGTACATGGATGCGGACAACAACACCGCAACGGCGACCGACGTGGTTCAGAAAGACACCACCTACGGCGAAGACGACAACGGCGACAATGTGATCGTGCAGCCAACGGTGAGCATCACCGACAACAGCGGCGATGTAGACGACAACGATGTTGAACTCATCAGCGGTACCGAGCAGGCGACCATCCGCGGCACCATCGGTGACACCGACGCAGCGCGTGTGGATCTGGTCATCAGCGACGGCACCACAGACATCGTTCTGGAAGACGTCACCGTTTCTGAAGACGGCAGCTTCGTGGTCGAAGACGTTGACGTGAGCACTCTGGCGGACGGCGAGCTGACCGTGACGGCCACCTTTACTGACGAAGACAACAACACCGCAACGGCGACCGACGTGGTTCAGAAAGACACCACCTACGGCGAAGACGACAACGGCGACGGCTCGATTGTACAGCCAACGGTGAGCATCACCGACAACAGTGGCGCGGTGGCGGGCAACGACGTTGAACTCATCAGCGGCACCGAGCAGGCGACCATTCGTGGCACCATCGGTGACACCGACGCGGCGCGTGTGGATCTGGTCATCAGCGACGGCACCAACCAAATCGTACTGGACAACGTCACTGTTTCTGAAGACGGCACCTTCCTGGTCGAAGACGTAGATGTGAGCAGCTTGTCAGACGGCGAGCTGACCGTGACCGCGACCTTTACGGATGCGGACGACAACGTGGTGACCGCGGACGATACGGTTCAGAAAGACACCACCTACGGCGAAGACGACAACGGCGACGGCTCGATTGTGCAGCCAACCGTGAGCATCACCGACAACAGCGGCGATGTAGACGGCAACGATGTTGAACTCATCAGCGGCACCGAGCAGGCGACCATCCGCGGCACCATCGGTGACACCGACGCAGCGCGTGTGGATCTGGTCATCAGCGACGGCACCACTGACATCGTTCTGGAAGACGTCACCGTTTCTGAAGACGGCAGCTTCGTGGTCGAAGACGTTGACGTGAGCACCCTGGCGGACGGCGAGCTGACCGTGACGGCGACGTACACGGATGCGGACAACAACACCGCAACGGCGACCGACGTGGTTCAGAAAGACACCACCTACGGCGAAGACGACAACGGCGACAATGTGATCGTGCAGCCAACGGTGAGCATCACCGACAACAGCGGCGATGTAGACGACAACGATGTTGAACTCATCAGCGGTACCGAGCAGGCGACCATCCGCGGCACCATCGGTGACACCGACGCAGCGCGTGTGGATCTGGTCATCAGCGACGGCACCACAGACATCGTTCTGGAAGACGTCACCGTTTCTGAAGACGGCAGCTTCGTGGTCGAAGACGTTGACGTGAGCACTCTGGCGGACGGCGAGCTGACCGTGACGGCCACCTTTACTGACGAAGACAACAACACCGCAACGGCGACCGACGTGGTTCAGAAAGACACCGCCTACGGCGAAGACGACAACGGCGACAATGTGATCGTGCAGCCCACCGTGAGCATCACCGACAACAGCGGCGATGTAGACGGCAACGACGTTGAACTCATCAGCGGCACCGAGCAGGCGACCATCCGCGGCACCATCGGTGACACCGACGCAGCGCGTGTGGATCTGGTCATCAGCGACGGCACCACAGACATCGTTCTGGAAGACGTCACCGTTTCTGAAGACGGCACCTTCGTGGTCGAAGACGTGGACGTGAGCACCCTGGTGGACGGCGAGCTGACCGTGACGGCGACGTACACGGATGCGGACAACAACACCGCAACGGCGACCGACGTGGTTCAGAAAGACACCACCTACGGCGAAGACGGCAACGGCGACAATGTGATCGTGCAGCCAACCGTGAGCATCACCGACAACAGCGGCGATGTAGACGGCAACGACGTTGAACTCATCAGCGGCACCGAGCAGGCGACCATCCGCGGCACCATCGGTGACACCGACGCAGCGCGTGTGGATCTGGTCATCAGCGACGGCACCACAGACATCGTTTCTGGAAGACGTCACCGTTTCTGAAGACGGCACCTTCGTGGTCGAAGACGTGGACGTGAGCACCCTGGTGGACGGCGAGCTGACCGTGACGGCGACGTACACGGACGCAGACAATAACGTGGCGACCGCGGAAGATACGGTTCAGAAAGACACCACCTACGGCGAAGACGACAACGGCGACAATGTGATCGTGCAGCCAACCGTGAGCATCACCGACAACAGCGGCGATGTAGACGGCAACGATGTTGAACTCATCAGCGGTACCGAGCAGGCGACCATGCGCGGCACCATCGGTGACACCGACGCAGCGCGTGTGGATCTGGTCATCAGTGACGGCACCACCCAGATTGAGCTGAACAATGTGGCGGTGAACGCCGACGGCACCTTCGTGGTGGAAGACGTGAACGTGAGCACTCTGGCGGACGGCGAGCTGACCGTGACGGCGACGTACACGGACGCGGACAACAACACCGCAACGGCGACCGACGTGGTTCAGAAAGACACCACCTACGGCGAAGACGACAACGGCGACAATGTGATCGTGCAGCCCACCGTGAGCATCACCGACAACAGCGGCGATGTAGACGGCAACGACGTTGAACTCATCAGCGGTACCGAGCAGGCGACCATCCGCGGCACCATCGGTGACACCGACGCAGCGCGTGTGGATCTGATCATCAGCGACGGCACCACCCAGATTGAGCTGAACAATGTGGCGGTGAACGCCGACGGCACCTTCGTGGTGGAAGACGTGAACGTGAGTACCCTGGCGGACGGCGAGCTGACTGTGACGGCCACCTTTACTGACGCAGACAATAACGTGGCGACCGCGGAAGATACGGTTCAGAAAGACACCACCTACGGCGAAGACGACAACGGCGACGGCTCGATTGTGCAGCCAACGGTGAGCATCACCGACAACAGCGGCGATGTAGACGGCAACGATGTTGAACTCATCAGCGGCACCGAGCAGGCGACCATCCGCGGCACCATCGGCGACACCGACGCAGCGCGTGTGGATCTAATTATCAGTGACGGCACCACCCAGATTGAGCTGAACAATGTGGCGGTGAACGCCGACGGCACCTTCGTGGTCGAAGACGTTGACGTGAGCACCCTGGCGGACGGCGAGCTGACCGTGACGGCGACGTACACGGACGCAGACAATAACGTGGCGACCGCGGAAGATACGGTTCAGAAAGACACCACCTACGGCGAAGACGACAACGGCGACAATGTGATCGTGCAGCCAACCGTGAGCATCACCGACAACAGTGGCGCGGTGGCGGGCAACGATGTTGAACTCATCAGCGGCACCGAGCAGGCCACCATCCGCGGCACCATCGGTGACACCGACGCAGCGCGTGTGGATCTGGTCATCAGTGACGGCACCACCCAGATTGAGCTGAACAATGTGGCGGTGAACGCCGACGGCACCTTCGTGGTCGAAGACGTTGACGTGAGCACCCTGGCGGACGGCGAGCTGACTGTGACGGCCACCTTTACTGACGCAGACAACAACACCGCGACCGCGGAAGATACGGTTCAGAAAGACACCACCTACGGCGAAGACGACAACGGCGACAATGTGATCGTGCAGCCCACCGTGAGCATCACCGACAACAGCGGCGATGTAGACGGCAATGACGTTGAACTCATCAGCGGTACCGAGCAGGCGACCATCCGCGGCACCATCGGTGACACCGACGCAGCGCGTGTGGATCTGGTCATCAGCGACGGCACCACCCAGATTGAGCTGAACAATGTGGCGGTGAACGCCGACGGCACCTTCGTGGTGGAAGACGTGAACGTGAGTACCCTGGCGGACGGCGAGCTGACCGTGACGGCGACGTACACGGACGCAGACAATAACGTGGCGACCGCGGAAGATACGGTTCAGAAAGACACCACCTACGGCGAAGACGACAACGGCGACAATGTGATCGTGCAGCCAACCGTGAGCATCACCGACAACAGCGGCGCGGTGGCGGGCAACGATGTTGAACTCATCAGCGGCACCGAGCAGGCCACCATCCGCGGCACCATCGGTGACACCGACGCAGCGCGTGTGGATCTGGTCATCAGCGACGGCACCACTGACATCGTTTCTGGAAGACGTCACCGTTTCTGAAGACGGCACCTTCGTGGTCGAAGACGTTGACGTGAGCACCCTGGCGGACGGCGAGCTGACCGTGACGGCGACGTACACGGATGCGGACAACAACACCGCAACGGCGACCGACGTGGTTCAGAAAGACACCACCTACGGCGAAGACGACAACGGCGACAATGTGATCGTGCAGCCAACCGTGAGCATCACCGACAACAGCGGCGATGTAGACGGCAACGACGTTGAACTCATCAGCGGCACCGAGCAGGCGACCATCCGCGGCACCATCGGTGACACCGACGCGGCGCGTGTGGATCTGGTCATCAGCGACGGCACCACCGACATCGTTCTGGAAGACGTCACCGTTTCTGAAGACGGCAGCTTCGTGGTGGAAGACGTAAACGTGAGCGCCCTGGCGGACGGCGAGCTGACCGTGACGGCGACGTACACGGATGCGGACAATAACGTGGCGACCGCGGAAGATACGGTCCAGAAAGACACCACCTTCGCTACCTCAGGCAGTGCAGCTAATGATGATGATGTTACCAAAGAGGACACCGCGATTACGGTTGACGTTTTGGCGAACGATTCTGACTCTACCTACAGCGGAGAGATGACTTTGGTAGCTGGCTCTGTCTCTTTGGCGCAAGGCTTTGAAAATGCAGGTACAGTGGCAATTGTTAACAACCAGATTGTCTTTACACCGGCACATAACTTCAGTGGTGAAGATATCGTCGTAAATTACACCGCGATGGATGCTGAAGGCAATACTGCTAATGCGACACTGACGTTGGATGTTACACCGGTTGCAGATGCACCTAAATTTGAGGACTCCGCTGTCAATTCGAATCCTGGAGATGGCCTGACTATAGAGACGTGGACCGGAGTTTATCCGGAAGATTCTCAAGGTAACTGGGATGGCTCAGGTGTTTCTGCTGATCGACTGGAAGCAGTGGTGCGTGCTTATGTTAGTGGAAGTGCTACCGCTGATAGTTATAACTCTTCAACCATTCAGACTGTGACCGGAAGTACCTACAGTGGTCAGGGGACATTAACGGTTATTTCCGGGTTCATTTATCTTGAGGCGGATACAGTGTATGCCTTTGGTGGTCAAGCCGATGACAGCCTGTATGTGAAAGTCGGAAGTGATATAGATGCTTCGGCGACGTGGGGAACTGGGGCACAAGTTTCAGGTGACACGGTGACGGTAGAAGAGTCCGGCTATTATCCAATTGAAATCGCGCATCACAATGAACACGCTAATGGCTTTTATCAGGTAAATATTACCGCTAATGGCGTTACATCGAACTTAAGTACTGATCACTTCTCGCTGTTTAGCGATGCGGATGCGATAGAAGAATCTGGTATTCGTCTAGGCGGGACCGTCAGCGACGAACAAGGAAATCTGGATCACTACATTGCCTATTCAGTTAACGAGGGCGATGAAGACACAAGTATTCCATTGACGTCATTCACTGTTGATGTGACTGATGAATCTGAAACGATCACCGAGGTGACTGTAGACGGAGCTCCGGTCGGAACGGTACTGACTGACGGAACGAATACGGTTACTTTTGTCACTGAAGGTCAGGTGATTTCAGTTAAGGATTTTGACTTCGAAAACATGTCATTGACGCCGCCACAAGACTTCAATGGCACGATCAATTTAACCTTTACCGCCACTTCGACGGAGGGAGAAACCTGCTGCACTTGAGTCAGAACAGAGTGCTACAGCGACAAAAGAGATCAGTGTTGAAGTCCATAGCGTCAATGATGCTCCGGTGATTGAGAATATTAGCTCTGTTTCGGTATCTGAAGAGGGACTTCCGGGTGGTAACCCTGATACTAATGGTCCTGTGGACACTACGGACAGCAAACAAGCGACCGGTACATTCGATGTCAGTGATGTCGACGGTGATGCTCTGATACTGTCGCTATCTAGTTCAGCGAGTTTGACCAGTGGTGGCGAAGATGTAACCTGGTATTGGGATACTGCAAGCAATACATTAATTGGATATGTCGGTGAACTTGGTGGTGAAGATTATCAGTCTGTGGTGACGGTAACGTTGACAGAACCTGAGGACGGTTCAACCCAATGGAGTTATAGCGTTGAATTGCAAGCCCCGATTGATCATGCTGTTACTTCTGTAGAGGATGTACTGGAATTTAGCGTTACGTTGGCGGTCTCTGATGGTCAAACCGTGACGCAAAGCAATATCAATATTTCGGTTGAGGATGATTCACCGGTCGCGACGGTAAGTGAGCCACAAGCATTAGTCGTTACCAATATTCCAGAAATTCTGGTTGGTAAATTTAATCTATGCAATTACAACGCTTCTTCTGACCAAGGTTTCACTATTAGTGCGAGAGGTTTTGCTTCGGAAAGTGATCTGACCTTAGTCGACCGCACGGTTTCTTCGTCAAGCGAGGGTATTGGTGTTAGTGGTCCTTCACCTTACCACCGTTTAGATAATGAAGTGGATTATCGTGAGGTTGATGGTGAAGGAGCATCGGAAGAGATCATCATTACTCTCGATGAAGGGACAGTCGCTTACGGATTTAGCGTTGACTTTGGCTACTTCTATGGTGGTGAAAAAGAGTCGGGTGAAGTTGAGTTCTGGCGTGATGGTGTTTTGATCTCGACTCAGACTTTTGCATCTGAAGATGATAATGGTAATGCGTCCGCTGATTTTATCATCGCTCAGGATGGCGGTTTTGACAAAGTGGTTATTCGGGCCACGGACAACCAGGTTGGCAACGACAGCGACAACAGCGACTTTACTATTAAGTCGATTGAGTTTATTGGCTCAGATACGACCGAACCGCAATCGATAGCTTATGGAAGCGGACAGGTTGATGTTGAGTGGGGTGCTGATGGCGTAGGCTCTATCGCGTTGGGCTTTAATGATGCTGACTGGGAAATCGCACCAGGGGTTCTGATTGTCACTGATGGTAATAGAACTAACACTATTACAGGTGAGGGCATTGATGGTTCACTAGTGTTCCGATTGGAATTCACTCCGGCAACTGGTCAATGGGAGTTCTATCAGTATCAGGCGATGTCAGCCACTGATGGTGACGTGGATATTAATTTCACTGTTTATGCCACTGATGGCGATGGTGATATCGCGATTGGCGGCTTTGCTGTCACTCCGCTAACACCACCAACAGTAAGTAATCTAATGCTGACTGTCTCGGAAGAGGGGTTGGATAACGGTATTGCGGATTCTTCATTGGATCAGCCAAACAATGGCATCACTGATTCTGCCACGGATGAAGGTGATGTTACGTTAACTGGTCAAGGGACACTGTCGCTTGAGGTGCCTGAGCAAACATTGAGCTCAAACGGAGACACTATCCAGTGGCAACTGTCGAACGATGGCCAGACTCTGACCGGCTTGGCTAACGGTGACCGGGTGATTGAAGTAGTCGTGGACAGTGATGGGCACGTGAGCACAGAACTATTTGGGGCGATTGATCATCCTGAAAACTCAGACACTCTGACTCTAGAGGTGCCGGTTACTGCCGCAAACGGTGTTGGTTCAACTTCGGGTAACATTGCGATTGCTATTGAAGATGATGTACCTACTACTTCTGAGATATTCGAGTTTCTCTGCTCCGCAAACTAAGGAAGGTGCTAATGTTCAGTTGATCGTTGACATTTCAGCTTCATCAAATGGGCAGAATGATGTCAGAGAGGCAGTGACTGATATTCTCGAGCAGTATCAGTCATTAGGTGAAACCAAAGTTCAGTTGATTGTGTTTAGTGATACTGCATGGCTTGAGGGTTCAACTGCATGGCTTGATGTAGACGATGCGCTAGCTCTGGTTAACAATCTCTATGACAATGGCTCTACAAGCAATCCGTCTCAGGCTAAAGGGCAAGCTGACTATGACGAAGCATTAGAGTTTGCAGCACAGCAGTGGAGTGAAGGTAGTTCTCTTAGCGATGCAACAAACGTGAGTTATTTCTTGTCCGACGGCAAACCGAATGGGCATGACGGGTTCGGTCCGTGGAAGAATGACAATTCTGTAAATCGGTCTGAACTAGCTACATGGTTAGACCATCTGGAGACTAACGGGATCACTAGTATTTCGTACGGGTTTGGCTCTAATGTCGACGTAGACCAGCTAAATATGATTGCTTACGATGGCTTTAACAACACAGATAGCTCTGCGGTCGTTGTGTCTGCAGCAAGTGATCTTCCGAATGTGATCCAACAGTCGCAAGTTAAGATTATTGAAGGCTCTTTAACTGAGAGCGGGAATAGTTTTGGTGCTGATGGCGGTTATTTAAGTCAGTTGACTGTTGAAGGGGTGGTGTTTAGTTTTGACCAGAATTGTGTATACAGAACCGGATGTGATAATAACCTAAGCGCCTGGTATAACTCTGATAGTCATGAACTTACCATCTATCGAGACAATGAATACCAATTAGTTATCGATTTAGTTAGCGGAGATTACCGTTTCATAGGTGCTAATCAAGATCAATCTCAGCGCATCGAGTTTGGTTATACCCTGACCGATAATGATGGGGATTCCAGCTCCAGCACCATGACGTTTGTCACCGGTTACGATATTAACTCCACGCTTGACGCTGTTGATACCGTGCATGTGTTCAATGATGGTGATTCGGTCCACTGGTCTTCGGTTTCCTGTGGATATCGCGAGTACATCCAGCGTTGTTGAATACGGTGAAAATGGCCTTGTAGTAAACGTCGGTGCCGGTGGTGATGATGTGTTCCTTGGCGATGGTGATGACGTTATCTTCCTTGGCGACAGCCATGTTGAAGGTCTGGATGACAATGCCACTGCTGCACAGAAGCAAGCAGCAGCCCAGGAAGTCATGGAGGCCTTTGGTACGGGTCATGACAGCGATTGGCTAGTCGATCCGAATGATGAAGACAGTGCGCTTAATATCAGCGGAGCAAGTAACGCATATGTTGACATTGCGCATGGCGGCCGCGGTGATGATTACATCTATGGCGAAGGTGGTGTCGATCTTATCTTCGGCGGTTCTGGTAACGATCATCTGTTCGGTGGTGACGGTAACGATACCTTACGTGGCGGCACAGGCGATGACGCACTTAACGGCGGCGCCGGTGATGACATCCTGGTTGGAGGTCTGGGTAACGACATTCTGACTGGTGGTGAAGGTAATGACCTGTTTGTGTTTGATGGTGAGTTCCAGAATGACCATGAATACAAACACCAGATGGATGTGATTACTGATTTCCACCAAGGTGACAAGCTGGATCTGTCACAAATGATGGAAGACCTGGGACGTGATTCGATGGAAGATCTGCTGGCACACGTCAATGTCAAAGTGGAAGACAACGACATCGAACTGACGTTTGAAACCGGCACGGGTGAAGACAGTCACAGCCAGTCTATCGTGTTGAGTGGAAGTGCGAGTCAGTTTGGTCTTAACGACCAGTCGAGCAGCTCGGATATCACCAGTTTGCTGTTGAGCGATATCATTAAGCACGATCCAACCAACAGCTAATACTGTTCAGGTAAGCATGTAAAGGTTCGGTACATATTCCCGGCTTCGGCCGGGTGTATGGCCGAACTTTTTTGTTTGTTGATGCTCACTCTGGATTGATTGGCCTCTCCGTTTGTTTCGGTTACACCTGCTGCCATTGATGAGGTGATTGCTCTTTGAGTGCTAATTGGTTGAGTCAATGATGCTTATGTTCCCGTTGTGACATTTACCGCTTGTTTCTCACCTAGTTCAAATTTTTCGAATAACTAAGCCAATCCTTCCCGGTTATTTCCCGATTTCGCCTATCTATAATGGTCTTAATTAAGAGACAAAAGCATTTTAACGAGGTGAATCATGGGTAAATTAGTCGAGGGTGTATGGCACGACGTTTGGTATGACACAAAAAACAGTGGCGGCCGTTTTGTGCGTGAAGACGCAGGCTTTCGTGACTGGGTGGAAAACAAACCAGACGCAAAATTTACTCCGGAGTCCGGACGCTATCATTTGTATGTATCGCTGGCGTGTCCGTGGGCACACCGAACTCTGATTTTCCGTCAGCTCAAGCAGTTACAAGAGCATATTGATGTCACTATCGTTTGTCCGGATATGCTGGCAGAAGGCTGGACTTTTGGTATCCCTGAGCCGCTGTTTGGCCATACTCGTATGCATCAGATTTACACTCAGGCCAAATCAGATTACACCGGTCGTGTGACTGTACCTGTCTTGTGGGATAAGAAAACTAACACCATTGTCAGCAATGAATCGTCTGAAATCATCCGTATGTTCAACACCGCATTCAACGACTTGACGGGTAACCAGGATGACTACTATCCGCAGCACCTGCAGGCGTTGGTGGATGAGTGGAACGAGTTTATTTATCCGAACATCAATAATGGTGTTTATCGCTGTGGTTTTGCCACCACGCAAGAAGCGTACGAAGAAGCGTATGATTCTCTGTTTGCGGCACTGGATAAGGTGGACAGCCACCTGGCGACCCATCGTTACTTAGCCGGTAATGTGATCACTGAAGCGGACTGGCGTCTGTTTACCACACTGATTCGTTTTGATGCGGTGTATGTCGGTCATTTCAAATGTAATAAAAAACGCATTGCGGACTATCCGAATCTGAACGGTTATCTGAAAGAGTTGTATCAGGTGCCGGGCGTCAAAGAGACCACCGATTTTTATCATATCAAGCGTCACTATTACTTCAGTCACACCACTATCAATCCGACTCAGATTGTGCCGGTGGGACCGGATCTGGATCTGGACACGCCGCACGGCCGTGAAGGTATTTAGGCGTTTGACATACTAGCGGCAGCGCTTGCTCAGTGCAATCCGACAAGCCCTGGCTGATTGGCCGGGGTTTGTTTTATCTGAAATATGAACTCCATTTTTATCAAAACCTTATACACTTATTAGAGGGTACTTGTGCCATGAGCCTGCTTAGCGGGATTAACTCGTGATGGAGTTATTATGGAGCTTACCAACGTCAGTCAAAGTGTTATCTGGAATCTGCTTATTGCTCTCTTGCTGGGTGCCATTGTCGGTACGCAGCGTGGCTGGGTAACCCGGCATAATGTCGAAGGGTCGCGGGTGGCCGGTATTCGCACCTTCTCTTTGGTTGGTTTGTATGGCGGCTTATCGGCGGTGTTGGCTGAACGTTATTCGCCGTTGCTGCTTGGTTTTGCGCTGTTAGCACTGGTGATTGTTACCTGCATTGCGTTTGTGCTTAAGCAGCGTAAATCACAGGATATCAGCATTACCGGTGTGGTGAGCTTGTTGGTCACTTTTGTCATCGGCAGCCTGGCTGTGTCCGGCAATCCGGTGTTGGCGGCCGTCGCGGCGGTTATCACCGCCTTGGTGCTGGATAATAAGCAGGAGCTGCACCAGGCGCTGCAAAAGCTGCAGGAATATGAACTGGACGCAGCGCTGCGACTGATGTTGATTTCGATTGTGATGCTGCCGCTATTACCCAATCAGAGTTACGGCCCTTGGGGCGCTCTGAATCCGTATGAGATTTGGTGGATGGTAGTACTGATCGCCAGCATCTCTTTTATTGGTTACTTTGCCATTCGTATCGGTGGTGCCCGACGCGGCGTGCTGTTTACCGCTGCGTTTGCGGGGCTTAGCTCATCGACCGCTTTAACCTTGCAATTTTCCCAGTTGTCGCGTGAGCGGGCTGACATCAGTCCTTTGCTGGCGTGCGGTATTCTGCTGTCGTGCGGCACCATGTTTCCCGCGGCTGTTGGTGGTGCTTTCATTGATTAACAAGAATTTACTGCCGATGCTGGCGCCTGTGGTCGGAGTGATGATGCTGGCGCTTTACCTGCCGGCATGGTTATTGTGGCGATCCGCTGAGACGGTGGCTTCTGAACAACAAAGTGAACAGGAAAAACGCCATAACAATCCGCTCGCGTTGCAATCTGCGTTGTGGTTTGGCCTGGTCTTGGCTCTGATCATGTTGCTATCGCATGCTTTGTCAGAGTGGTTTGGTGAAGCTGGCACCCTGGTGCTGGCCGCGGTGTCCGGGATTACCGATGTCGATGCGATCACACTCGCTCTGGCGAGGCAGAGTTCAGACGGGCTGGATAATCATACTGCGGCGCTGGGTATTGTGATTGCTGCCTCGGTTAATACCTTGGTGAAAATGGGGATGGCCTGGGTCGTGGGTGACAGGCAGGTCGGTATAAGAGTGATGCCGGTGATGCTGCTGTCCGTCGGGCTTGGTTTACTGACGCTGTGGATTATCTAAATATCATCAGCTGGTTGTTTCATGTGTCAGTGCTTTTCACAAGGGCAGGGCACAAATAAACAAAAGGCCTTCGCAGTGCGAAGGCCTTTATCTTCAGTCATAAGCAATTATTTTTGCTCTTGGTCTGCCTGAATTGCAGTCAGAGCGATGGTGTAGACGATATCGTCAACCAGTGCGCCGCGTGACAGGTCGTTCACCGGCTTACGCATTCCTTGCAGCATCGGACCGATTGAAACCAGGTCAGCACTACGCTGTACCGCTTTGTAAGTGGTGTTACCTGTGTTCAGGTCTGGGAACACAAATACTGTCGCTTTACCTGCAACCGGAGAGTTAGGTGCTTTAGAAGCTGCTACGTTCTCCATGATCGCTGCGTCGTACTGAAGCGGACCGTCGATAACCAGGTCGGGACGTTTTTCCTGTGCCAGGCGAGTCGCCTCACGTACTTTATCAACGTCAGCGCCTTTACCTGAAGTACCGGTCGAGTAAGAGATCATCGCTACGCGAGGATCAATACCGAATGCAGCGGCAGAATCTGCTGACTGGATAGCAATCTCAGCCAGTTGCTCAGCGGTTGGATCCGGGTTGATTGCACAGTCACCGTAAACCAGAACCTGGTCAGGCAGCAGCATGAAGAAGATCGAAGAAACGATCGACGCATTTGGTGCTGTCTTGATGATCTGGAACGGAGGAACGATGGTGTTGGCCGTTGTGTGAACGGCACCAGAAACCAGACCGTCGACTTCGTTGGCTTCCAGCATCATGGTGCCCAGGAATACTGAATCTTCCAGCTTCTCGCGAGCAACTACTTCAGTCATGCCTTTCGCGCCACGCAGCTCAACCAGACGAGCAACGTAGTTTTCGCGGATAGCGTCAGAATCGATGATTTCAACGCCAGCGCCCAGTTCAACACCTTGTTGCGCGGCTACGCGACGGATTTCATCCGGGTTACCCAGTAGGACACAAGTCGCGATACCGCGTTCAGCACAGATAGATGCAGCTTTAACGGTACGTGGCTCATCACCTTCAGGCAGAACGATACGTTTACCGGCACGACGAGCGAACTCAGTCAGCTGGTAACGGAACGCAGGCGGGCTCAGACGACGAATACCCTGAGTACCTTCACTCAGAGAGTCGATCCAAGGGCCGTCGATGTGGCTGGCAACGTGATCGTTAACGAACTCGATACGCTCTTTATCGTCCGCCGGAACTTCCAGGCTGAAGCTTTGCAGGTTCAGCGAAGTTTGCCAGGTGTTACCCTGTGCCTTGAAGATTGGCAGGCCTGATTCGAAAGCAGGTTTACACAGCTGTTCGATTTCGTGCGGGATGTCGTAACCACCGGTCAGCAGGATAGCACCGATCTCAACGCCGTTCATCGCTGCCAGAGATGCCGCAACGATAACGTCCGGACGGTCTGCTGAAGTCACCAGCAGTGAACCTGGTTTGAAGTGCTCAATCATGTGTGGCAGTGAACGGGCACAGAAAGTGATGCTCTTCACGCGGCGAGTGTTGATCTCACCGGCATTAACGATTTCAGCTTTCAGGTGCTTCGCCATATCGATAGCACGGGTCGCGATCAGTTCAACATTCCATGGCACGCAACCCAGAACGCGGATTGGGCTGGAGTTGAAGATCTGCATCACTTCCAGGTTTGCTTTGGTCGCTGCGTCAGAATCGTCAAAGATTTCAGACAGATCAGGACGAGTACGGCCTGCTTCATCAACCGGAGCGTTCAGCTTGTTGATGATCACACCAGCGATGTTTTTGTTCTTCACGCCGCCGAAGTTAGAGCAGGCCACTTCCAGACGCTCTTTGAGCTGAGATGGGTTGTCGGTGCCAGGAGTGGCAACCAAAACGATCTCTGCGCCCAGCGTTTTTGCTACTTCGTAGTTCACCTGGTTAGCGAACGGATGCTTACGGGTCGGAACCAGACCTTCGATCAGAGTTACTTCCGAATCTTTATTGATTTGGTTGTAACGCTCAACGATAGTTTCCAGCAGTACGTCCATTTTCTCGCCGCCGATCAGGCCTTCAGCTTCAGGCATCGACATTGGCTGAGCCAGTTTGATGCTGCTGTTTGCACTGATGATGGTAGAAGTCAGGTCAGGCTGGTCGCCGCCACTGCGTGGCTGCGCGATTGGCTTGTAGAAAGAAACATTTACGCCTTTGCGTTCCATAGCACGCAGCAAACCCATGCTTACGCTGGTAAGACCAACGCCGGCACTGGTTGGGATAAGCATAATAGTACGGGACATTCTTAAAGTACCTCAACACTATTGTTTAAAATCTAAGGAGCTTAGATTGAAAGGAACAAAGCCCAACAGGCGATCTGCAAGATGAGAGTGACAGAGCGGGTGTTGAGCCCCTAAAAAACACTGGCTAACTCGAGGAGTTAGCCAGGGAATCTGATTAGATGTTGGTCAGACGAGCTGTGTCTTCAGCGATAACCAGTTCTTCGTTGGTTGAGATAACCATCGCTGGAATACGGCTGTTTTCAGTTGTGATAACACCTTCGCCGCCGAAACGTGCTTTCAGGTTAGCTGCGCCGTCTACTTCGATACCGAAGATAGCCAGGCGGTTCAGAACCATTTCACGGATTGGTGCAGAGTTTCTCACCGATACCACCGGTAAACACGATAGCGTCCAGACGACCGTCCATGCTCGCTGTGTAACCTGCAACGTATTTCGCCAGGCGGTGGCAGAATACGTCCATTGCACGAGTCGCTTCTTCTCTAGTGCCGTAGTTGTCTTCAACGAAGCGGCAGTCAGAAGTCACTTCGGTCAGACCTTGCAGGCCAGACTCTTTAGTCAGCATCTTGTTGATGTCAGCCACTGAGTAACCCAGCGTGTCGTGCAGGTGGAATACGATCGCAGGATCGATATCGCCACAACGAGTGCCCATAACCAGACCTTCCAGTGGAGTCAGACCCATAGAGGTGTCAACTGACTGGCCGTTCTTGATTGCACAAACAGACGCACCGTTGCCCAGGTGGCAGTTGATGATGTTCAGTTCGCTAGCTGGTTTACCCAGACGCTCTGCTGCTTCACGTGCGATGAACAGGTGAGACGTACCGTGTGCGCCGTAGCGACGGATGCCGTGCTCTTTGTACAGGTTGTATGGCAGCGCGTACAGGTACGCTTCTTCTGGCATAGTTTGGTGGAAAGCGGTATCGAATACGGCAACGTTCTGCAGTGCAGGGAATGCTTTCTGAGCTGCTTTAATACCAACGATGTGCGCTGGGTTGTGCAGAGGAGCGAAGCTAGCCGCGTCTTCAATACCTTTCAGAACAGTTTCGTCGATCAGTGCTGATTGAGTGAACTGCTCACCGCCGTGTACAACACGGTGGCCGATGGCTTTCAGTTGAGCTGCCAGTTCTGGCTTAGAAGCAAGAATAGTTTCAACGATGAAAGTCAGAGCTTCATCGTGTGCAGCGCCATCACCCAGTTGAGCTTCGTGCTTGCCGTCAAGTTTCCACTTGATACGTGCTTCTGGAAGGTGTAGACATTCAGCAAGACCTGAAAGGTACTCGTCGCCATTTTGTGCGTCGACAACAGCGAACTTAAGTGAAGAACTACCGCAGTTTAAAACTAAAACTAGCTTAGACATGAGTAACTACCTGTAATAATCGGTTAGGACAAAAATTAATCTCAAGAATAGCTGACCCATACAGGATCGTTACTAATCTTGGTCAATAAAGCTTCAATTTCCGTATAATAGAGACGTGACAGTGTCAGTGTAATCGTCGGTGCAATCCGTGCTGCATTCATCGCAGAGTTGCTTAAATAATAATTACGGGCAACAATGAGATTGAGAATGCGCAAAGGATAGCGATATTAGGTCAAGATAACAAAAAAAATTTGAAAGAATATTATAATTTGTCAAATTTTTACGCCATTTGTTGAATCGTTCAACTATTTTTTAAAGAGCGATTGGCAGCTTTAACGAGGGGAATGGTATGAGTAATAAAGCAGGAATCATCCACAGCCTAAAAGATGGTCAGAAGTACATGGACAGCTGGCCGATGCGCAAAGAGCTGAATCTGCTGTTTCCGGAACCACGCATCATCAAGGCGACGCGCTTCGCGATTAAAGTGATGCCGGCGGTAGCCGCGATCAGTGTGCTGACGCAAATGACCTTTCACAACGCTGGCGCAATGCCGCAGACGATTGTGGTCGCTTTGTTTGCGATAAGCCTGCCGCTGCAAGGGATATGGTGGCTGGGCAACCGTGCGAATACCCAACTGCCGCCGGCTCTGGCGCATTGGTATCATGAGCTGCATGAAAAAATCATCGAGACGGGGTTTGCACTCGAACCGGCCAACTCCAAGCCACGCTATAAAGAATTGGCCGCGATTTTGAACCGGGCATTTCGCCAGTTGGATGAAACGGCGCTTGAGCGCTGGTTTCTGAGCCTTGATGGCAGCTTGAGCTCTTCTATTGGCACTGAAGATGCCATTACTGAAGTTACCTTTATAAAGTTGCCGTTGATGCGTTTAAAGACTCAACAAATAAATTAGTTATTCAATTAATTTAATATGTGCTCAACTGTATTAATATAATGAGTCACTTTTGTTGCTATCTTGATGGTATTTTGTTGGTCGTGCGATGTTCAATAGTACGGCCTTTAGTTTATCCTCTCATTTTTTGTAAACAGATGTTTTTTTAAACAGAAGTTTTACAACCTAATCACTCTTTCAATATTGTTAAAACAATATTCAACCAGTTGCTTCTTTCTAACGTCTAACATCTAACGGGTAATGGCCTAATACTTCTTATTGGTCCGTACAGCGCTAATGAGCTCGTTAGTTAAATCACAAATTAGTTAAATCACAAACTGGCGCAGTCACGGCTGCATCTTCAACTTAATTTGCATGCGTGGCGCCGGTAAGCGACCCGGACTCATAAATGCTCAAATAGTGAACTCTTCTCAAATTTGCGCGCGATACCATATTCCCAGCTCTCTTTTTGTTATTTTCCTGTTAACTCTCGCTTCCCTTTACCCGAACTAACTGGTAATAATGTTGTTAGTTGTACGCAGTGGATACAACGAAGAAAAAACACAACATAGCACTAAAATAAAAAAGCTTTATATCAAGGAGTTAAGATGAAAGCACGCAAAGCTATTGCGACCGCTGTTCTGGTGGGCGCTGCATTACTCTCGTCGCAAAGCATTATGGCGAAAACCGCCAAAGTCGCAGTATCACAAATTGTTGAACACCCGGCGCTCGATGCCGCTCGCCAGGGCCTGTTAGATGGTTTGAAAGCCAAAGGTTATGAAGAGGGCAAAAACCTCGAGTTTGATTTTAAAACCGCGCAGGGTAACCCGGCAATTGCCGTTCAGATCGCTCGTCAGTTTGTCGGTGAAAACCCGGATGTACTGGTTGGGATTGCGACCCCGACCGCACAGGCTCTGGTTGCTGCAACCAAATCTATCCCTATCGTTTTTACTGCAGTAACGGATCCTGTCGGTGCCAAGCTGGTTAAGCAGATGGAACAGCCGGGCAAAAACGTCACCGGTCTGTCGGATCTTTCTCCGGTAGAGCAGCACGTAGAGCTGATTAAAGAGCTGATGCCTAACGTGAAATCGATTGGCGTGGTTTACAACCCGGGCGAGGCCAATGCGGTCAGCCTGATGGAACTGCTCAAATCATCTGCCGATAAACATGGCCTGACTCTGGTTGAAGCAACCGCACTGAAAAGTGCCGATGTTCAGTCAGCCACTCAAGCCATCGCTGCTAAGTCAGACATCATTTATGCTCTGATCGACAACACCGTCGCCAGTGCGATTGAAGGTATGATTGTGGCGGCGAAACCAGGCGAAAACACCGGTATTTGGTGCTGCAACCTCCTATGTTGAGCGTGGTGCTGTGGCAAGCCTTGGCTTTGACTACTACCAGATTGGTGTCCAGACTGCAGACTACGTGGCGAAAATCCTGGACGGTGCCAAACCGGGTAGCCTGAACGTTGAAGTCGCGAAAGGTTCGGATCTGGTGATCAACAAAACCGCGGCTGACAAACTGGGTATGACCATTCCGCAATCCGTCCTGGATCGCGCGACCAGCGTAAAATAATAAATGGCAGTGCGGCAGTGAATTGTTGCGCTGAACCTGACTGAGCGGCCTGCGGGCCGCTCAGAATTAAGCAGAAAAGGGAGTTTGTATGTCTGCTTTTGCATTTTTTGGGGCCTTAGAAGTTGGCCTGATTTACGGGTTGGTTGCTTTGGGCGTTTATCTGACGTTCCGGGTGCTCGATTTTCCCGATTTGAGTGTCGATGGTAGTTTTCCGATGGGCGCAGCGGTTGCGGCAACCGCCATTGTATCGGGTATCGACCCTTGGCTGGCAACAGGCCTTGCGATCGTCGCTGGTATGGCAACGGGTTGGGTGACCGCTTTTCTGACTGTACGTTGTGGCATCTTGCATCTTTTGGCCTCGATTCTGACCATGATTGCCGCTTTCTCGATCAACATCCGCATTATGGGACGTCCGAACCTGGCGCTGCTTGGTGAAGACACCATTCTGACCCCGTTCGAAGCCATGGGCGACGCGATGTGGATTCGTCCGTTAGTGGTCGGTGTGCTGGTTGTTATCTCAGCGCTGTTTATTATTCGTCTGCTCAACAGTGACTTTGGCCTCGGTCTGCGTGCCACGGGCGTTAACGCGCGTATGGTGGCGGCTCAGGGAGCCAGCACAGCGTTTTATACGTATTTTTGTCTGGCGATTTCAAACGGCTTTGTCGGTTTCGCCGGCGCACTTTTCGCTCAGACCAACAGCTTTGCGGATGTTACCTCAGGTGTCGGTACCATAGTGGTTGGCCTGGCGGCGGTGATTCTGGGCCAGACCTTGATCCCGGGACGTAAAATCTGGGTGGCAGTGGTCGCTGTGATTGTCGGCTCGGTGTTGTACCGTCTGGCTGTGGCCTTTGCTCTGAGTTCAGGCATGTTTGGCTTACAGGCTTCAGATCTGAACCTGGTGACCGCCGTGCTGGTTGCCGCAGCGCTGATCATGCCGCGTGTGAAACGCAATATGAAATCCAAAACACCAAAAAGCAAGCAGGGTAAGTCGTCAGGAGAAGCGCTATGATTCGGTTAGAAGATATTCAAGTGACCTTTAATCCTGGCACTATCCTCGAAAACCGCGCTCTGCGTGGCGTGAATCTTGAAGTTCCTGAGCATCAGTTCCTGACCGTCATTGGGTCGAACGGCGCCGGTAAATCGACGCTGCTTGGCGCTGTCACTGGTGAAACGCCGATGGTGGGCGGGCAGGTGTTGATTGATGATATTGATGTTACGCGCCAGAGTGTCGATCGCCGTGCAAATCTGTGCGCGCGTGTGTTTCAGGACCCGCTGGCCGGTACCTGTGGTGCCCTGACCATTGAAGAGAATATGGCTCTGGCGTACATGCGTGGTAAACGTCGTGGCTGGAAACATGCTTTGTCGAGCAATCGTCGTAAGTTGTTTCAGGAGCGGATCAGTATTCTGGGCTTAGGCCTGGAAGATCGCCTCGGTGACAGTATCGGTCTGTTGTCAGGTGGTCAGCGTCAGGCTGTCAGCCTGGTGATGGCGACGTTGTCGGACAGTAAACTGCTGCTTTTAGATGAGCATACGGCAGCACTGGATCCGCGTATGGCGGCATTTATCATCGATCTGACCAAGAAAATCGTCACTGAGTTCAATCTGACGGTGATGATGGTCACCCACTCGATGAAAGACGCGCTGGCGTGTGGTGATCGCACAGTGATGCTGCATCAGGGCAATATTGTGCTGGATGTGGCCGGTGAGCAGCGCGCTAACATGGATGTACCTGACTTGCTGGAAATGTTCTCCAAAGTGCGCGGTGAAGAACTGTCGGATGATAGCTTACTGTTGAGTTAATCGGTATTGGGTATAAAGGTCTGCTCGCGCAGCTAGAAACTGTTTATCACGTACCTTTTTATAAAACTAAAAGAAATCAGGCCCCGGATATCACCATCCGGGGCCTGATTTTTTAGGCGCTGACTGCGTCCAATTCATCACGATAACGTTTCAAGTGATCGACAATAGGGTCGACCTGGGTTAGGGTACGGATTTCCCGGAACAGGTCCGCTGCTTGAGGATAGGCCTGACGCAGGTAAGAAAACCATTGTTTAACGCGATTCGGGTAGTACTTGCCTTTGTCGCCGCGCACTTCATAAGCGGAATACTTGAGCAGCAGATCAACCACTTCATTCCAGGGCATCGCAGTGTGGTTGTGCTTAACAATATTACCCAGGTTTGGGACGTTCAATGCGCCGCGACAGACCATCAATGAATCAACCCCGGTGGTTTCGATACAGGCCTGACCATCCTGATAGTTCCAGATTTCGCCATTAGCAATCAGCGGTAGTGACGTTTTCTGGCGAATCTGGTCAATGTAATGCCATTTAATTTCATTGGCTTTGTAACCACCGGCTTTGGTACGGGCATGCACGGTGAGTTCATCGGCTTTTGCCTGCTCCACCGCATCGACAATTTCAAAGCAGTCATCAGGATTTTCCCAGCCCAGACGAATTTTGGCCGTGACCGGAATATCGGCAGGCACAGCTTCACGGCAGGCTTTGATGACCTGGTAAATCAACTCCGGATGTTGCAGCAACGCTGCGCCGCCCTTGCTCTGGTTTACCATTTTGGCCGGGCAACCAAAGTTAAGGTCAACGCCACACGCACCCAGTTCGGCGGCGCGAATAGCATTTTCTGCCATCCAGTGCGGATCCTGACCCAGTAACTGGACCTTGACCGGTACGCCGGAGGCCGTTTGTGAGTTCTGTTTCAGTTCGGGACAGAGGCGATAAAACACGTGATCCGGCAATGGCTGGCTGACGACGCGCACAAACTCAGTCACACAGAAATCATAATCATTAATCTGTGTCAGCATCTCACGCATCAGGTGATCCAGTACGCCCTCCATCGGGCCTAAAATTACTCGCATAGTGTGTTTTATCATTGCCGTTCAAAATTGAGGCGAGATTGTAGTGTGGCGTACCCCAAATGTCACGCCATACCCGGTCGGCGAAGCGGTTGTTATTGGTTTTGTTGGCGAGGAAGCCTGCAGTTGTGAGGAAATCGGCACACACAAGCGGGTCAGTTTGGGTATAATGCCGCTTTCGCCATTGATGAAATATAAGAGACCCCATGAGCTATCAGCTAGTCAATCTGACTCAGGATGAGTGTGATCAATCACCGTTGTTTATTGAAGGTGCAGTATATGCCGCCAATCTGGCGACGAAACCGCTCGACCCTGAAGAATGGTTGCAAGCCGTGTTTGGTGAGCAGGCCGGTGCGATTAAACCAGCAGTCGTGGAGCAGATCCATGCTCAGTACAATCAGTTAAAGCAGAACAGTTACGGCTTGCTGGCACTATTGGCTGCGCAACCTGAATCCAGTGAAGAGGCATTGGCTGATTTTGCCGAAGGTTTTATGAATGTCTGGCCGCACGTTGAGCCGTTGTGGCATGAAGTCCATCTGTCAGATGGTTCGGTGCGTATGCTGCAAGCTCTGCTGACGACCCTGATGCTGGCGATTGATGAAGAGCAGACGCACGCGGAAATGAAAGCGGCAGGCTACGATTCACCGCCAAACCTGGCCTCGATGATCAAGCAACTGGACCTCATGGTTCATGAAGTCGCTCTGGCTGCCGATGAAGCCATGCTTGGCTCAAAAGCGCAGAGTATTAATCCGTTTAAAGATATCGGCCGTAATGACGCCTGCCCTTGTGGCAGTGGCAAAAAGTTCAAGCAGTGCTGCGGATTGGCTGTTGGCTGATATCGTCACTGTAAGTCGAAGTATCGGCCGTATGGTGAGTCACCACGCGGTGAGTTTTTGATGACTTTGATTCGCGTGAATCGAACTTTTCCCACACAGGATTGACACAATAAGGAAGTAAAACGCCTATAACTTCCTTATCCCCAATAGCTAGGAGCTGTGACAGAATGAACAAATGGCTAGCACTGTGTTTTTGCAGTTTTTCCGTTTTCGCCTCACCCAAAGAGACGCTCAGTGAGCGTTTGGCGATGACCGATGGTTTTAGTGCTAAATTTGAGCAACAGGTCGTCAGTCCGGACGGTGACGTTGTAATGGAAGGTAACGGTGAAGTGGATATCGCCCGCCCGAGCCTGTTCCGCTGGCAAACCGAGGCACCGGACGAAAACTTGTTGGTCTCGGACGGTAAATCATTGTGGTACTACAGCCCGTTTATCGAGCAAGTCACCATTTATGACCAGGCCCAGGCGACAGAAACAGACACCGTTTGTGCTGCTGACCCGCAACCGTGCCAGTGACTGGGACGCATACCGGGTTGAAGAAAACGGTGATGTGTTTACCCTGACTCCGACCGCGGTCGACTCCAATCAGGGCCAGTTCCAAATCACTATTAACAATGCAGGTGTGGTGAAAGGCTTTACCGTGATTGAGCAGGACGGGCAACAAAGCCTGTTTACCTTTGATGACGTGTCTTCGCAAACACCACCAAAGAGTCGTTTTACCTTTAAAGTGCCGGATGGCGTAGAAGTGGACGACCAGCGCACAGAATAAACCGCACAGTCAGTGACTGATCACCCTGAATGGCGATAACCTTGAGTAGCAATCACCCTGAGTAACTATCACCTTGAGTAACTACAGCTTTGACTTTGCCGGGGACGAAGATTTTCGTCCTCTGGCAGCACGTATGCGACCACAAACCGTTGACCAGTATATTGGTCAGCAGCATATCCTCGGACCGGGCAAACCGTTGCGCCGGGCGTTGGAAGCGGGTCAAATTCACTCGATGATTTTGTGGGGGCCTCCGGGCACCGGCAAAACCACTTTAGCTGAAGTGGCGGCCAACTATGCTAATGCCGAAGTGGAGCGTGTGTCAGCGGTGACTTCCGGGGTGAAAGAAATTCGCGCTGCGATTGAGAAAGCGCGGGAAAACAAGTTGGCGGGCAGGCGAACTATTTTGTTTGTCGACGAGGTACATCGCTTTAACAAATCTCAGCAGGATGCTTTCTTACCGCATATCGAAGATGGCACGGTGACCTTTATCGGAGCGACAACGGAAAACCCGTCATTCGAACTTAATAACGCATTGTTATCCCGTGCGCGGGTTTATAAGCTTACATCGCTCAGTAAAGACGAAATCCTGCAGGCTCTGAATCAGGCCATAGCCGATAGTGAACGTGGCCTTGGTAAGGAAAGTGCTGAATTTCATGACCAGGTTCTGGAACGTTTGGCAGAGCTGGTGAACGGCGATGCCCGTATGTCACTCAATTATCTCGAGCTGCTGTATGATATGGCAGAGCCGGATGAGCAGGGCGTCAAGCAGGTCACGATCAGCTTGCTGGCCGAAGTGGCCGGCGAAAAAGTGGCGCGCTTTGATAACAAAGGTGACATTTGGTATGACCTGATTTCGGCTGTGCACAAATCGATTCGCGGTTTCTAACCCGGATGGTGCCCTGTACTGGGCGGCGCGGATGATTAGCGCCGGTTGTGATCCGCTTTATATCGCGCGCCGGTTGCTGGCGATCGCTTCGGAAGATATCGGCAATGCGGATCCGCGTGCGATGCAGGTGGCGTTATCAGCCTGGGATTGTTTCCATCGGGTTGGTGCCTACGAGGGGACACGCGCGATTGCTCAGGCGATTGTCTATCTGGCCTGTGCGCCGAAAAGCAACGCTGTTTACACCGCCTGGGCTCAGGCCCTCAATGACGCGCAGAATTTGCCGGAGTTTGAAGTGCCGATTCACTTGCGTAATGCGCCGACCAAACTGATGAAAGATATGGGGTATGGTGAGGAATACCGCTACGCCCATGACGAACCGGGTGCTTATGCCGCCGGTGAACGTTACCTGCCACCGGAAATGACCGGAACTCGCTACTATGAGCCAACCAAACGGGGCTTAGAAACTAAGATTGGTGAAAAGTTAGATTATCTGGCCGACCTGGACGCAAAAAGCCCACGAAAGCGCTATGAAAACTAGTCACTTTTCGTTATCTTTGACCCAATAAATTTCTATACGCGTGGCTTTGGTTAAAAAGGAAGCACACGCGTTTTTTCGCAACTTAAAAGCATAGGATTAGCAATGCTGGATTCTAAATTACTTCGTACAGAGCTGGATGAAACAGCTGCAAAACTAGCGCGTCGCGGTTTCAAACTCGACGTAGACGCAATTCGTACACTTGAAGAACAACGTAAGTCCATTCAAGTAGAAGTTGAAAATTTACAATCCACGCGTAACTCCATCTCCAAGCAAATCGGTCAGCTGATGTCACAAGGTGACAAAGCCGGTGCTGAGGAAGTTAAAAAGCAAATCGGTAACCTGGGTGCTGACCTGGACGCGAAGAAAGTTGAGCTGGACGCTGTTCAGAACCAACTGGAAGCGATCACTCAAAGTGTGCCTAACCTGCCGGATGATTCAGTACCAGATGGTAAAGATGAGAACGACAACGTTGAAGTGTCTCGTTGGGGTACACCGAAAGAGTACGATTTTGAAGTCAAAGATCACGTTGACCTGGGTGAAATGGGCGACGGTATTGATTTTGCCAGCGCAACCAAGATCACTGGTGCACGTTTTGTGGTGATGAAAGGTCAGTTTGCCCGTCTGCACCGTGCGATTGCGCAGTTCATGCTGGATCTGCATACCGATGAGCACGGTTACACCGAACTGTACGTGCCATACCTGGTGAACGCTGACACGCTGTTTGGTACTGGTCAGCTGCCTAAATTCGGTAAAGACCTGTTCCACACTGAACCATTGGCCGAAAAAGCCAGTGATGAAGAGCCTCGTCGTCTGTCTCTGATTCCAACAGCTGAAGTGCCGGTAACTAACCTGGTTCGTGACACCATTTCAGAAGAAGCAGATCTGCCTCTGAAGATGACAGCGCATACCCCATGTTTCCGTTCAGAAGCAGGTTCTTACGGTCGTGACACGCGTGGTTTGATTCGTATGCACCAGTTCGACAAAGTGGAATTGGTTCAGATTACCAAGCCAGAAGATTCAATGGCGGCACTGGAAGAGTTGACCGGCCACGCAGAAAAAGTTCTGCAACTGCTGGAGCTGCCTTACCGCAAAGTGGTGCTTTGTACCGGTGATATGGGCTTTGGCGCTCGTAAGACTTACGATCTGGAAGTCTGGGTTCCAGCACAGAAAACTTACCGTGAAATCTCTTCTTGCTCAAACATGTGGGATTTCCAGGCGCGTCGTATGCAAGCACGTTTCCGCCGTAAAGGTGAGAAGAAACCTGAGCTGGTTCATACCCTGAACGGTTCTGGTCTGGCTGTGGGCCGTACTATGGTTGCTATCCTGGAGAAACTACCAGCAAGCCGACGGTCGTATCGAGATTCCGGCAGTACTGCATAAATACATGGGTGGTCTGACTCACATCGGTTAATCTCCGGTTCAGACATATAAATACCAAAACCGGCATTGAAACTGCCGGTTTTTTTATACCTTAAATCTTTTTATACCTTAAAATAGGGGACCTAAAATAGCCCTGAATGATAGCTGATAGGGCATGATGCACAAATCGGGTGCGTTGTTTTGATATGCTAATTTATAACGTATTGAATTTTAATGGTTTAGTTTTTGGTACGAGCTTTGCAAATGTTAAATTGATTAAAGATAACTCGTCCAAGTTAATACCTAGAACAAAGCGCCCTGTTTTATGCAAAATAGGGCGCTTTTATTTTACTAATACCGCTTTGTTGACTGCTTAGCATGCACCGTATGCCTTGAATCCGATGCGATTTTTGCGTCGCTGATTTTGTCAGCCTTTCGCTGCTAAGTTGTACGATACTGAAAGAGAGAAGTGTGTTATCACTGCTGGCTATTGACCCGTAACGATTACGTGGTAAAACAAAGCGATAAATAACAAAATAACCACGGCCGTATCATCGGCTGTGCACAGGAATGAGGTCGCAATGAGTACGATTCTGGAATGTATTCGCACGGTAGGGCGCGGAGAAACGCGGGCGTAAGCCACTGACTTTTGATCAAGCCTATCAAGTGATGGATGAGTATCTGAATGGTGAAGTGGGTGATGACCAGATGGCCATGCTGCTGATGCTGATCAGGGTCCAGAATGAGACCAATGCGGAAATCGGCGGATTTGTAAAAGCATTCCAGTCCCGGGTGCCGGCGATTGGTGCAGAAATTGACTGGCCATGTTACGCCGGTAAACGCGCTGCGGCGGGAAAACCATGGCATCTGCTGGCGGCCAGAATCATGGCAGATAACGGTCATAAGATCTTAATGCACGGCTACAATGACAAACCCGCATCCCGTGAACATGCTCAGGATTACCTGACCGCTTGCCAGGTACCGCTGGCATCCGATGCAGACCATGCCGAACTCCTGCTGCAAACCGGTAATATCGCCTATTTGCCGCTGAGCGCGTTTGCACCTCAGGCTGAGCTGATGATGAGCTGGAAAAACCGCTATGGTTTGCGTACACCGATCAATACCGTGGTGCGGGCGCTTAATCCTGGTGGCGCTGAGATTGGCCTGCGCGGTAGCTTTCACCCGGGTTTTCAGCAGCTGCACGCGGAAGTTGAGCACGTGATTGGTAAGACAGCGCATGCTGTCGTGTCGTTTAAAGGGCAATCCGGTGAGTCGGAATATAACCCGAAAGTGAGTCAGACGGTGTGGCTGAGCCAAACCGACGGTGTACACAGTTATTACTGGCCTGAACAATACCTGTCTGATATTGCATTACCTGCTGATTGCCCGCTTGGCACTGCAGAAGAGGATAAAGTACAGATGGCCAATAGCGTGGTTGCCACCATGACTGCGGTTTCTGTTTGCCAAGACCCTTGATCGCGAACAAGCCATGGCCACGGCTTACCAGTACTGGCAGCATTATGTGACCCAGCACGCGGTATAAGTATTGGCGAATCTGGTGGTAAAGCAGTGCTGTTAACCAGACTCCTTTTATTAATGGCCATCGGCG
Organism: Vibrio sp. CDRSL-10 TSBA; assembly: GCA_039696685.1. Classification (NCBI taxonomy): domain Bacteria; kingdom Pseudomonadati; phylum Pseudomonadota; class Gammaproteobacteria; order Vibrionales; family Vibrionaceae; genus Vibrio; species Vibrio sp. CDRSL-10 TSBA. The sequence continues at coordinate 2,089,378 of CP155566.1, read as the reverse complement.
CCTGAGCGCCGGTGGCCATTTTGTATCGCTAACAAAATTCTATTTCTGACAAATATGTACTGCTAACAAATATCGATTACTAACAAACGGTGCTAAGCCCGAAGGTTTAACCCAAAAACGGTCTTTGTGCTGAAAGCCTTGCTACGACTGAAAACATTCCGGGGTCTTTAAGGCTGCTTCTACCGCGTTAAGCAGTTGGTCGAGATGATGTGCTTCACTGATAAACGGAGGCATCATATAGATTAAACGGCCAAACGGGCGAATCCACACCCCATGTTCGACAAACAATGCCTGAATCGCTTCCATGTGCACCGGATGATGTGTTTCTACCACCCCGATAGCGCCAAGCCAGCGTGTTGCTTTGACTTGCGGATAGTGGTTGAGGAGAGGTAAACGTTCAGCAAAGCATTGCTCAATCTGTTTAACCTGTTGTTGCCAATGATTTTCTGCAATTAATTTCAGACTCGCAGCCGCTACCGAACATGCCAGCGGGTTACCCATAAAAGTCGGTCCGTGCATGAAGCAGCCGGCCTCACCGCCACACACTGTATCTGCGACATCTTTGCTGGCCAGGGCTGCCGATAAGGTCATGTAACCACCGGTCAGCGCTTTACCGACACACAGAATGTCCGGTGCAATGCCTGCGTGTTCGCAGGCGAACAACTTGCCGGTGCGACCAAATCCGGTGGCAATTTCATCCAGGATCAGCAAGACGCCAAATTCATCACACAAGGCGCGCACTTCACGCAGGAACTGCGGGTGATAAATACGCATTCCTCCTGCACCCTGTACGATAGGTTCCATGATGACGGCCGCTATCTGAGTATGATTGGCGGTCAGCTGACGACGGAAATCGGCGATGTCGTTGTCATCCCACTCTTGCCAAAAGCCGCCTTGCGGCGACTCAGCAAACAGATGCTCCGGCAGGAAGCCTTTGTACAGACTGTGCATCGAATTGTCCGGATCGGTGACTGACATCGCGGCGAAGGTATCACCGTGATAGCCGTGGCGCAGGGTCAGAAACTTTGGTCGCTGTTCGCCTTTCGCGTGCCAGTATTGCAGCGCCATTTTCAGGCTTACTTCGACTGCGACTGAGCCGGAATCAGCCAGGAAAACATGTTGCAGATTATCCGGAGCCAGATCCAGCAGTTTGCGGCAGGCATCAATCGCCGGCTGATGGGTGATACCGCCGAACATAACATGAGACATCTTATCAATCTGCTGGTGAGCGGCCTGATTGAGGCGCGGATGATTATAACCGTGAATGGCGGACCACCAGGAAGACATGCCATCTACCAGCGCTGTACCATCCTCAAGATAGAGGGAGACACCGTCGGCATGGGTCACCGGATAGCAGGTCAGAGGTGTGAGGGTTGAAGTGTAGGGATGCCAGATGTGCTGGCGGTCGAAGGCGAGATCCATAGATAATCCGAACTGAAAATTAGATTAAAAATTAAACAAGTGTAAACCTGTTGATTTTGTTGTTGTTGACAGTCTAACGCTTGTCGGTAGACTAGCCAACATAAAACTAATAACCCCAACAAGGATTACACGTGGAAACTCGTCATAACTGGACAGTGGCTGAAGTCAACGCCCTGCTTGAAAAACCGTTTATGGACCTGTTGTTTGAGGCACAGCTGGTGCATCGCCAGTTTCACCCGAATAACTATGTTCAGGTCAGCACTTTATTGTCGATAAAAACCGGTGCCTGCCCAGAAGACTGTAAGTATTGTCCGCAAAGTGCGCACTACCGTACCGACGTTGATAAAGAGCGTCTGATGGAAGTGGAACGTGTATTAGACGCCGCGCAAAAAGCGAAAAACTCAGGTTCCACCCGTTTCTGTATGGGCGCGGCGTGGAAGAACCCGAAAGCGCGTGATATGCCACTGCTTAAAGAGATGATCTCAGGCGTGAAAGGTATGGGGCTGGAAACCTGTATGACGCTGGGTATGCTTGATTCTGAACAGGCGAAAGAGCTGGCTGACGCCGGGCTGGATTACTACAACCACAACCTGGACACCTCACCTGAGTTTCTACGGCAACATCATCACCACGCGTACTTATCAGGATCGCCTGGATACCTTGTCCCACGTGCGTGATGCCGGCATGAAAATCTGTTCAGGCGGTATTATCGGCATGGGCGAAAGCACCAATGACCGCGCTGGCCTGCTGGTGGAACTGGCTAACCTGCCGGTACACCCGGAAAGTGTGCCGATCAACATGCTGGTTAAAGTCAAAGGTACGCCGCTGGAGACAGCAGAAGATGTGGAGCCGTTTGATTTTGTTCGTTTGATCGCGGTTGCCCGCATCATGATGCCACAGTCAGCAGTGCGCTTGTCAGCCGGTCGCGAGAATATGAATGAGCAGATGCAGGCCCTTTGCTTTATGGCTGGTGCTAACTCTATTTTCTATGGGTGCAAGCTACTGACAACACCAAACCCGGCAGAAGACAGCGATATGATGCTGTTCAAAAAGCTGGGTATCAACAGCCAGCAAGTGGCGCAGAAGCCGGATGAAATTACTGAAAATGAACTGCTTGATCGCGTGGTAGAGCGTGTGGCTGCCCGTCCAACTGCGGATGACATTTTCTACGATGCCAGCGTTTAACTCCAGAATTGAGCAAGCCCTTGCCGCGCGCAGGCAGCAGGGGCTGAGCCGCACTCTGCAGGTTTCTGCAGGGTAGTAATAAGGTTCGTTTTGAACAAAACGGCCGCCAGTTTGTCAATTTTTCCAGTAACGATTATCTCGGGCTGGCGGCGGATCCTGAGCTGGTTAAAGCCTGGCAGGCCGGCCTGGATAAATACGGTTGTGGCAGCGGTGCATCGCCTTTGGTCACCGGCTTCAACTATGCCCATCAGGCACTTGAACAAGAACTGTGTCAGTGGCTCGGTTACGAGCGTGCGGTGCTGTTCGGCTCTGGTTTCAGCGCAAATCAGGCACTGTTGTTTACCCTGCTCAACAAAGACGATGTTGTCATTCAGGATAAACTGAATCATGCCTCGCTGATGGAAGCCGGATTACTTTGTGCAGCGACCATGAAGCGCTTTCGTCACAACGATATCAAGCATCTCAACCAACTGCTGGATGCCGATAGTGCCGCAAAGCTGGTCGTCACTGAAGGCGTATTCAGTATGGACGGCGATCAGGCTCCGTTGGCGCAAATTCAGCATAGTATTGAAGGTAAAGCCTGGCTGGCCGTTGATGATGCGCACGGCATTGGGATTCTGGGTCGTAAAGGGGCAGGCAGTTGTGATGCCGCGGGTATAAAACCGGATATTCTGGTGGCGACCTTCGGTAAGGCGTTTGGCCTGTCTGGTGCCGCGATTTTATGTAACGCTTCGGTCGGGGATTATCTGACCCAGTTTGCCCGTCATCATGTTTACTCTACGGCGATGCCGCCTGCCCAGGCCCACGCGCTGACTCACGCCGCGCAGATGATTCAGTCACAGCAATGGCGCCGGGATAAGTTGGTCGAGTTATCCGATACCTATGATGCCATGCTCAAAGAGCTGCCTGGCTACATGGCGACGGATACCACCATTAAACCGTTTGTTCTCGGCAGTGCCGAAAGGGCCCTGGATATTGCTGAACAAATGAAACAGTCCGGGTGCTGGATGACGGCGATTCGTCCGCCAACGGTGCCGCAGGGCAGTGCAAGGCTGCGTATTACCCTGACTGCCAGTCATCAGGTCGCTCATGTCCAGCATATGGCAGAGAGCCTGCTGCGTTGTCTGGAGGAGCAAGTATGACAGTCACCGTGCTATCGGATTCCTCTTTGAGTACGGACAAAGCCGCGATTGCCGAAGCATTTGGTAAAGCGGCAGCCTGCTACGATCAACACGCGGCTTTTCAACGAGATGTCGGTGAGCGTTTACTTCGTTTTCTGCCCCAAGACCTGACTGGCTATCAGGTGCTGGATCTGGGGTGTGGCACCGGTCATTTCTCGCTGTTACTGCGTCAGCGTGGTGCTCATGTCGTGTGTGCTGATCTATCTTCCGGCATGCTGGGCACCGCCCGAGAGCGCTGTGGTGATGACATGATGCGCTACGTGTTGGCGGATGCTGAGCGTCTGCCGTTTGCGGCCCAATCATTCGATGTCGTATTTTCAAGCCTGGCATTGCAGTGGTGTGATGATTTATCACAACCTTTGCGCGAAGTGCGTCGGGTCTTGAAAGCAGACGGCATCGGTTTATTTTCCACTTTACTTGATGGTTCCCTGAGTGAACTTAAATCTGCCTGGGCGAAAATTGATGCACATCAACACGTTAATCATTTCATCACGCTCAATCAGTTAAAAATTGCGTTAGCGCAAGCCCAGTGTTTGCAACATCAAATAGACTTACCGACGATTACAGTCTGGTACGAGTCTGCATTTTCGTTAATGCGCGATTTGAAAGGGATTGGCGCCAATCACGTCAATGGTCGTTCGCGTGGCTTAACCAGCCGGCGCGTGCTCACTCAGGTCGAGCAGCACTACCAGGTGTTTCGTAACCATCAAGGTCTTCTGCCTGCAACATATCAGGTTTGTTTAGGGGTTATACATCGATGATAGATGCATTTTTTATTGCGGGTACGGATACCGACGTTGGCAAAACAGTGGCGTCCAAAGCCATTTTACAGGCATTATCTGCCAGGGATTTAGCGACAATTGGCTATAAGCCGGTGGCCGCCGGTTGTGAGAAAACCGAGCATGGATTTCGTAATTCAGACGCGCTGCACCTGTTGCAGGCAGCATCGAAGAAAATGGATTACGACGATATTAATCCTTATGCGCTGGAACTGGCCACTTCGCCTCACATCGCCGCCAAACATGAAAATGTGACGATTGAATATGAAGTTTCTCAGCGCCAAGCTGGCGAAGCTGAAAGCCAATTGTGACGTGGTATTAGTTGAAGGTGCTGGTGGCTGGCGGGTTCCGGTATCAGATTCAGACTGTCTGTCGAGCTGGGTTAAGCAAGAGCAGTTACCAGTGGTACTGGTGGTTGGCATTAAGCTGGGCTGCCTGAGTCACGCGCAACTGACGGCCGAGAGTATCAAAGCCGACGGGCTGAACTTGGTGGGATGGGTTGCGAACCGCATCAATCCCGGCACAGAACATTATGCCGATATCATCACCATGCTGGAGCAGCACATCGACGCGCCTAAGTTGGGTGAGATCCCTTATCTGCTCAGCGCTAAACGCCAGGATCTGGGCAAATACATCGATGTGACGCCGTTAGTCGGGGAGCCTGCGCACGCGTAGCGGGCCAGCAGGGAATAACTGATTTCCTGATCGATGACGTGATAGCAACGCAAACGATCAAAAAAAGGCTGCCAAGGCAGCCTTTTTCAGTAAAACTTATGTGCATTGCAAGTATGGATTTAATTCAAACCTTAGTTTTTGCTCAAACCCATCAGCGCATAATGCGTGTCAGCGATATTCTGCTGTGTGGCTGAATCAGTATTGATACCCAGCTCTTTTTTGGCTTCTTCTTCAGTTAAGCCTAGGTGACAACAAAGTAAATCAATCGCCATTTGATAGCTATGCGCTTCAGCCATGATACTTTCCTTTCATTATCGGTTAATCCCTGAACTCCCCAAAATGTAGTTTCTTTCCCGGGATCCCTCAATAAGACCAAAGTCTAAAGTCATACTGATCCGACCTGATCCCGAATGGGCATTAAAGACAGACATTAAATGTTGCAATTTACTGCTTAACCTTGAATATCAAATCTTAGACACTATCTATTAGATTAGTCTTTCAGTATTAATTACGTCTTAAAGTAAAAGAATCAGTCTACTAGCCCTGACTTAAACAAATAACCATGGGCGTTAGATTTCACATCCTGTGCGGAGAAAAGTAAATGAAGCGAGTGTTATTATTCCTGGCAACCAACCTGGCTGTAGTGCTGGTGTTAAGTGTTGTTTTGAATATTGTGTATGCCTTTACCGGTATGCAGCCGGGCAGTCTGTCTGGTCTGCTGGTTATGGCGGCAGTGTTTGGTTTCGGCGGTGCCTTCATTTCGCTGATGATGTCGAAAGGTATGGCTCTGCGCTCTGTGGGCGGAATGGTGATTGAAAACCCGCGTAATGAAATGGAGCACTGGCTGATGCAAACCGTGAGTCGCCAGGCACAGCAAGCGGGTATTGGTATGCCGACGGTGGCGATTTACGACGCGCCGGACATGAACGCCTTCGCAACCGGTGCTAAGCGTGATGATTCGCTGGTCGCGGTATCGACGGGACTGCTGCATAACATGACCCGTGATGAAGCCGAAGCGGTACTGGCACACGAGATAAGCCACATTGCCAACGGTGACATGGTTACTATGACACTGATGCAGGGTGTGGTGAACACCTTCGTTATCTTCCTGTCGCGCTTTGTTGCCAACCTGATCGCATCCCGTGACTCCGAAGAGGGTGAGGGCAGCAACATGATGGTTTATTTTGCGGTCTCTATGGTGCTGGAACTGGTGTTCGGTTTTCTGGCGAGCTTTATTACGATGTGGTACAGCCGTCATCGTGAATTCCATGCTGATGCCGGTGCCGCGCAGTTAGTTGGTAAACAGAAAATGATTGCCGCGCTTGAGCGTCTGAAGATGAGCTATGAACCTCAGCTTGAAGGGTCAATGATGGCATTTGGTATCAACGGTAAAAGCACATTAACGGAAACTGCTGATGAGCCACCCTCCGTTGGATAAACGTATTGCCGCGCTGCGTAATTCGTAATCTCCAAATAAACTAAAAGTAATGCAGCGATAAAGCGATGCACCAATAAAGCAACGCTGCAGTAAAACAATCCCCCCCGGGCGCTGCTTTCAGTGCACGGGGGATTTCAATCTAAGGCCCTGAGTTCATCCTCAGGGCCTTTTGTTTTTTTCTGTTCATTTGTCCCACCACCTGTTTCTTCCGGGGCTGCTTCTCTGATAGTCGCGATTATTCAGATGATGATTGCTTGTGCTCAGGCAGCGATCCCCGCGCTAAGCGCTAATACCGTTTGCTCTATGCCTGCCGGTGCGCTTATTAACTGCTGCAGATACTCACTTTCCGTGCGCTTAGTCATACTGAGAATTTCAGGTGACAGGTGATTTTGTTATCAGTTAATTATTGATTCCCCGATCTATTTTTAAATTCTTGTTTATTTTTCGAGCGAACGAACGTTGTATTGTTAATTGTTTGATGCTTATGTTGCTTAACTGTGTTGTTTTGGATGTTTGTTTAGTGGCTGAATTGTCACTTCCGAAAGTTTCATGTATTAAATTATTTTAAAACAAAGAGTTATGGTTGTTTCTCTGGCTAATCGAAGCAAGAAGTTCGTTCCTTCAGCGCACTTTATCTGCGAACTTTAGCGCCTTTTCCATGATCTGAGGCAGCAAATGTATGGGAATAAAGTGATCTATGTAACAAACAAGAAATGAGTTTGTCATTTAGTTATGAGTGAACGCGCATTTTTTGTGTTTCTTTGTTTTCGTATTCGATAATGAATGCATAATTAGGCCGGTAACAACACAATTATAACGAGCAACTATAACGAGCCGTGAAAACAAAAGGACGAACATTATGACCACTCTCAAACAACCTAGTTTGCTAGGACAATGTATTGCTGAATTTATTGGCACAGGATTACTGATATTTTTCGGCGTTGGCTGCGTCGCGGCACTGGTTTTAACCGGTGCGCAGTTTGGCCAATGGGAAGTTAGTATTATGTGGGGCTTTGCAGTTGCGATTGCCATCTACTGTACTGCGGGTGTTTCCGGAGCGCATATTAATCCGGCAGTCACAATTGCACTAGCCGTATTTCATGGCTTCGAAAAGGAAAAAGTAATTCCTTATATTGCCGCTCAGTTACTGGGTGCTTTCAGTGCTGCAGCGCTGGTTTACGCTCTGTTCGGCCCGCTGTTTACCGACTACGAAATTGCCCACAATTTCACCCGAGGTAGTGAAGAGGCTCTGGCTACGGCAGGTATTTTCTCGACTTACCCGAATCCGGCTCTCTCTTTCTCTGGTGCTTTTGCGGTCGAGTTTGTCATTACTGCTGTATTGATGTTTGTCATTCTGGCGCTGGGTGATGAGCGCAATGGCGCGTCACGTGGTGCAATGAACCCTTTACTGATCGGTATTCTTATTGCGATCATTGGTGGCTCACTGGGCCCGCTGACCGGTTTTGCTATGAACCCGGCGCGTGACTTCGGTCCGAAGCTGTTTCGCTTACCTGGCTGGCTGGGACTACGCACTGTCCGGCGCTAAAGATATCCCTTATTTCATCGTGCCGATTGTTGCTACCATTTGTGGTGCGTGTTTTGGCGGATGGTTGTATCCGAAAGTGATCGGTGCACACTTACCTCAGGAAGGACAGGGCTGCACTATCCCGAATCAATGTGATGAATCGATGGAAAACGCATCGGCATAACCACAGACTTATTGACCTGTAAAGTCACCATTAAAACGATTTAAAAATAGAACATAATAGAAAACAAAAGGAATCCCGACATGAGCGACCAAAAATACGTTGTAGCACTCGACCAGGGCACAACCAGCTCACGCACTGTTATTCTCGATCACGACGCGAATATCGTCGCGGTATCACAACGTGAATTTACCCAAATTTATCCGCAGGGTGGCTGGGTTGAACATGATCCGCTGGAAATCTACGCGACACAAAGTTCAACTCTGACTGAAGTACTGGCGAAAACCGGTATCAGCAGCGACCAGATTGCCGCTATCGGTATCACCAACCAGCGTGAAACCACCGTTGTCTGGAACAAAGAAACGGGTAAACCGGTATACAACGCGATTGTCTGGCAGTGTCGTCGTACCGCAGACATTTGTGATGAGTTACGCGCCCGTGGTCTGGAGTCTTATGTGCGTGATAATACCGGTCTGGTGCTTGACCCGTATTTTTCCGGTACCAAGGTGAAATGGATTCTGGATAACGTCGAAGGCGCTCGTGAAGATGCCGAAGCGGGTAAACTGCTGTTTGGTACCGTTGATACCTGGCTGGTTTGGAAGATGACTCAGGGCCGCGTTCATATTACTGATTACACCAACGCATCGCGTACGATGCTGTTTAATATCAATGATATGTGCTGGGACCAAAAGATGCTTGATGAGCTGGGGATTCCGGCCTCTATGTTGCCGGAAGTGAAGTCATCATCTGAAATCTACGGTAAAACTAACATCGGTGGTAAGGGCGGCACACGTATTCCGATCGCAGGTATTGCCGGTGACCAGCAGGCGGCGCTGTACGGCCAGATGTGTGTTGAACCTGGTCAGGCGAAAAATACTTACGGCACCGGTTGTTTCCTGCTGATGAACACGGGTACCGAGCGCGTAGCTTCAACCCATGGTCTGTTGACGACTCTGGCTTGTGGCCCGAATGGTGAGCCGAACTATGCACTGGAAGGTGCGGTCTTTATGGGCGGTGCTTCGATTCAGTGGCTGCGTGATGAACTCAAGCTGTTTTCGGATGCGCACGATTCTGAATATTTCGCCACTAAAGTAGACAGCTCTAACGGCGTTTACGTGGTACCTGCATTTACCGGTCTTGGTGCGCCTTACTGGGATGCACATGCCCGTGGCACCATTGTGGGTCTGACTCGCGGCACGAATACCAACCACATTATCCGCGCAACGCTGGAAGGGATTGCTTACCAGACTCGTGACGTACTGGATGCGATGCAGGCCGACTCAGGTATTCGCCTGGAGACGTTGAAAGTTGACGGTGGTGCAGTTGCAAACAACTTCCTGATGCAGTTCCAGGCTGATGTGCTGGATACCGAGGTACAGCGTCCTGAAGTCACGGAAGTGACTGCGCTGGGTGCGGCTTATCTGGCTGGTATCGCGGTAGGTTACTGGAGTGGTATCGAGGAAGTGCGTAACAAAGCGGTTCTGGATCGCACCTTTACACCGCATGAAGATGAAGATAAGCGTGCCCGTCGCTACAAAGGCTGGAAGCGAGCGGTGAAATGTGCCCAGGTTTGGTCAGAATTACGCGATAGTGAAGATTAATCGTCTGATTTATGGACAAACCAACAAAAAAGAGCGCGTTAGAGCGCTCTTTTTTTGCATCAGCTCCTGATTTGGGGCTCCACAACTTCTCATAGGGTTGTAATTGGCGCACAATGCCCTTTATAACAACAAGATCACTATCAGGAGTAGAGTACGTGAAGCAAGTTCCACGACACCAGCAGATTGTCGAGCTGGTTACCAAACATGGTTATGTGAGCACCGAAGAGTTAGTCGAACGTTTTAATGTCAGCCCGCAGACCATTCGTCGTGATCTCAACGAACTCGCCGACGAAAATAAAATCCGCCGTTATCACGGTGGGGCGACGATTCCTTTAAGTTCGGAAAACATCTCTTATAACACGCGTAAATCGATAAATTTCAGCGAAAAAGACATTATTGCTGAGGAAGTTGCCAGGTCGATTCCGGATGGTGCGACACTGTTTATTGATATCGGAACCACACCTGAAGCGGTAGCCCGCGCCCTGAATAAAAACCACAAACAACTGCGTGTGGTCACCAACAATATGAATGTGGCAACCATACTGTTGCCTAATCCGGAAGTGAGGCTGATTCTGGCGGGTGGCGAAGTACGCAACCGTGACGGCGGTATTGTTGGCGAGGCGACCCTTGATTTTATTAAGCAGTTTCGTCTGGACTTCGGTATTCTCGGTATCAGTGGTATTGACCTGGACGGCTCATTACTGGATTTCGACTACCACGAAGTTCGGGTCAAACAGGCAATTATCGAGAACAGCCGCAGCGTACTGCTTGCGGTGGACCATTCGAAATTTGGCCGCAATGCTATGGTGAAGCTGGGCAATATTTCTCAAATTCACAGTCTGTTTACCGACCAGCGCCCGCCGGAACAGATTATCAATATCCTTAACGAACACAATATAACTTTGAGTGTGATCGAAGGTAAGAGCGCGTAAACTCATTTAAGCGATATTAAAAGCCCATTAGTTAATACTGGTGGGCTTTTTTTGTGGCTGAATCACACAAATCGCGCATAAACGAACATTTTTGATGACTGAAAACGAAAATGGATCTACCATGAATCATATTCGTTCGCTCATTAGAATACTAAGGTCAGCAAAAATGAACACAAAGACTCAACATAATAATGACCATCTTCTCGATATGATTATTATCGGCGGAGGTATCAACGGTGCCGGTATCGCAGCGGATGCTGCCGGCAGAGGCCTGTCGGTCGGTCTCTATGAAGCTCAGGATTTTGCCAGCGCGACGTCATCGGCAAGTTCCAAACTGATTCACGGCGGACTGCGTTATCTGGAGCATTATGAGTTTCGTCTGGTTTCAGAGGCACTGGCCGAGCGTGAAGTGCTGCTGCGTAAAGCGCCTCATATTTCGATTCCGATGCGATTCCGTCTGCCTCATCGCCCGTTTCCTGCGCCCGGCGTGGATGATTCGTTGCGGCCTGTTTCTTTATGACCACCTGGGCAAGCGCACCACGCTGCCTGCGAGCCGCAAAATTGATTTGGCTAAATCTGGTTTGCTGAAACCAGAGATGAAGGTTGGTTTTGAATATTCTGACTGCTGGGTTGATGATGCGCGTATGGTGCTGCTAAACGTGTTGTCTGCCCAGAATAACGGAGCGGAAGTGGCGAACTATTGTAAGGTTGAGCAAGCGGAACAGAAAAACGGTATCTGGCACGTCACTATTCATAATGTACTGACCAACACTCGTTTTGAGCGTAAAGCCAAAGTTCTGGTCAATGCCGCCGGGCCTTGGGTGAAGCAGGTGTTTGACGACGGTTTGCACGCTGCGTCACCGCGTAACATCCGTCTGATCAAAGGTTCCCACATCGTTGTGCCAAAAGTGCATCACGAAAATAAAGCGTACATTCTGCAGAATAAAGATGGCCGGATTGTATTTGTTATTCCTTATCTGGGCGATTTTTCCATCATAGGCACCACGGATATGGAGTACAAAGGCGATCCGCGTAAAGTCGAAATCTGCGATGAAGAAGTGGAATACCTGCTGGATATCGTAAACCAGCACTTTGTTAACCAGGTACACAAAGATGATGTCGTATGGACTTACAGTGGTGTGCGTCCGCTGTGTGATGATGAATCCGATTCACCGCAGGCGATCACGCGTGACTACACCCTGGAACTGACCAAAGATGGCGAAGCGCCGATTTTGTCTATCTTTGGTGGTAAGTTAACGACCTACCGTAAACTGGGTGAGTCAGCGATGAAAAAACTGGAGCCGTTTCTTCCCGAACATGGGACGCCCATGGACTGCACACAGTGCATTGCCGGGTGGAGATTTCAGCTGCAGCCGGGAAAAACTGGCCATCACCATTCAGCAGCAATATCCGTGGCTGAGTGATAAGCAGGCGTTTCGTTATGTGACTCAATTTGGTATGTACACACACAAAATGCTGGCGGGTGTTTCTAACGCTGAACAGATGGGGCGCGAGTTTGCGCCAGGCGTATACCAAATCGAAGTGGATTACATGCTGGAGCATGAATTTGTCAAAAACAGTGACGACTTATTATGGCGCCGTACCAAGTTAGGTTTGTATCTTAACCAAGAACAGCAACAACACGTGGCTGAGTACATTGCCGCCAACTTGCCGGCTCAGCCAGTCGTCAGTTTATCAGTCGTCAATCATTAATCAGAGCCATTCATCGCTGATCAGTAACTGGTGAACAGAGTTTAAAGATAAAGCCAGATTTCGATGCACTATCGGAGTCTGGTTTTTTTACAGCTATCGAAGTCATAAGCCAGAATGTGGAAAGGACTGCCGCACATCTCTTGCCCTTTGTTTTCGCGCTTTTTAACCTGGTTACTTTTTAGAGCCGTTTTCATTTTGTTACTTATTTATCCTCCAAACTCAGCGTCTTACTCACCACTCTAGTGATCGGCTTAGCTGCGCCATGCGTACACCCTGATATAAAAAGTTGTACAAATATTTTTTTGTACAACTTTTGCGAAATGCTCTACAGTAAAGCTATGTTGTACGAAATTATGTTTTGTATAAGTATTGAGGTCGGTCATGGATGTACAAACAGTTGCGCATTTTTACACTAAGCTCAACAAAAGCACCTTGCATACATTGCAGGATATCTACCATCACGATGTCGTGTTTGAAGATGCGGCACATCGTATTGAAGGCTTTGCGTCTTTAGCCGATTACTTCGATAACCTGTACCGCAATGTTGATCGGTGTGACTTCGTTATCCACGAACAGCATCAGGTAGAACAAAATGCTTTTCTGACCTGGACCATGCAGCTGCAGCATCCCAAATTAGCCGGAGGGCGAATGGTGCAAGTGCAGGGCATGAGTCATCTCAAGTTTCATGAAGCGAAGGTGATTTATCACCGAGACTATTTTGATTTAGGTGAGATGTTGTACGAGCAGTTGCCGTTACTCGGCAGTGTTATTCGATCGATCAAACGGAGGCTGGGACAATGAGGTCTGTACTGATTACCGGGGCAACGTCGGGTATCGGTAAAAAACTGGCCGAAGACTATGCTCGTCTTGGCTGGCAGGTTATCGCTTGCGGCCGTAATCAGGGCAAGCTGCAGCAGCTCTCGGCGCTTTCAACCTCAGTACACTGTTTGCAGTTCGATCTCACCCAGCGTGAGCAGACGCTGGAGGCATTGTCACAATTGCCGCTCACTCCCACACTATGGATTTTAAATGCCGGGGATTGCGAGTACATCGATGACGGAGTGATGGACGCCAAACTTATGGCGCGTGTGTTTGAGATTAATGTGGTTGGTCTCGCCAATACCATAGAAGGAATTCAACCTCATCTCAGCTCTGGGCACCGGGTTGCCATCGTCGGCTCTATTGCGAGCGAGCTTGCCTTGCCAAGAGCGGAGGCGTACGGCGCTTCGAAAGCAGCCGTCGCCTATCTGGCCAATACACTGCGTCTTGACTGGAGTCAGCGCGAAATAGCGGTATCAACCATCTTTCCCGGCTTTGTTGCCACTCCGCTGACCGATAAAAACACATTCAACATGCCAATGATAGTCACTGCTGAGCAAGCGTCTCAACGGATTCGTCACGGGCTCGAGCGCGGGCAGGACTGCATTTATTTTCCGCGTCGGTTTACCTGGATAATACGCTGCCTCGGCATGTTGCCGTATCGCTGGCAATACCATCTTATCCGTCGTTTTTTCCGTACTTAGAAGGACATCACAATGAAAATAGCCATTGTCGGCACGGGAATTTCTGGCCTGACCTGCGGTTACTACCTGCATCAGGAGCATGACATTACACTATTTGAAGCTAACGATTATATTGGCGGTCACACTGCGACCGTAGACGTTGAGCTGCAGGGGCAATCTTACTCTGTGGACACCGGATTTATTGTCTACAACGACCGGACTTACCCTAACTTTATCCGCATGATGGATGAAATCGGGGTAAAAGGTGTGCCGACCCAAATGAGTTTCAGCGTTCGTAATGATAGTAATGGACTGGAATATAACGGCCATACGCTGCGTACTTTGTTTGCCCAGAAGCGTAACTGGCTGCGCCCCGGTTTCTATCGCTTTATCCGTGAAATTGTCCGCTTCAATAAACTGGCCAAACAGGCTGAACGGGACGAGCAGCAAAGCTTGCAAACCCTCGGGCAGTTTCCTGGTCCATCATCGCTTTTCTGACTACTTTTGCCGCAACTACATTTTACCAATGGGAGCGGCTATCTGGTCATCATCGCTGGCCGATATGCGCGCTTTCCCACTGATGTTTTTTTTGCGTTTCTTTCTCAATCACGGGTTACTGGATATCACCGACCGACCGCAATGGTATGTGATTGAAGGCGGATCTCGTGCCTATATCGATCCTTTAACGCGCGGCTTTGCCGACCGTATCCGTCTGAATTCGCCAGTAACTGACGTCAAACGCAGCGCGCAGGGCGTCGAATTAAAAGTGAATGGACGTATTGAGCATTTTGATGCGGTGATCTTTGCCTGTCATAGTGACCAGGCTCTGAACATGTTAAATGACCCGAACCGCCACGAGACCGATATTTTAAGTGCCATGGCCTATCAGGCCAACGAGGTGGTGTTACACACGGATACAGCACTTATGCCTAAACGTAAAGCGGCATGGGCGTCGTGGAATTACTGGCTGAGCGGTCAGACGGGAGAAGATCAGCAGTTACCGTCTCTGACCTATAATATGAACATCCTGCAGCATATTAACGCACCGCACACCTTGTGCGTCACTCTGAACAGCACGCACTCGATAGAACCGGACAAGGTTCTGCGCAAGTTTGTTTATCACCATCCGGTATTCACCTTGCAGTCGGTTCAGGCGCAGGAGAGAAAGCAGGAGGTTAGTGGGCTGAACAATACCTGGTATTGCGGTGCCTACTGGCATAACGGTTTTCATGAGGATGGGGTACGCAGCGCACTGGACGTTGTCACCCAGATTCAGGCTCAGGCAGCAAGAGATGCGAGAGGAGCAGCGTAATGCAGCAGCAAGCAGCGGGCAGCGCTCTTATGGTCGGGCAGGTACGTCATCGCCGGTTTACCCCGGTGACACACTCGCTCGATTATCCGCTGTTTATGCCCTGTATCGATCTTGATGACTGGCCGGAACTGTCGCAGAACGTGTGGGGGCTGGGCGAACGCTGGTGGCACTGGGCAAGGTTTCGCCGTGATGATTACCTCGGTACGGGGCCGCTGAAACAGGCGGTACAGGATAGAGTGTACGAGCTGACCGGTGAGCAGTGTGACGGCAAAGTGCTGGCTGTGATTCATCTGCGTTATCTCGGTCTCTATTTCAGTCCTGTCAATTTTTACTATCTTTATGATAAGGGAGGAAACTGGCGTTACTTGTTGGCTGAGGTCAGTAACACTCCCTGGAACGAGCGGCATTACTATGCAGTGGCTGCAGACAGCGGCGCCGACGGCGCGAACTGGAAGCACGAAAAAGCGTTTCATGTATCGCCGTTCAATCCCGTTGAACAGGAGTACCAGTGGCGGCTGAAGCCGTTGGACCATTCATTAATGGTGCATCTCGAATGTCATCGGGATCAAAAGGAATTTGATGCCACTCTGGCGCTGAAAGCGCGTCCTTTTACCTCTTCCGGGTTACTAAAGTTATTGGTACGCACTCCGGCAATGACGGTAAAAGTTGTGTTCGGGATTTATTGGCAGGCGTTCAAGCTGTGGGTGAAAGGAGCACCGACTTATTTACATCCTAAGTATCGCTCACATCCCAAGTATCACTCACACACTGAGAGTAGCCAGAGCAAGGCGGATAAAAACAATAAGGAGAATTCTCAATGTTAAATTCCTCATCATTAGAACTACCCAAGACCGTGTCGCAGTGGCAGAAAGGGGCGCGTAGCCTGGCGTTGAAGTCACTTCGTTTCCTGAATACCGGGTCATTGACCATCGAAGAACACTTTTTTGCTAATACAGTTAATCAGGAGCAGTTTGGCGAATACAAAGCTACAGAGCCTCATGCAGTGATCCGGGTTTCAAATCCGGAATTCTACGTGCGGGTTCTGAAAGGCGGCAGTATCGCAGCAGCAGAAGCCTATATGGACGGCTGGTGGGACAGCCCGGATCTGACGGCGCTGACAGAGCTGATGGCGCGTAACCTGGCAGCATTGGACAAAATTGAGGCGCAAAGCAGCGTCATCACGCGCGCGACCAATAAACTTGGCCACTGGCTGAAACGTAACTCGATTGTGCGTGCCAAGCAAAACATCGAAGCCCATTATGATTTGGGTAATGATTTGTACCGCACCTTCCTTGACGAGCGCATGTTGTATTCCAGTGCTCTGTATCTGAATACTTCGGATTCACTGGAGCAGGCACAGGTTCAGAAAATGGATCGCTTATGTCAGCAGCTCAAACTCACGGCCGATGATCACGTGATTGAAATTGGTACCGGCTGGGGAGCGATGGCGATTTATATGGCGCAAACGTATGGCTGCCGCGTAACCACGACGACGATCTCTGAGCAGCAATATGAGTACGCCAAACATAAAATCGAGCAGTTGGGCCTGTCTGAACGTATCACATTACTGAAGCAGGATTACCGCGTACTGGAAGGGACCTTTGATAAGCTGGTTTCGATCGAGATGATTGAAGCGGTAGGCAAAGCGTATTTGCACTCCTACCTGACTCAATGCCAAAAACTGCTCAAACCGGGTGGTCTGATGGCGATTCAGGCCATCACGATCGCGGACCAGCGTTACGAGTATTACAGTAATAATGTCGATTTTATTCAGAAGTACATTTTCCCTGGTGGCTTTCTGCCGTCGATCACTGCGCTCACCAGTATGGCGACCCGCAGTACGGACTTTGTGGTTCGTGACTTGTTTGATATTGGTCAGGACTATGCACAAACTCTGGCCGACTGGCGGCAGCGATTTGAATTGTCCTTAACTCAGGTTTCGTGAGCTCGGCTATGACGAGCGTTTTATCCGCATGTGGCGTTATTACCTGTGCTATTGCGAGGGCGGATTCAAGGCGCAAACCATCAGTACTATTCACCTCACTCTGCAGCGTGCCAGATAATGCGTTCGTTTCTCCTGGTTTCAGTCTGGTTTGAGCTGATTTGGTTATTGGCCGTGCTGGGTCAGGAGCCGTGGCAGTGGCTGACCACTTTGCTGGTGGTCGTTACGCTGCTATTTACCGCCTGGCGGCTATCCGTTGCCGTGGGGCGGATATGCGCCGTGGCCGTCACGGGTATAGCGATTGATGTGGCCAATATGCATCTCGGGCTATTTTCCTTTATTAATCCGCATCTTCCGGTGTGGCTGATTGCGCTGTGGTTCATTTTTGCCTGGTTTGCAGCTTTTGCCATCCCGGCATTGAGCCATTTGCCGTCTTGGCTCGTAATAATAGCTACGGGCTTGGGTGGCGCGCTAAGTTATTGGGCGGGTTATCGTTTCGGAGCTGTTGGGTTCGAATTGCCTGTTTTTTATACAGTCTTAGCACTGTTTTTGGAATGGTTAGGTGTGTCTGTGTTACTGATGAAGGTATTTAGCAATGAAAACGTCAATCGCCACACTTTTCCTGAGCACACTGCTGTGGAGCGGCGCAACAGTCAGCGCGGCAGAGGTTAATGGAACACAAAAGCCACAATGGAATGAATGGCCTGTTGTTGGGCAGGCTACGCTGTCCTGGCTGTGGTTAGATATCTATTCTTCCCGGTTGAGAACTCCGGATGGCAAATATCAGCAGCAGGACGATGTGCCTCTTCACCCACTGGCGTTAGAGATCCGCTATTTGCGTGATATTGAGCGTGAAGATCTGGTGGAGGCCACCCAGGATCAATGGCAGAAAATGGGGTATTCCAGTGATGAGATTGAGCGTTGGCTGCCGCTGTTAGAGACGATGTTACCGAATGTCCTGTCAGGCGAAAAGCTGATATACGTGTCTGACGGGCATCGTGGCCAAATGATCCATATGTCATTGCAGAACAAGTCTCAGGTTACGGGAGAGGTCACAGATACGCAGTTTAACTCCGCCTTTCTTGCTATCTGGTTATCCCCCAACACTCAATATCCAAAACTTCGCAGTCAATTAATAGGGATGAATCGATGACATCGACAGTAAAAGTCTGCTGGGCAGTCAGAGTCTGGTTACTGATGGCCGCAACCATGTTGGCGGGGTGCTCGGCTGAGCTTAAGGATTATAGGGCGAGTCAGCCGGCTTTCGATTTATTTGGCTATTTTTCCGGGCGCACTCAGGCCTGGGGAATGGTGCAGGATTATACCGATAAGCAGACGCGGCGCTTTGAAGTTGACATAGAAGGGACGGTCTCTGGTGACGTTTTGACCCTGGTTGAAGACTTTGAGTTCGACGATGGTGAGCAAAGTCAGCGTATCTGGACCATCACTCGTACTGGCGACGGGCTTTATGAGGGCCGCGCCGACGACATCATTGGTGTGGCAACGGGTCAGGAAATCGGTAATGCGCTGCAGTGGCAATATGATTTTTTGCTGAAAACCGATGACAGCGAAATTGAGGTAACATTTGATGACTGGATGTATCGTCAGGATGAGACGCGCCTGTTCAATGTGACTACGATACGTAAGTTTGGCATTGAGGTCGGCAAAGTGACTTTGTTTTTCAGTAAATAGAGATTTTGTTTTTTAGCAAACAGAGGCGCTGGTTTTTAACACTTGATGGTCTGTGATTCATCAACAAAAAGGGTAGCCGAAGCTACCCTTTGACATTTTCGCTTTAAGATTAAAGCTTGTCAGTCAGTTCAATTGCGTAACCGATGTAACTTGCCGGCGTCATCTCTTTCAGACGTGCTTTCTCTTCAGCAGGCAGTTCAAGGCCATCGATGAAGTTACGCATCGCTTCGCCGTCAACACGCTTACCACGAGTCAGCTCTTTAAGCTTCTCGTATGGCTTTTCGATACCGTAACGACGCATAACGGTTTGTACAGGCTCAGCCAGAACTTCCCAGTTTTGATCCAGCTCTTTCAGCAGTGCATCACGGTTCACTTCCAGCTTGCTGATACCTTTCAGAGTCGAAGTGTAAGCAATGATAGCATAACCCACACCGACACCCAGGTTACGTAGCACAGTTGAATCTGTCAGGTCACGCTGCCAGCGTGAGATTGGCAGTTTCTGCGCCAGGTGGTTGAATACTGCGTTCGCCAGACCCAGGTTACCTTCTGAGTTTTCAAAGTCGATTGGGTTAACTTTGTGCGGCATGGTTGAAGAACCGATTTCGCCGGCGATAGTTTTCTGCTTAAAGTGACCCAGAGCGATGTAGCCCCATACGTCACGATCGAAGTCGATCAGGATGGTGTTGAAACGAGCAACCGCATCAAACAGCTCTGCGATGTAGTCGTGTGGCTCGATTTGAGTGGTGTACGGGTTCCAGGTTACACCCAGAGACTCAGTCACGAACTCTTCGCTGAACTGGTGCCAGTCAATGCTTGGGTAAGCTGACATATGTGCGTTGTAGTTACCTACAGCGCCGTTGATCTTAGCCAGAATTTCAACGTTCTCGATCTGCTTGTACTGACGCTCCATACGGTAAGCGACGTTAGCCATCTCTTTACCCATGGTTGACGGAGAAGCCGGTTGGCCGTGAGTACGAGACAGCAGAGGGATGTCACGGTATTCGTTTGCCAGTTTGCGGATCGCATCGATGATGTTGCGAATCTCAGGCAGGATCACAGTTTCACGCGCTTCTTGCAGCATCAGAGCGTGAGACGTGTTGTTGATATCTTCAGAAGTACATGCGAAGTGAATGAACTCGTTCACCGCGTGCAGTTCAGGAAACGCCCGCCACTTTCTCTTTCAGAAAGTACTCAACCGCTTTTACGTCGTGGTTGGTGGTGCGCTCGATTTCTTTAATGCGTGCTGCATCTTCTTCACTGAAGTTTGCCGCGATCTCATCTAGAAACTGGTTCGCTTCTGCACTGAATGCTGGTACTTCTTTGATCGCATCTGTCGCTGCAAGCTTTTGTAACCAACGGATTTCAACGATAGAGCGGTACTTTAGTAGGCCAAACTCGCTAAAGATGCTGCGTAGTGCAATAGTCTTACTTCCGTAACGGCCGTCTACTGGTGAAACAGCAGTCAATGCTGACAGTTCCATGGGGTTCTCCTGAATTGAGTTTCTAAATTTCGTGTGCTTTATACCAATAACTGTGGCAATTGTCACGAACATTGCGCAATCGTTTGCGCTGGATTGGTTTCAGTTTAAAAAAACGTTTTCTGGTTACACTAAGTTCGGCAATTTAAACCTGACAGCAACCGGAAAAAAATTAGCTCGCGACGAAGCGCGAGCTAATGAATCAATCTTTACAGTCTGGCTAACAGGATTTTAGCCTGCTCAACCATCTTCTTGCGTCCGAAAATCAGGTGACGACGTTTGCCTCCGACCTGACGCCACAGCACTGCACAGCGGATACCCGACAGTAACAGCGCGCGCACTTTCTGCTGATTACCGGTTTGCTGCAGTACCGCAGGTGTACCGGTGACCTGAATGCGCGGGCCGATTGGACTGATGACATCAAGATAAACGCTGGCCAGGTTGCTGATCATCTGATCATCCAGCAGATCGAAATGCTCCACCTGACGTTCAATCATCTGGATACGATCCCCAAGCTGAGACAAGGCATCGCGGCGCTGAGTCAGTTTACGCTCCAGTGCCATCAGGCTGATGATGTAGCGGGTCACTTCGCTGCCTGCAGGCGTGCTGTCGATTCCGTTGACTAAACACTCCAGGCCGACTTTTAAATTCGCCTCACTGCCAAATACGTCGAGTGTATTGGCAGGGTTGGTAGATAAGATGGCCTTGAGAGAAGTTTCAAACGCGTCTGAATCACAGGAACCGTTTTTTGCTACTTGTTGAACCAGGGCAACGGCCTGGCAAATACCGGCAAAAGCGATGGTACGGTCGTAATTTGTGTTAGCCACGTAAATACTCCTAAAGTTGACTAAGTCCTGAATGCCTAAACGATGCGCTCTTCGATGATACCGCCACCCAGACAAACTTCGCCTTGGTAGAATACCGCTGACTGGCCCGGAGTCACTGCAACCTGCGGCTCATCAAACATAACTTTGATATTACTGTCATCAACAGGGATGATAGTACATGGTATATCAGCCTGACGGTAGCGGGTTTTCACTGTGCAACGTGTTGGTTTCTGTGATGATTTCGCGATCTACCCAGTGCAGTTGGGAAGCCATTAAACCCTCTGATTTCAGCAGTGGGTGATCGGCACCCTGAACGGCAATCAGCACATTACGTTTCAGATCTTTTTCTGCTACATACCAAGGCAGTTCAGAACCGTCTTTCAGACCACCGATATGCAGGCCTTTACGCTGACCCAGGGTGTGATACATCAGACCTTGGTGTTCGCCGATGACCTTACCTTCCGGTGTTTCGATTTTACCCGGCTGAGCAGGTAAATAGCGAGAAAGGAAATCGGTAAATTTGCGCTCACCGATGAAACAGATACCGGTTGAGTCTTTTTTCTTCGCTGTGATTAGCCCTTGCTCTTCAGCAATACGGCGTACTTCCGGTTTTTCCAGTTCACCAACCGGGAACAGGCTGCGTGCGACTTGCTCATGGCTCAGCGTGTACAGGAAGTAGCTCTGATCTTTATTGCTGTCCAGGCCCCGCAGCATCTGAGGTTTCTCACCCTGTTCAGGGAAAGTGCGGCGCACGTAGTGGCCCATCGCAATGTAGTCTGCATCGAGCACTTCATCTGCGAATTCCAGGAAGGCTTTGAACTTAATTTCTTTGTTACAAAGAATGTCTGGGTTCGGGGTACGGCCGGCTTTGTACTCTTCCAGGAAATACTCGAACACATTGTCCCAGTATTCTGCTGCGAAGTTGATGGTATGCAGATAGATACCCAGTTTGTCACAGACCGCCTGAGCATCAGCAAGATCTTCGGCAGCAGTGCAGTATTCTTCGTTATCATCCTCTTCCCAGTTCTTCATAAACAGGCCTTCGACCTGGTAGCCCTGCTGCTGCAGGAGATAAGCTGAAACGGAGGAATCAACGCCACCTGACATGCCGACAATAACTTTCTTTTGGCTGTTTGCGTTGCGGTTTTCTGACATGACTAAACACCACTTAATTAACTAGGACGCAGATTCTAACAGAAAGATTTTTTTGAGGACAGATCCGCGACTCGAATCACACTTCACTCAGACGCTTTCTGTCGTTGTTTCAAACAAGTTTTTGCGACCGCCATCATTTTTATCAGGGCGGTTTTATGAGAACAGTGTGCTCTATAAAAACATCATGAAAGTTAGGGATGTAAAACAGCGAATAATATAAGGACATTGCCATCATCTCGGTGTTGAAATAGCGCAGCTCAGAGTGCAATCGTTATTATTTTTGCTACTGCTAAAAATATCATCATTGCAAACGTTTGCTATAATTGTGTGAGTTGCCGCAACATTGGGCGCGGGGTAGAATCGCGCATCCTTTCCATCCGAGCCTATACTGACGTTATGAAATTTCCCGGCCAACGCAAATCCAAACACTATTTCCCGGTTCATGCCCGTGACCCGCTTGTGATTCAAGCACAAGAAAGTAAAAAAATGTCACGTACCCATATTATTGGTATTGATCAGACATTGGTTGATATTGAAGCGAAAGTCGATACCGGCCTGATTGAGCGTTATGGGCTGAGCAAAGGCCATTCTCTGGTGATAAGTGATGAGATTGCAGAAGCTCTATATAACGAGTTGAAGTCTGAGCAATTGATTACCAATGAATATGCAGGTGGAACCATAGGTAACACTCTTCATAATTATTCGGTATTAGCGGATGACCGCTCAACGCTATTAGGGGTGATGAGTCAGGATATAAAGATCGGCAGCTACGGATACCGCTATCTGTGTAATACATCCAGTCGTATGGATTTGAATTACCTTCAGGGCGTAGACGGCGCGATCGGCCGCTGTTTTGCGTTAATTACTGAAGATGGTGAGCGAACTTTTGCGATTAGCGAAGGTCAGATGAATCAGCTCAGTCCGGATAATATCCCGGAAAAGATTTTTAAAAGTGCTTCCGCATTAGTACTGACAGCTTATTTAGTGCGTTGTAAAGAGGGCGATCCTATGCCCGCAGCAACCATGCGAGCGATAGAATACGCTAAAAAATATGACGTGCCTGTGGTGCTGACGTTAGGAACTAAATTTGTTATTCAGGACGATCCAGCATTCTGGCAGCAGTTTCTTGAATGACCACGTATCTGTTTTAGCCATGAATGAAGATGAAGCGCAAGCTCTGACTGGCGAAAGCGATCCGCTTGCCGCTTCGGATAAAGCGTTGGACTGGGTTGACCTGGTGTTATGTACTGCGGGCCCTGTCGGCTTGTTTATGGCAGGCTATACGGAAGAATCCAGTAAACGTGAAACGTCATTACCGCTGTTACCCGGTTCTATTCCAGAATTTAACCGCTATGAGTTCAGTCGCCCGGCAAGTAAGGTCAGCTGTATTAATCCAATTCGTATTTATTCTCATATTGCGCCTTATATGGGTGGGCCAGAGAAAATAAAAAATACTAATGGAGCAGGGGATGCGGCTTTGTCGGCGTTGTTACACGATATGGCGGCGAATAAGTATCACAAAGAGAATGTTCCTAACTCCAGCAAGCATCAGCATGAGTTTTTGACTTATTCTTCTTTCTCCCAGGTGTGTAAATATTCTAACCGGGTAAGCTATGAAGTCCTGGTTCAGCACTCGCCGCGCTTGTCTCGTGGTCTGCCTGAGCGTGAAGATAGCCTTGAAGAAGCATACTGGGAACGTTAATCGCGGCTCATCAGTGATCCAGGTTTGATTGCGCCTATAAACTTGATTCGAATCTGTAAGCACTGCCAATTTGGCAGTGTTTTTTTATTTACCTGCGGGGGTGAAAATCAACGACAGCGCCGCTTGCTGATTCTGAGTTGATGCTTTTATTTGTTATTAGGTTAAATTATGGAAAGCATGTTGATTTATTGTTTAAGCCATTCACTGTAACAAAATCTAACAGCGGCCTGTGCTAAATCTGTAAGCGGTTTCATGTTCATTCTGTAGCACATAAATATTTATATCAATAACAAAAAAGCCCCCAATATGGGAGCCTTTTTAAAAGATAAGCTATTAAAGTGCGAAGTCTTCCAGAGACTTACCTTCGTCCAGAGCTTGCTGGATAACAGATGGAGTACGACCTTGGCCTGTCCAGGTCTTCTCTACACCGTTGTCCATGTATTTATACTTCGCTGGGCGAGGAGCACGTTTGCCTTTAGTTTTTGTTTTAGTTTCGCCAGCAAGTGCGGTAATAAGAGCATCAACATCAATGCCGTCTTTTGCAATTTGCTCAGCGATAGCTGCTAATTTAGCGTCTTGAGCTTCACGTGCTGCACGTTTCTTCTTCTTCCGCTTCTTTGCGCTCTTCAACAACAGTAGATAATTTATCCAGTGCTTCTTCAAGTTGTTCAACAGTCAATTCACGAGCGTACGCACGAAGGCTGCGAATATTCAACAGAGTTTTTGTAATTTCCGACATTACCGATTCCTATGAAATAAATTCTTTTAACAGTTCAATAGTAAACCCAGCGATTTATTCTGGCAACAATGAAAGTGTAATATTAAGAAAAATATTTGTAAAAATAAAATATCTGCGCCGTGGGCAATTTATTACCCCGCTTCACCCTTATCTTATTTATGGTTTTATTCGCTGAATTGGTTAAAAGGAGAAATTTGTCGCACAAAAGCAAATAAGCGAAGTGATATTCATTGCATAATTGTATGAAATGGGTCTCAGCAATGAAATGCATTTCAACCTTTTGTGAGTAAAATTGAGTAACAGGATGTGTTGCATTGATAATTATCATAAGTACAATAGCGCACACCTGATGCGAAGTTCGGGACGAGAATCTGTTACAACTGCTTAACAGAGATGTTTGTCCTGGTTTCGATGTAGAGGCGCGATATCGATAAGTAGTCATGATTAGGGTGATGCCAGTGAGTCATGACAAAAGGTGATATCGCCGAAGTCAGCACGCCTGTCAATGCGTCTGGCTGGGGTTGTCAGCGAATAGGGACAACACTGCCATAGTCTATTTTTTCCTTAAACTATGGAGCGCTACTGTAGGGTTGGGTGAAGTGTTCGCTTCCCTTTCGCTTAGTTCAACATAAGTTACGCGTTAGTTCGTGTGGTTTGTCTGCAGTAGATCTCTAGCCATTTATTACTGGTTTTTGAAGATCATGAATTTAATTGATTTTGCTACCTCACCTTTTTCTGTACTTCCGCCTCTGGTGGCATTGACGCTGGCGATCGTAACGCGCCGTGTTCTGGTTTCACTGGGTGTCGGTATTATATTGGGTGCGCTTTTACTGGCTGATTATTCAGTGGGTGGAGCATTGAGTTACATCGGTGAAAAAGTCTCAAACGTATTTGTCGAAGACGGCGGACTGAACACCTGGAATATGAGTATCGTCGGATTCCTTCTGCTGCTTGGCATGATGACGGCATTGTTGTCTCTGTCAGGTGGTACCCGCGCGTTTGCCGAGTGGGCCCAGGTTAGGGTTAAAAGCAAACGTGGTGCTAAGTTGCTGGCGGCATTTCTCGGCGTATTCATCTTCGTTGATGATTACTTTAACAGCCTCGCCGTTGGTTCTATCTCGCGTCCTGTGACGGATCGTTTTAATGTATCGCGCTCAAAGCTGGCCTACATTCTTGATTCGACCGCTGCCCCGATGTGTGTTGTCATGCCAGCGTCAAGCTGGGGTGCTTACATCATGACCATTATCAGCGGTATCTTGCTTTCTCACGGTATCAGCGACTATTCTCCGCTGGGGGCTTATCTGCGTCTGGTGCCGATGAACTTCTACGCGATCTTTGCCTTGATCATGGTGTTTGTTGTGGTCTGGTTCCAGATGGATATCGGTCCGATGCGCAAGCACGAAATTGCCGCGTCTATGGGGAAAGGTTCGGATGCGGATGCCCAGGCTCGTGATCTGAATGACGATCTGGATATTCGTGAAAGTGAAAACGGTAAAGTCTCTGACCTTATTTTTCCGATAGTTGCGCTGGTGATCGCCACGATTGGTGCGATGTTATGGACCGGTGGTCTGTCATTGTCAGAACAGGGTACTGCGTTCAATATCTTGGGTGCGTTCGAGAACACGAATGTCGGTACTTCACTGATATATGGCGGCTTGGTTGGCCTTGTAGTGGCTCTGTTTACCGTCGTGAAGCAGGGGATTGCGGTCAGCGAAATTGGCGCGACACTGTGGATTGGCGCAAAATCGATGTTTGGTGCCATCCTGATTCTTATCTTTGCCTGGACGATTGGTGCGGTGATCGGTGATATGAAGACCGGCGCTTACCTGTCGTCTCTGGTGCAGGGTAATATTGATTCGCAGTGGTTGCCGGTTATCCTGTTTGTGCTTTCGGGCATTATGGCATTCGCAACCGGTACATCATGGGGTACCTTCGGTATCATGTTACCGATTGCCGGTGATATGGCTGGTGCGACAGACATTGCGTTAATGCTGCCTATGCTGAGTGCGGTTCTGGCGGGTTCTGTATTTGGTGACCACTGTTCTCCAATTTCAGATACCACGATTCTGTCTTCTACCGGTGCGCGCTGTAACCATATCGACCACGTTTCGACTCAGTTGCCTTACTCACTGGCTGTAGCTGGGGTTTCGGCGGTTGGTTTTGTCGTACTGGGTATGACAGCATCGGTATTCCTGTCTCTGGCAGCAGCAACGGCTGTATTTATTGCGGTTTGTTTTGCCTTTGTGACGTTATCTCGTGCCAAAATGGCCAGCCTGAAAACTGCCTGATAACCAGGTGGCTGTTCGGTAAACCTGAGCGGGTTTATAAAAACTGGTCAGGTGAATAAAAAACTCCGCAAGCGCGGAGTTTTTTATTTGTGCCGGGGGGCTCTGAAAGCGCTATAAACGGACATTACTCAGAGCTCGCACCAATCTGCCTATTTCTGTAAATTATATTTCTTCAATAAGCGATAAAGAGTCGTGCGTGATATTCCCATATAGCGCGCTGCAGCACTCATATTATGCTTGTGGTCACTGATGACCTGCAGCAGGTAATCAGAATCAATGGTGTCGGATACCGGCAGCATTTGCCGATCCGCAATTTCCAGCCCCAAATCCGCAATAGTGATGTTTTTGTCTCCGCACATGATAATGGCCCGCTGAATAACATTTCTCAGCTCACGCACGTTCCCAGGCCATGAGTGGCGGGTCAGATAATCGACCACGGGTTTACTGAGGTGTTTTTTCTTGCCGTCGCTCAAGACGTTGAGGAAATACTGGGCATAATCAGGAATATCTGCCTTACGTTCTCTTAATGCCGGAATATACAGCGGCAAGATATTGAGTCGGTAATATAAGTCTTCGCGGAAACCGCCCTGAATGATGTCTTGTTTGAGATCGACGTGACTGGCGGCAATAATACGACAATCAACGGAGACCGAATTGTCAGATCCCAGACGCTGCATCTTTTTAGATTCGATAAAGTGCAGCAGGTGAATCTGCAAATCAGAGGGCATGTCACCGATCTCGTCCAAAAACAGAGTTCCGTGATTAGAACGCTGGATATAACCAATGTGATCGGCGATGGCGCCGGTAAAGGCTCCTTTTTGATGGCCAAACAGTTTCGGACGCGATAAGCCCACTGGCTATGGAGCCGCAATTGACCTCAATAAACGGATACTGGGCTCGTGCGGACAGTGAGTGAATCAGTTTGGCACACAGCCCTTTCCCAACCCCGGTTTCACCCTGGATCAGTACTTCGGCATCACTGGCGGCGTATTTGGAGATTTTGTTGCGTATGTCTGCCATACTCGAGCTACTGCCAATCAGCTCCAGAGTTTTGTAATCATTCGGGCATAACGCATCGACATGGGTGCTCACAGCTTCGTACCTTGTTAAACAAGACTCCATATAACCGTAGTGCTTCTGGGCTGATTAGGGGGGGATTAGTTGTCTTATATATGAGAAAGCTATCGCTCAGACACGTTTTTTTGTGAAGTTGGTTGCTGTGCAATTGTTATTTTAAAGTGATGGCCGGGTAGTAACTCATCAGTTCGACATTATCGGTAGTGCCGGTACTATCAGCAGAAATGACGTCGTTCTTCGGAGGGGGCTAGGGTATTTCATGCCATTTAACCTGTAGCCGGAAAAAAAATGCAATTAGCAGTTGCAAATTCCTTCGAGCTTAGTTAGTGTTGAAACCAATCAAGTTAACCAGTTCAGAAGTAAATAGTATGCGTAATTTTGTAATGAATATTCATCATCACCATCATCCCTAAGCAGTCTTTCGGGAGATGTACGCATACCCGGGAGGCAGGACTCTCCCGGTGGTTATATGAAAAAATTTTCAGAAATCAGACCCTCGGGAGACAAATCTCTCGAGGGTTTTTTTCTATCTGGCTCAGATAAATCTGAAATAAATTCAATATCTTACAAAGGAATCATGTAATGCAGACACAACGCCTACGAATCGCCGTTCAGAAGAAAGGTCGCCTGAGCAAAGAGTGCCAGGAACTACTGAAAAAGTGCGGTGTTAAATTTAACATCATGGGTGAGCGTCTGGTGGTTCACTCACTAAATATGCCAATCGACCTGCTGCTGGTTCGCGATGACGATATCCCGGGCCTGATCATGGATGGCGTGGTTGACCTTGGTTTTGTCGGTGAGAACGTTCTGGAAGAAGCCTGCCTTGACCGCCAGGCTCTGAACCAGCCAAGCAACTACGTATCACTGCGTCGTATGGATTTTGGCGGCTGCCGTCTGTCTATCGCTATCGATAAAGAAATGCCTTACAACGGTCCTCAGGATCTGCGTGGTAAGCGCATCGCAACCACTTACCCTCAACTGCTGAAGTCTTACATGGACAAGCAGGGCATTGATTTCAGCACCTGTATGCTGACTGGCTCTGTAGAGGTTGCTCCGCGCGCTGGCCTTGCTGATGCGATTGCTGACCTGGTATCGACTGGTGCAACTCTGGAAGCCAACGGCCTGAAAGAAGTGGAAGTCATCTACGAATCAAAAGCGGTTCTGATTCAGCGTGACGGTGATTTTGCAGCGGATAAAGTGGCATTGATCGAGAAACTGCTGGCGCGTATGCAAGGTGTTCAGCAGGCGAAAGAATCGAAATACATTATGCTGCACGCTCCGGCTGACAAACTGGCTCAGGTTAA
The DNA here is from genome assembly GCA_039696685.1 of Vibrio sp. CDRSL-10 TSBA. Taxonomy (NCBI): domain Bacteria; kingdom Pseudomonadati; phylum Pseudomonadota; class Gammaproteobacteria; order Vibrionales; family Vibrionaceae; genus Vibrio; species Vibrio sp. CDRSL-10 TSBA. The sequence continues at coordinate 2,059,728 of CP155566.1, read as the reverse complement.
GTCTCTGCTGCCGGGTGCGGAAGACCCAACGGTTCTGCCTCTGTCTGAAGACAAAACTAAAGTCGCCGTACACATGGTGAGCTCTGAGAACCTGTTCTGGGAAACGATGGAACAACTGAAAGCTCTGGGCGCAAGTTCTATCCTTGTACTACCGATTGAAAAAATTATGGAGTAGTCGCCATGAGAACCGTTGTATGGCAATCATTAAGTGAAGAGCAGCAGGATTCTATTCTGCAGCGTCCGGCAATCGCTGAAGGAGCAAACATTACGGTTGCTGTTTCAGAAGTGATTGGTCAGGTCCGTGCCCGTGGCGATGCCGCATTATTGGAACTGACTGAAAAATTTGACCGCGTGAAGCCGGAATCGATCCGTGTTTCCCAGCAAGAAATTGATGCAGCTTCCGAACGTCTGACTGACGAGATGAAACAGGCTCTGGAGCAGGCTTACACCAACATTGCTAAATTCCACAAAGCGCAGAAGCCACAACCGATTAAAGTGGAAACGATGCCAGGCGTGGTTTGTGAGCAGGTCACCCGTTCGATCAACAAAGTGGGCCTGTACATTCCGGGCGGCAGTGCGCCGCTGCCGTCAACGGTTCTGATGCTGGGTGTGCCTGCACAAATTGCAGGCTGCCGTAAAGTGGTGCTTTGCTCACCACCGCCAATTGCCGATGAAATCTTATACGTCGCAAAACTGTGTAACATCGATGAAGTTTATAACGTTGGTGGCGGGCAGGCGATTGCAGCAATGGCTTACGGCACAGAAACTGTGGCTAAAGTGGATAAAATTTTCGGCCCTGGCAACGCTTACGTTACAGAAGCCAAGCGTCAGGTCAGCAATGATTTCCGTGGTGCGGCGATCGATATGCCGGCCGGCCCGTCGGAAGTGCTGGTCATCGCCGATGAAACCGCTGATGCGGACTTTATCGCGGCAGATTTGCTCAGCCAGGCAGAACACGGCCCTGATTCGCAAGTGGTTTTAGTGACGCCGTCACCTATTATCGCTGATCAGGTCACTGATGCGGTGCAAAAGCAGTTAGCGCAGCTTTCCCGCTCTGCAATTGCTGAGAAAGCTCTGGCATCGAGCCTGATTATTATTGCCGAGTCCCTGACTCAGGCGGTCTCTATCTCTAACTACTATGGTCCGGAACACTTGATTGTTCAGACCAAAAATCCGCGCGAAACTGGTGCCTCTGCTTGATAATGCTGGCTCTATTTTCCTCGGTGACTGGTCACCGGAATCTGTGGGTGACTATGCATCCGGTACTAACCACGTATTGCCGACATACGGCTATACCCGTACGTACTCCAGCCTTGGTCTGGCGGATTTCAGCAAACGTATGACGGTACAGGAACTGAGTGCAGATGGTCTTCAGGCTCTCGCTCCGACAGTGGTTGCAATGGCAAATGCGGAAGGTTTGGATGCACACAGACGTGCAGTCACCATCCGGGTTGAAAAGTTACAAAAGGCGTAATCATCATGGAAAAACTCGCTCGTAAACAAGTTCAGGCACTGACACCTTATATGTCAGCGCGCCGCATCGGCGGTAGTGGTGATGTTTGGCTAAATGCCAATGAATCGCCATTCGACAACGAGTATAAAACGGATTTTACCCGTCTTAACCGTTACAGTGATTGTCAGCCGCCGGCACTTATCGAGGCTTATGCGGCCTACGCTGGTGTAAAGGGTAACCAGGTGCTGACCTCACGCGGTGCCGATGAAGGCATTGAGCTGCTGATTCGCGCTTTTTGTGAACCGAATGAAGACGCGATTCTTTACTGCCCGCCGACTTATGGTATGTACGCGATCAGCGCTGAGACAATCGGTGTTGAGCGAAAAGTCGTGCCTCTGACGGCTGAATGGCAGCTGGATCTGGATGCGATCGAAGCCAATCTGGATAACGTCAAACTGGTCTTTGTCTGCAGCCCGAACAACCCGACCGGTAACCTGGTGAACCGCGCTGATATCGTTAAGCTGCTGGACATGACCAAAGACCGTGCCATTGTCGTGATGGATGAAGCTTATATTGATTTCTGTCCGGAAGCATCGACAGTTGATCTGCTGGCGCAGTACTCAAATCTGGCGATTCTGCGCACGCTGTCAAAAGCGTTTGCGCTGGCAGGACTGCGTTGTGGTTTCACCCTGGCGAATGAAGAGCTGATTAATGTACTGCTGAAAGTGATTGCGCCGTATCCGGTACCGGTACCGGTCGCCGATATCGCGGTGCAGGCATTGTCTGAAGCCGGTCTGGCTCGTGCTAAGTTCCAGGTTCTGGATCTCAATGCCAACCGTGCTTATCTGCAGGTGGGCCTGCAGATGATTGAAGGTATCACCGTATTTGAAGGCTGGGGTAACTACCTGCTGGTGAAATTCCCGGATGGCGATGCGCTGTTTAAAGCTGCCTGGGACCACGGCATCATTCTGCGCAATTCACCGATTGAAAACTGCGTACGCATTTCAGTGGGTAACCGGGAAGAGTGTGAAAAAACCGTCGCGTTTATTCGCAATTATTACCAGTAATCGATAATTAATGAACACTGATCTTTGATGAGTGTGGCAGCGCCAGCGGCGCTGCCGTTAAGAAAAGGACATTCCCGTGAGCAATCAACAAAAAATTCTTTTTATCGACCGTGATGGCACCTTAATTGTTGAGCCGCCGGTTGATTTTCAGGTTGACCGTTTAGATAAACTGCAACTTGAGCCTTATGTCATTCCGAGCCTGCTGGCGTTGCAAGATGCCGGTTACCGTCTGGTGATGGTGACTAACCAGGACGGTCTGGGCACTGACAGCTATCCGCAGCAAGATTTCGATGCGCCGCACAATATGATGATGGACATTTTTGCATCGCAGGGTGTGAAATTTGACGATGTGCTAATCTGCCCGCACTTTGAGAAAGACAACTGCTCGTGCCGTAAGCCTAAACTGGGTATGGTAAAAGAGTACCTGCAAAGCGGCCGGGTGGATTTCAAACGCTCTGTTGTGATTGGCGACCGTGCGACGGATTTGCAACTGGCTGAAAACATGGCAATTCGCGGTATCCAATACAATCCGGAAACCATGGGCTGGCCGGCAATCGTTAAAGACCTGACGGTAAAAGCGCGTACCGCTCAAGTGGTGCGCAAGACCAAAGAAACCGATATTCAGGTGGCGGTCAACCTGGATGAAACCGGCGGTAACCAGATTGAAACCGGTCTGGGCTTTTTTGACCACATGCTGGATCAAATTGCCACGCACGGCGGCTTCCAGATGAAACTGAAAGTGGTCGGCGATCTGCACATTGATGATCACCACACGGTTGAAGATACAGCACTGGCCCTGGGTCAGGCATTGAAAGATGCGCTGGGCGACAAACGCGGTATCGGTCGTTTTGGTTTCAGTCTGCCGATGGACGAGTGTCTGGCCCAGTGTGCGCTGGATCTGTCTGGTCGTCCTTACCTTAAGTTTGATGCTGAGTTCAGCCGTCCTCAGGTGGGCGACTTATCGACTGAAATGGTGTATCACTTCTTCCGTTCTCTGACTGACACTCTGGCGTGCACGCTGCACCTGTCTTCAGCGGGTGAGAACGATCACCACATCATCGAAAGCTTGTTCAAAGCCTTCGGACGTACACTGCGCCAGGCAATCCAGGTGCAAGGCAATGAGCTGCCGAGCAGTAAAGGGGTGCTGTAATGAGCCAGAGTCAGAAGGTCGTTATCATTGATACCGGTTGTGCCAACGTATCTTCCGTGCGCTTTGCGATTGAACGTCTCGGCTATGCCGTGACCATCTCCAAAGATCCTGCTGTGGTGCTGGCTGCAGACAAACTGTTTTTGCCCGGGGTAGGCACCGCGAGTGAAGCGATGCAAAACCTGGAGCTGCGCAATCTGATTGAGCTGGTCAAGAAAGTTGAAAAGCCGATGCTCGGTATTTGTCTGGGCATGCAGCTGATGGGCAAACTGTCGGAAGAAAAAGGTCAGAAGGCCGATGAGATTGTTGACTGTCTTGGCCTGGTCGCTGGCGAAGTCCGCCTGATGCAAACCGGTGACCTGCCGCTGCCGCACATGGGCTGGAACACAGTGTCAGCGACACCGGGACATCCGCTGTTTAAAGACATTGAAGAAGGTGAGTACTTCTACTTTGTACACAGCTTTGCGATGCCGGTGGGGGATTACACCATTGCTCAGTGTCAGTATGGCAACCCGTTTAGTGCCGCGATTCAGAATGGCAATTACTACGGCGTACAGTTCCACCCGGAACGTTCTTCAAAAGCCGGTTCAAAGCTGATTCAAAACTTTTTGGAATTGTAAGGATGAGTGCCTGGTGACTGTTATCAGGCCTTAATAAGGAATAGTGATGATCATTCCCGCATTAGATTTAATTGAAGGCCAGGTGGTACGTCTGTATCAGGGCGATTACGGCCAGGTCACCGAATATAAAGTGGACCCTGCAGAGCAGTTCAACCTGTATCACCAGGCTGGCGCGAACTGGCTGCACCTGGTTGACCTTACTGGTGCCAAAGATACCACGGCACGTCAGCTTGACCTGATTGCCAGACTGCTGGCCAGCACTCCGGCTAACATCCAGATTGGTGGTGGCGTGCGCAGTGAACAAGACGTGATTGATTTGCTGGAAGCCGGTGCACAGCGTGTTGTGGTCGGCTCTACCGCTGTGAAGCAACCAGAACTGGTCAAAGGCTGGATGAGCAAATACGGCGCAGAGAAGATTGTTCTGGCGCTGGACATCAATATCGATGCTGACGGTGTACGTAAAGTCGCGATTTCCGGCTGGCAGGAAGATTCAGGTGTGACCATTGAAGCCCTGATTGATGATTACCTGACGGTCGGTCTCAAACACGTGCTGTGTACTGATATTTCCCGTGACGGCACGCTGGCAGGCTCGAACGTTGACCTGTATGTTGACTTGTGTAAACAGTATCCACAGGTTCAGTTCCAGTCTTCAGGCGGTATCGGTAGCCTGGCGGATATTGAAGCACTGAAAGACACCGGCGTCGCGGGCGTGATCGTAGGTCGCGCTCTGCTGGATGGTAAATTTACCGCAGAGGAGGCGTTCGCATGTTGGCAAAACGCATAATCCCTTGTCTCGATGTTCGTGATGGTCAGGTGGTGAAGGGCGTTCAGTTCCGTAACCACGAAATCATCGGCGATATCGTCCCGTTGGCACAACGTTACGCCGCAGAAGGCGCGGATGAGCTGGTATTTTACGATATCACCGCATCCAGTGACGGCCGCGTGGTGGACAAAAGCTGGGTGTCTCGTGTGGCAGAGGTGATTGATATTCCTTTCTGTGTTGCCGGCGGCATCAAATCAGCAGAAGATGCTGCACGTATTCTGGAATTCGGCGCGGATAAAGTGTCGATTAACTCTCCGGCTCTGGCTAATCCGCAGCTGATCACGGATTTGGCGGATAAATTCGGCGTGCAGTGTATCGTGGTGGGTATCGACTCTTACTTTGATAAAGAGACCGGTAAGTACCAGGTGTATCAGTTTACCGGTGATGAAGCGCGCACCAAAGCAACCCAATGGGAAACCAAAGATTGGGTGCAGGAAGTGCAGAAACGTGGTGCCGGTGAAATCGTGCTGAACATGATGAACCAGGACGGCGTGCGTAATGGTTACGACCTTGACCAGCTCAATATGGTGCGTTTCTGTGTGTAAAGTGCCTTTGATCGCGTCCGGCGGTGCTGGTGCGATGGAGCATTTCGCCGATGCTTATAAGCTGGCTAATGTCGATGGTGCCCTGGCAGCGTCGGTATTCCACAAACAGATCATCAATATCGGTGAGCTGAAACAGTATTTAAAACAACAAGAGATCGAGGTAAGACTATGAGCCAAGCAGTACCAAGCCTGACAGAGCTCTCAGACCGAATTAACTGGGAAAAGGTCGATGGTCTTGTACCGGCAATTGTCCAGGATTTCGCATCCAGCCAGGTGCTGATGATGGGTTACATGAACCAGGACGCTCTGGCAAAGACGCTGGAAACTGAGCAGGTGACGTTTTTCTCACGCACCAAAGAGCGTCTTTGGACCAAGGGTGAAACTTCGGGCAATGTGTTACAACTGAAAAATATCGCTTTGGATTGTGACCAGGACACGCTGCTGGTTAAAGTTAATCCAATCGGTCCGACCTGTCACACCGGTACCACGACCTGCTGGGATGGCGACTCGCAAGAGGAGTCACAAATGGTGTGGCTTCATCAACTTGAGCAGCTACTGGCTTCCCGCAAGAGTGCCGACCCAGAGTCCTCTTACACCGCCAGTTTATATTCGCGTGGTACCAAACGTATTTCGCAGAAAGTGGGCGAAGAAGGTGTTGAAGTCGCGCTTGCGGCGACGTCGGGCGATAAGGCGGAACTGATTTGTGAATCGGCTGACCTGATTTACCACCTGCTGGTGTTGCTGCAGGATCAGGGCCTGTCCATGAGTGATGTGATCGATAAGCTCAAAGAGCGCCACAAGTAACGCTGAGTCATACCCCAGTACGACCTAATGCAAGACGCCCTTTAAGGGCGTTTTGTATTATTGGGTTGCTCCATTTCACTCACCGTTTAAAGTGAAATCTCTTTCCATTCTCCGGGCTGCAGGTCGCCGAGTACAATATCACCCATGGAATAGCGGATCAGGCGCAGGGTAGGGAAGCCGATATGTGCAGTCATGCGGCGCACCTGACGGTTACGTCCTTCGATGATGGTGATGGCCAGCCAGGTGGTCGGGATTGCGGCACGAAAGCGCACCGGCGGATGGCGATCCCAGAGTTTGGGCTCGGTCATAATGTCCACTTTTGCAGGCAGCGTCGGGCCATCTTTGAGCGTGACTCCGCGTCGCAACTGTTCCAGATCTTGCTCTTGCGGGGCGCCTTCCACCTGCACCCAGTAGGTCTTCGGCGATTTAGACTGCGGCTGAGTCAGCCTGGCCTGCAAAATGCCATCATTAGTCAGAAACCATCAGTCCTTCACTGTCACGATCAAGGCGACCGGCGGCATAAATGTCCTTGAGCGGAATAAAATCCGCCAGAGTTTTACGCCCTTCACCGTCGGTAAACTGACTCAGCGTGTCAAACGGCTTATTGAAGATCACGACTTTACGGTCTTGAGGAGACACTCTTGGCTTATCGGCATGTGTGCGTGGCCCGTTTGCGGGTTTGCGACGACGTTGTGGACTCTTGGCACCACGTACAGAATCGGAAGATTTTGCTCGTTTAAAATGCGGCTTTGGGGCGCCGTGTGTTGAGGTAGCAGAAGCTCGCGGCGAGCGGGATGACATGTTAAGTACCTTGCAAAAATGTGAATGACTTGTATTTCAAAGTTTCCAGACGGACGGATTTAAGCTATTATTTGCGCGCCCGAAAACAGTAATGACGAACAAGATGATAGACTATTATCTTAGTTTTGTTTAATTATAACTGCCTTCACTCACGGACTGTATCCCAAGTCATTGGATCTGCTGTCAGACCAGAAGCGCATCGGCCCTCAAAAGCAACTTATTGTATGGAATTGAGTTGTATGGAATTGAGGACAGGGAGCGCGGCGTCGGCATCAAAGCAGCGACAAAGCGATTGGGTATTAGACGGACGCACAGATTCATCGTGTCCGGCCCGGGACTTGAAGACCGAGACTTGAAAAAGTGGGATTATCGTACCCTGGTTGGACGGCGCTTCCTGCTGGGCAGGAGGGGTCAACAGAGTACGGACATTCACACAGTGTGATGCAATTCATTGCGCTGTTAGAACAAATAGGGAAAGTTCATGCCTACAGAAAAACCTACAATTATCTACACCATCACTGACGAAGCTCCGGCACTTGCCACTTACTCATTGCTGCCAATCATTCAGTCATTTACAGCATCGTCAGGTATCAACGTTGAGACGCGTGACATTTCGTTAGCAGGCCGAATTCTTGCCAACTTCCCTGAGCACTTGAAAGAAGACCAGCGTATCGGTGACGCGCTGGCTGAACTGGGTGACCTGGCTCAGACTCCAGAAGCGAACATCATCAAGCTGCCAAATATCTCTGCATCTGTTCCTCAGCTGCGTGCAGCCATCAAAGAAACTTCAGGAAAAAGGCTACAGCCTTCCTAACTACCCAGATGAGCCAAGCACTTACGAAGAAGAAGCGATCAAAGCAACTTACGACAAAATCAAAGGTAGTGCGGTAAACCCTGTATTGCGTGAAGGTAACTCAGACCGTCGTGCTCCGGCTTCAGTGAAAAACTATGCGAAGAAGAACCCGCACTCAATGGGTGCCTGGTCTGCAGATTCTAAGTCACATGTCGCAAGCATGGACGACAAAGATTTCTTCGGCAGCGAAAAGTCACTGACTGTTGATGCAGCCACTCAGGTTTCAATTGAATTTGTCGGTAAAGATGGTTCAAGCAAAGTGCTGAAAAAGCCATTTGCGCTGCAAGATAAAGAAATCATCGATACCACAGTATTGAACAAGAAAGCTCTGGTTGAGTTTTTCGAGAAAGAGATCGCCGAAGCGAAGAGCCAGGATGTACTGCTGTCTCTGCACATGAAAGCGACGATGATGAAAGTTTCTGACCCGGTGATTTTCGGTCACGCGGTCAAAGTGTACTACAAAGATGTGTTTGCTAAATACGGCGAGCTGTTCGAACAGCTGGGTGTAGATGTGAACAACGGCCTGGGCGATGTATACGCGAAGATCCAGACTCTGCCAGAAGCGCAGCGCAATGAGATCGAAGCGGCGATCGCAGCCGTTTATGAAACCCAGCCTGCACTGGCGATGGTTGACTCTGACCGTGGCATCACCAACCTGCATGTACCAAGTGACATCATCGTTGATGCATCTATGCCGGCCATGATTCGTTCTTCCGGCCAGATGTGGGGCCCGGATGGTAAACAAAAAGACACCAAAGCACTGATCCCGGATCGCTGCTACTCAGGTGTTTACCAGGCTGTTATCGAATTCTGTAAAGAAAATGGTGCATTCGACCCAACCACGATGGGCAGCGTGCCAAACGTTGGCCTGATGGCGCAGAAAGCGGAAGAATACGGTTCACACGACAAGACCTTCATCCTCGACGCTGAAGGTAGCGTACGCGTTGTTGACGCTGCGGGTAACGTGCTGCTGGAACAAGCCGTTGAAGCTGGCGACATCTTCCGTATGTGTCAGGTGAAAGATGCACCGATCCAGGATTGGGTTAAACTGGCTGTGGCCCGCGCTCGTGCAACGGGTGCACCAGCGGTATTCTGGCTGGATGAAGCTCGCGCACACGATGCAGAGCTGATTAAGAAAGTGAACCAGTACCTGCCTGAGCACGACACTGCTGGTCTTGAAATCAAGATCCTGTCACCAATCGAAGCGACTAAGTACTCTCTGGTTCGCATTAAAGAGGGTCTGGATACTATCTCTGTCACTGGTAACGTTCTGCGTGACTACCTGACTGACCTGTTCCCGATTCTTGAACTGGGTACCTCAGCGAAAATGCTGTCTATCGTTCCTTTGATGAACGGTGGCGGTCTGTTCGAAACCGGTGCTGGTGGTTCTGCGCCTAAACACGTTCAGCAAGTAGAGAAAGAGAACCACCTGCGTTGGGATTCACTGGGTGAATTCCTGGCTCTGGCTGCGTCGCTGGAGCACTTGAGCGAAGTCAGCAATAATCCTAAAGCACAAGTACTTGCTGATGCACTGGACAAAGCGACCGGTCAGTTTCCTGGATACCAACAAGTCTCCGTCACGTAAAGTCGGTGAACTGGATAACCGTGGCAGCCACTTCTACCTGGCTATGTACTGGGCACAAGCTCTGGCTGAGCAAACTGCAGATGCGGACCTGGCAGCAGAGTTCGCACCAATTGCGAAACAGATGCAAGACAACGAAGCAAGTATCGTTGCTGAGTTGAACAGCGCACAAGGTGTAAGTGTTGACCTGGGTGGCTACTATGCACCGGTATTTGAAAAAGCATCCGCTGTTATGCGTCCGAGTGCGACTCTGAACAGCATCATCGATCGTGCGTAATGACTGACACGGAGTCGTGACTTATATACAAGTAACCGTTACTCACATGTGGGTAACGACTCCGCTGCAGCAAACGCTCAGATGTAAAAAAAGTAAACCCGCCACAAGGCGGGTTTACTTTTTACGGCAGTCGGTAACGCTTACCGAACAAAATATCTATCATCTTTTGGCAGCGATTATTTTGCTTGTTGACCCTCAATCGGCACAACGCTGCTGGCGTGGTAACCTTTAGGTCCTTGTTCAACTTCATACGATACTGTCTGGCCCGCTTTCAACGTCCGATAGCCATCCATCTGGATCGTTGAGTAATGGGCAAAAATGTCTCCGTCTTCACCTTCCGGACAAATAAATCCAAATCCTTTGGCGTTGTTGAACCATTTAACTGTACCTGTAGCCATGCTTTACATCCCTCATGCATTTTCGTTACTGATGTTGTTTAAGAGAAACTCACTTATTCTCCATCGTCGTGAGATCTCCAAGTAGTGAATAGCCATTTAGCCGCTGCCAAATTTTTAGTCACTATTTGACCAATGTAGTCAATGATTGAACACAGTCAATAGGAAAACCGTATAAAGATATGTAGTTTTATAAGTAAATCACTATTGGTAGTACGCAACTCAAACTTATGGCACATGTTGGTGAGTGATTTACAATTTGTTAATGGCAAGTTGCTAATTTGATAATTTTGACAGTTGCAAATAGCGAAGCATATTGTGAGTTTGTTTGCATATTGGTGGTTGCTTTTTGTTCAAATGCATGTGTGATGGCACTGAATAGCAATCTTTTATTTGCAGCGATACAATTGCTGCATTAGTCTCTAATTAAGGGTTGTTTTTCACCTGAAGTGACAGCATGTTAGGTTATGAAACCGTGTTGTGAATGGGACTGAATGGGTTATTGATTTGAGAAACAGTCTGAATAACGGCCGTCATGAGCAAAAACTTTGAATGGGTGTCTCCGGGCTCAGAAACTACTGGAGCGAGAAGAAACAGGGATCAAGCCACCGGCTATGTATAACGTATTGTTAAACAACGACGATTACACACCGATGGACTTTGTCATCGAAATCCTGGAACGTTTTTTCTCGATGGATATAGAACGAGCGACACAGGTAATGCTCAAGGTGCATTACGAAGGTAAAGCAATTTGTGGCACATTTACTGCAGAGGTTGCAGAGACGAAAGTCGCACAGGTGACAATGTACTCAAGGGAAAATGAGCACCCACTGCTATGCACCATGGAGCAAGCTTAGAACTTGCGACGACGATGTGGTTGTTCCTTAAGGAGGCCTTATGCTTAACAAAGAACTAGAGTCGAGTCTAAATGGCGCGTTCGCTCGAGCGCGGGACAAAAGACATGAATTTATGACCGTCGAGCACCTCCTACTCGCATTGTTGGAAAACGATGCCGCGAAGGAAGCACTGCTGGCGTGTCAGGCTGATATCGACACATTACGTCGTGAGCTGGATACATTCATCGATCAAACGACGCCCCTCATTCCGGAAAATGACGAGACGCGTGAGACACAACCAACGCTGAGTTTTCAGCGAGTTTTGCAGCGTGCCGTTTTCCATGTTCAGTCATCCGGGCGCAGTGAAGTGACCGGAGCTAATGTTCTGGTCGCCATTTTTAGTGAGCAAGAGTCTCACGCAGCCTACTTGCTGAAGAAAAACGACATCAGCCGTTTGGATATTGTTAACTTCATTTCACACGGCATCACCAAAGCGTCCAGCTCCGGCGAAGACTCTTCATCCGATTCTTTCGGTACCGAGAGCGGTGAAGAGGTCAGCGCAGACGAACGTCTGGAAAGCTTTGCCACCAATCTCAACCATCTGGCCAAGCAAGGTAAGATTGACCCGCTGATTGGTCGTGACAAAGAGCTGGAAAGAACCACTCAGGTTCTGTGCCGCCGCCGCAAGAACAACCCGCTGTTGGTGGGTGAGGCCGGTGTGGGTAAAACGGCTATTGCTGAGGGTCTCGCATGGCGTATCGTTGAAGGCCAGGTGCCTGAAGTGATCAAAGACAGCGTGATCTACTCGCTGGATATCGGCTCTCTGCTGGCGGGTACGAAATACCGCGGCGATTTTGAGAAACGCTTCAAGTCGATTCTTAAACAACTGGAAAAAGAGAAAGACGCTATCCTGTTTATCGATGAAATCCACACCATCATTGGTGCGGGTGCAGCATCCGGTGGCCAGGTTGACGCCGCTAACCTGATTAAGCCTCTGCTGAGCAGCGGTAAACTGCGTTGTATCGGTTCGACGACTTATCAGGAATACAGCAACATTTTTGAGAAAGAGCGTGCGTTATCGCGCCGTTTCCAAAAAATTGATGTGGTAGAGCCATCTTTGGATGACACCACCAAGATTCTGATGGGGCTGAAGCCAAAATACGAAGCGCACCACGATGTCCGTTATACCAACAAGGCTCTGCGTGCGGCTGTTGAGTTGTCGGCGAAATACATTAATGAGCGTCACTTGCCGGATAAGGCTATCGATGTGATTGACGAAGCCGGAGCGCGAATCCGCCTGCTGCCAGCCAGTCGTCGTAAGAAAACCATCGGTGTGGCTGAAATTGAAGCCATGGTCGCAAAAATGGCGCGTATTCCGGAGAAATCAGTCTCGTCTTCTGATAAAGACATCCTGAAAAATCTGGATCGTAAGATGAAGATGCTGGTATTCGGACAAGATAATGCGATTGACGTTCTGACCGAATCCATCAAGTTAACCCGTGCAGGGCTGGGCTCGGACAATCGTCCGGTCGGTTTCCTTCCTGTTCGCCGGTCCGACCGGTGTCGGTAAAACGGAAGTCACAGTTCAGCTGTCTAAATTGCTGGGTATTGAACTGCTGCGCTTTGATATGTCTGAGTACGGTGAACGCCACTCTGTGAGCCGCCTGATTGGTGCGCCTCCGGGTTATGTTGGTTTCGACCAGGGCGGTTTGCTGACGGATGCGGTGATTAAGCACCCTCACTCGGTGGTACTGCTTGATGAGATTGAGAAAGCTCACCCGGATATCTTTAACCTGCTGCTGCAGGTGATGGATAACGGTACTCTGACGGACAACAACGGTCGTAAAGCGGATTTCCGCAATGTGATCCTGGTGATGACAACCAACGCCGGTGTGGCAGAAACCGTGAAGAAATCGATCGGTATGATCCAGCAGGATCACAGCCACGATGCGATGGCGGAAATTAAGAAGGTGTTCACCCCTGAATTCCGTAACCGTCTTGATCACATCATCTGGTTCAACAGTCTGGATGAACGTGTTATCCATCAGGTGGTCGACAAATTTATTGTCGAACTGCAGGTTAAGCTGGATGCACGTGGAGTGTCTTTGGAAGTCTCCGAAGATGCGCGTCACTGGTTGGCAATGAAGGGCTATGATCGTGAAATGGGCGCCCGTCCAATGGGCCGTGTTATTCAGGATAAACTGAAAAAACCATTGGCGAACGAATTGTTGTTCGGCTCACTGGTTGATGGCGGCACAGTAAAAGTTGCGTTGAGTGACGATAACCTGACGTTTGAATACATGGGAACCCGCGAAGAAGTGGTTCACTGATTCACCCGTCTGAGACCCGCTGAGTCTTTTCAATAAATGCAAAAAGCGCACTGAATTCAGTGCGCTTTTTTGTCTTTCGGATCTGGGCAGTTTGTTCGATTTGCTTGCCAATTCAAGTCGCACAGAACACAACACGTATTACCGCTTTGTGTGAGTCGTCCAGGTTACCTGTTTGCCTGCTCTTTGCAGAGCGGCATCGTAAGCATGCAAGGAACTCTCAGGTTCGACAAGCGGCCAAGTCGAGCAGGGGAAAGGGAACAGGAGGCCCGAAAAACAAAAACGGAGCATAAAGCTCCGTTTTTGTTGCATTCGAAAATCAATGATTAACGAGCACGGAAGACGATGCGCCCTTTTGTCAGGTCGTATGGTGTCATCTCTACAGTCACTTTATCACCCGTCAGGATACGGATGTAGTTCTTACGCATTTTACCAGAGATGTGAGCAGTCACTACGTGACCGTTTCTCTAGCTCAACGCGGAACATTGTGTTTGGAAGAGTATCAAGGACCGTACCTTGCATCTCAATTACGTCTTCTTTAGCCATTTAATCCTCTTTAGAAATTAGGCAAATATTAACGGCCGCATTCTGCCGCTAATTAAACAATATGTAAAGTTGGGCAGTATTCTACCCTTGCCAACGCTGATTTACTAGCCTTTGATGACGTCGGAAACGCACTTTGTAGTTCATTGCCGGACATTCATCAATTTGATATCCCAGATAAAGCCACTGTTTATCCAGCTGCTTACACAGCTCCAACTGGGTCAGCACGCCCAACGTGCCCAGCGACAGCGGATGGTCCGGATCGAAAAAGGTGTAAAACGCACTGGCACTGTGGGGAAGGATATCGGTTATTGCGACCGCCACCAGTTTATCCTGATGGTATATATGCAAATAGCGGGTATCTAACCAGGCGCAGCGGGCAAATTTATCAAATTCATCTTTACGTGGTGGGTACATGGTACCATCGCGGTGACGTGCTTTGATATAGCGCGAATAGAGACTAAACCAGTTTTTATCCAAATTCTGTTTAAGTTGCCACGAAAATTCACTGCGCATCTTGCTGAGCAGGCGTTTTTGGCTTTTGGATGGTACAAAGTCGCTGACTGAGACTCGCAGAGCTTCACAAGCGTTGCATGCATCACAATGGGGTTTATAGATGGTATCACCGCTACGACGGAATCCGTTTGCCAGCAGAATTTCATAGTTTTCGGCAGACTGCATCTGGCTGTCGATAGCGACAGCGACACGTTCCATGCGATCTTTGAGGTAACTGCACGGGTGATTACTGGTCAATCCGATACGAATGTTTTGCAGCTCAGAGCTCATGTTTATTCCTCAGTCGTTGTTTGCGCCGGACAAGGCAGCCACTGGGGCTCAAAACAACGTTTGCTTACGTCCTGTTTCTTTAAAGATAGCAACAAATCCATGAAATTGTCTCGGGATAACTCCTTTGCACCCAATGATTTAAGGTGAGGGTTCATGACCTGGCAGTCAATCAGTTCGCCCTGATGAGCGGCAAAATGGTGACAGAAATGCCATAGTGCTATCTTGGAGGCATTCGGTTTAAGACTGAACATCGATTCGCCGCAAAATAGTCTGCCGACCTGAATGCCGTACAGGCCACCAATAATTTGCTGGTTGTGCCACACTTCAACGGAATGGCAATGTCCCTGACGCGCCAGTTGCTTATAAGCTTGACGCATTTCGTCATTCAACCAGGTTTCTTCAGGTGTGCGCACTGCTGCACACATGTCAATGATATGAGCGGTATTGTGATTAATACTGACGGCATAAGCGTGCTTACGTTGAAATTTTTTCACACTTTTGGCGGCGTTGAATGTCTTAGGATCAAACACAGCGCGAGGAGACGGGCTCCACCATAAAATCGGTTCACCCGGGCCATACCAGGGAAATATACCGTTCTGGTAGCCGTTAAGAATCCGGTTTGGGTGCAGGTCGCCACCAAAAGCCAGCAGGCCGTTTGGCTCTTGCAGAGCAAGGTAGGGGGATGGAAAACTAAAGTCATCCCTGGCTAACTCGGTGAGATAAATCGTCATAGTATGCGTTTTCCGGTAATCAAGAACCCGACAGGAGTAAAAACATGAACAAGTGGATTTGGATCTTATTGATTTTTCCTCTCTTTGCCAATGCTGCCTATCAGCGAAATCAGGCAAGACCGGTGAATGAGGTGGTGTTTGGGACTGTCGATACAGTACGTTACATCTCTCAGCAGGACATTGTCCATTCTAAGGCTAATGGTTGGGAAACCCTGCTTGGTGCCGTCGTCGGTGGTTTGATTGGCCATCAGTTTCGGTGACGGGCACGGACGACAGGTTGCGACAGCAGTTGGTGCTATCGCCGGAGCGGGTATCGTTCGCCATCAGGGCGATCAGAGTTATCAGGTTGAATACCGCCTGGTCGAAATCCTGATTAAGACCAAGGATGGTAAATTGATTGACGTTATCCAGGACATCGACAACCAGATGCTGTTTGCCGCCGGTGATCGGGTGCGTATCCTCTATTTTAATGATGGAGTGAGGGTCGATAAAGAGATGTGAGGCGCGTTTGACACTGCGTGATAGCGGACAATGTACTGACCCAGGTGCAAACCGTCAGAATTTCATTTCAAAGCCCCGATTAACACTGGCGCTGGGTGGTGATTTTGGTTAGTCTGCGGATACGAAGAATTTTCACTGCCGTAACGATCATTGCATAAGACAGGAGTAGCGGCAGTGCAAGGAAACACAACTTTAATGGAAAGCCTCACTTTACAACCCATTGCAAAAATTGACGGACAAGTGAACCTGCCAGGTTCAAAAAGTGTATCAAACCGCGCCTTGCTACTGGCAGCGCTTGCTAAAGGCACAACCCGCCTGACTAACCTGCTCGACAGTGACGATATCCGTCATATGTTGAACGCCCTGACTAAGTTGGGTGTGGTATACCGCCTGTCTGATGACAAAACTGAGTGCGAAGTGGAAGGATTAGGTAAGCCGTTTACCGCCACTGATGTTCAGGAGCTGTTTTTAGGTAATGCCGGCACAGCGATGCGCCCGTTGGCAGCCGCTCTGTGTCTGGGCGAGGGTGACTTCATCCTGACCGGCGAGCCGCGCATGAAAGAGCGTCCGATTGGCCATCTGGTTGACGCACTGCGTCAGGCCGGTGCTCAAATCGAGTATCTGGAAAATGAAAATTATCCGCCGCTGCGTATTCAGGGTACAGGTCTGCAAGCCGGCAGCGTATCCATCGACGGTTCAATCTCCAGCCAGTTTCTGACGGCATTTCTGATGTCAGCTCCGCTGGCGCAGGGGCAGATTACCATCAATATCGAAGGTGAGCTGGTTTCTAAGCCATACATTGACATCACTCTGCACATTATGGAGCAGTTTGGTGTGCAGGTCGTTAACAATGATTACCAGCAGTTTGTGATTCCTGCCGGTCAGTCTTATGTCTCGCCAGGTCATTTCATGGTTGAGGGCGATGCATCCTCGGCCTCTTATTTCCTTGCTGCTGCTGCAATTAAAGGCGGCCAGGTGAAAGTGACCGGGATTGGTAAAAACAGTATCCAGGGTGATATTCAGTTTGCTGACGCATTAGAAAAAATGGGTGCGCAAATTGAATGGGGCGAAGATTACGTTATCGCGCGTCGTGGTGAGCTGAATGCGGTTGACTTAGATTTCAACCATATTCCGGATGCAGCAATGACCATTGCGACTACCGCACTGTTTGCCAACGGGACGACTGCGATTCGTAACGTCTACAACTGGCGTGTGAAAGAGACAGATCGTCTGGCGGCAATGGCAACAGAATTGCGTAAAGTTGGTGCGATAGTGGATGAGGGTGAAGATTACATTACCATCACGCCACCGGCACAGCTGACGCACGCAGCGATCGATACCTATGATGACCACCGCATTGCGATGTGTTTTTCACTGGTCGCATTGAGCGATACGCCTGTCACCATCAATGATCCTAAGTGTACGTCGAAGACGTTTCCCGGACTACTTCGATAAGTTTGCTCAGCTGAGTCACGCCGAGTAAAGTTATTTAAAAAATAGTTACACAAAGCTATTGATATAAAAGCCTCTTTAAGAGGCTTTTATTATTTTTGCAGCGTAAACTCTTTGGATAGTTGATGAGCCAGATATTTAAACATATTGAACACCGCTGTTGTCTTTTCGGTCGGCATACCGTTTGAATCGAGAAAGTAATTTCCTTTGAACACCAGAACATCGGCTTTCTCTTCCACACTGTCTGCGCGCATGCCTTCGATGTAACTTTCATGCTCTTGAATCAGTTGGTTGGCGATGAGCAGCAGATCGAATTCGCTGATGTGGGTTTTGCTAGTCATAACTGGTCTCCTCGGTAGTCATGTGTTGCCAGTTTAGGGTTGTGACACGCAAATACCATGATCAAAAACAGGAAAAATGAGATTGCTGCATTTGACTAATCTGTGATTTGTTCCATATTTCACCTGTTTGCAGTCGCGCTGCCACGCAAGTCATTTTAGTATGTGCGGGATTTCCTGCGACGAGTGAGGTTTCGTCGATTTGTCGAGCAAATAAGTGGATTTTTTTAAAAACCTGTTGATCTTCTCTTTATTCGGCTCGATAGTAAAAAAAGAAGCAATATTGTAGAACGTCATGCGATTTACTGTTCGCATAGTGATTAAGGACATTTGAGTCAAATTATGGGTAAATCACTCGTTATAGTGGAGTCGCCAGCCAAGGCCAAAACGATCAATAAATATCTTGGCAAAGACTTTATTGTGAAGTCTAGTGTCGGTCATGTCCGCGATCTGCCAACCGCCGGTCAAAGCACGGCGACGAAAAAGAAAGCTGCACCTGTCTCAAGCAAAGAGTTAAGTGCGGAAGAAAAAGCACGCCTGAAGAAAGAGAAGGACCGTGCTGCACTGATCAAGAAAATGGGTATTGACCCATACCATGATTGGGAAGCCAATTACCAGATTCTACCCGGCAAGGAAAAAGTCGTTGCCGAACTGCAAAAGTTAGCGAAAGACGCAGACAGCGTTTATCTCGCAACCGATTTGGACCGCGAGGGAGAGGCTATCGCTTGGCACCTTCGTGAGATCATCGGTGGCGATGAAGAGCGATATAAACGTGTTGTGTTTAACGAAATCACCAAGAAACGCTATTCAGCAAGCTTTCCAGCAGCCTGGAGAGTTGAACATGGCTGGCGTGAATGCTCAGCAGGCGCGTCGCTTTATGGACCGCGTGGTGGGCTTTATGGTGTCACCTCTGCTATGGAAAAAAGTGGCACGAGGCTTATCAGCCGGTCGCGTTCAGTCTGTGGCGGTAAAACTGCTGGTGGAGCGCGAGCGCGAAATTAAAGCGTTTGTACCGGAAGAGTTCTGGGATATCCACGCTGACACTCTGACGCCAAGTCAGGAAGCATTCCGTCTGCTGGTGGCTCAGAAAGACGGTGTGGCCTTCAAACCGTCTAACGAAACTGACGCTATGGCTGCGGTAGCTGCGTTGCAAAAAGCGCGCTACGAAGTGTGTAAACGCGAAGACAAGCCAACCAGCAGTAAACCGTCGGCACCGTTTATCACCTCAACCCTGCAGCAGGCGGCCAGTACGCGTCTGGGCTACGGCGTTAAGAAAACCATGATGCTGGCTCAGCGTTTGTATGAAGCGGGTTACATCACTTACATGCGTACCGACTCGACGAACCTGAGTTCAGAAGCGGTAGACGCAGTACGTGACTACATTACCAGTGAATTTGGTGATGCTTACCTGCCTGGCAAGCCGAATGTGTACGGCAGCAAAGAAGGTGCTCAGGAAGCGCACGAAGCGATTCGTCCTTCAAGCGTGTCTGTTAAAGCGGAAGACCTGGAAGGGATGGAAGCGGACGCTCACAAACTGTATGCACTTATCTGGAACCAGTTTGTCGCTTGTCAGATGACGCCGGCTAAGTACGATTCAACCACCGTCAGCGTTAAAGCGGACGAGTACACCCTGAAAGCGAAAGGTCGTATTCTCAAATTTGATGGCTGGACTCGCGTACAACGTCCTCTGGGTAAAAATGAAGACCAGATTCTGCCAGCGGTACAGGTTGGTGAAACTCTGGCTCTGGAAAAACTGGATCCGAAACAGCACTTTACGAAGCCGCCGGCACGTTACACTGAAGCTGCGCTGGTTAAAGAAACTGGAAAAACGTGGTATCGGCCGTCCTTCAACCTACGCATCCATCATCTCGACCATTCAGGATCGTGGCTACGTCAAAGTTGATCAGCGCCGTTTCTACGCAGAGAAGATGGGCGAGATCGTGACCGACCGCCTGGATGACAGTTTTGAAGATCTGATGAACTACGATTTTACCGCCCGCATGGAACAGAAACTGGACCAGATTGCGGAAGGTGAAACCAACTGGAAAGGTGTGCTGGATAACTTCTTTGAAGATTTCAGCCACAATCTGGAACAAGCTGAGCAGGATGAAGATCACGGCGGTATGAAGCCGAACCATATCGTGATGACCGATATTCTTTGTCCGACCTGTGAGCGCCCGATGGGCATTCGTACTGCCTCAACTGGTGTGTTCCTGGGTTGTTCCGGTTATGCACTGCCACCGAAAGAGCGTTGTAAGACGACGATCAACTTAGGCGATGAAGAGGGCATTATCAACGTTCTGGAAGAAGACGTTGAAACTGCTGCACTGCGTGCCAAGAAGCGTTGTCCTATCTGTGAAACCGCAATGGATGCGTACCTTATCGATGATAAGCGTAAGCTGCATGTGTGTGGTAACAACCCGAACTGCGACGGCTACATTGTTGAGAAGGGTGAGTTTAAGGTGAAGGGCTACGATGGCCCTGTGGTTGAGTGTGACAAATGTGGTTCTGATATGATGCTGAAAAACGGCCGTTTCGGAAAATACATGGATTGCACCAGCGAAACCTGTAAGAACACACGTAAGATTCTGAAAAACGGTGAAGTTGCACCACCAAAAGAAGATCCGGTCCATTTCCCTGAGTTACCGTGTGAAAACTCAGACGCATACTTTGTGCTGCGTGATGGTGCGTCCGGTCTGTTCTTTGCGGCAAGCAACTTCCCGAAATCACGTGAAACCCGTGCGCCGTTGGTAGAAGAGCTGGCGAAATACAAAGATCGTATTTCAGAGAAATTCCATTATCTGGCCGATGCACCGACTCACGACCCGGATGGTCGTCCGGCAGTGGTCCGCTTCAGTCGTAAGAGTAAAGAGCATTACGTACGTACTGAGGATGACGGCAAACCGTCAGGATGGACCGCACTGTTTAACGACGGTAAGTGGGAAATCACGGACAAGCGTAAGAACGCAAAGTAACGAGTTATTGTTAACGAGCGCGTTACACATATCTAAGGCAGCCAATCGGCTGCCTTTTTTATCATTGTCGTACCAAGTAAAAGTGAGTTTGTGTCGCAATTTTCTAACCTGGTTATGAACATCGTCACTTGACGGTATCCTCTGTCACATTTCACTCCTACACTGCTGGTTGAATATTCATCGCTTTAGGCGAAAGCCGTAACGGAATTGTTAGTTTTTAGGTATTAATAAACCCCTATTTTGTGAGCGGTATTAGGTGTTGGAAACGCAACAACAGATTCCATTAGCGAATGCTGATTCTTGAATTGTATTCCTGTACGGTTTAGATAAAGTAGATTAACCAACTGGTTGCATTTTGCGTTTCCCCACGCATCTGCTAGCTGTCTGTAATGTTACCGGTTGAGAGGAAAACGCCGTCTTCCCCCATCTTTCAGATATGACGAGCGCAATACAAAAAATGGAGAATAATAATGACTGGTGTACTAGGTATGATTTTAGCCGGTGGCGAAGGTTCCAGACTGATGCCGCTGACCGCTTCCAGAACCAAACCTGCCGTGCCGTTTGGCGGCAGTTACCGATTGATTGACTTCGCGCTGAATAACTTCGTTAACGCGGACATAATGCGTCTCTACGTACTGACGCAATTTAAATCTCAATCACTCTACCTGCATATGAAAAAAGGGTGGAACGTCTCCAGTATTCGTGACCGTTTTATCGATACCATTCCGGCCCAGATGCGCGATGGCAAACGTTGGTATGAAGGCACGGCAGATGCGATCTATCAGAACCTGCGTTTTGTCGAAATCTCGGAAGCAGATCAGGTGTGTATTTTTGGTTCTGATCATATCTACAAAATGGACATTCGTCAGATGCTGGATTACCACCGTCGCCAGGAAGCTCGTATGACGGTTTCTGCGATTCGTATGCCTATTTCGCAGGCATCTTCGTTCGGGGTTATCGAAGTCAATGAAGACGGGCTGATGGTTGGCTTTGAAGAGAAGCCTGAATGCCCTAAATCCATTCCGGGTGAACCGGAGTGGGCGCTGGTATCAATGGGGAACTACATTTTTGATACCGAAATTTTATGCGACGAATTACGTCAGGATGCCGCGAACGAAAACTCCAGTCATGACTTTGGTAAAGACATCATTCCGAAAATGTTCCCGGAAGGCGGCGTGTATGTTTATGACTTTTCTACCAATAGAATTAAAGGCGAGAAGGAGTCCAGCTACTGGCGTGATGTGGGTACGATAGAGTCTTACTGGTCAGCGCATATGGATCTGCTTGATAAAGAGCCGCCATTCTCCCTGTATAATCGTAGCTGGCCGCTGCATACCTATTATCCGCCACTGCCACCGGCTACCTTTGTCGATGTCGGCGATAAGAAGGTCACCATTAAAGACAGCCTGGTTTCTGGCGGTAGCTACATCCAGGCTTCGAAGATTTATAAGTCGGTTTTGGGGTATCGCAGTAACATTGGCACTGGCTCTTACATTAGTGAATCTGTTATCTTGGGAGACGTGAAAATTGGTGCAGGCTGCACAGTTAAGCGCGCCATTATCGACAAAAATGTGGAGATCGCCCCAGGGACTATCATCGGCGAAGACTTGGAATTGGACAGACAACGTTTCCATGTGTCCGACGAGGGGATCGTTGTCATAGCAAAAGGAACAAAAGTTGGATTCTAACCTTGAACACATTAATGTTTGGTTTGTTGTATCAGAAGCCGAAGGGTTGGTGAAGAGTGGTGGCTTAGCGGATGTCGCTAAGGCACTGCCTAAAGCACTGGCTGAACTTGGCCACCAGGTAGCGATTGTACTGCCTGGTTATCGCACAATTGCAGATAAAGATTCAGCTCCGGTGATCCTTGATACCGAACTGACCCATTGGCCGCATATCCGTTATCAGGTACGCCAGCGTGAACTCGATGGCGTGCCGGTTTACCTCATCGATTGCGACCAGTATTTTGACCGTCCTCAGCTTTATGCTGAAGGTAACCAGGCGTATCCGGACAATGGAGAGCGTTTTGGTTTCTTCTCTTCCGCCTGCCTGGACGTACTGCCTAAACTGGGTATCAAACCGGATATTATCCACGCCAATGACTGGCATACCGGACTGGTTCCGTTTTTGCTCAAAACCCGCTATCAGGATGATGGTTATTTTGAGGATGTAAAGAGTGTCCTGACCATCCACAACGCCATTTTCAAGGGTATTTTTTCTTACCATCAGCTGGAAGTGATCCCGGAACTCAATTTATCGGGAATGGAATTTCTGCAATATGGTCATGATCACATCAGCATGTTGCGCGCTGGTATCGCGTTTGCCGATAAGATTAATGCGGTTAGCCCGAACTACGCATCAGAGTTGCTGACACCACTCGGCTCACACGGCCTGGTTGATGATTTTGTCCATCGTGCCCGTGATTTGCACGGCATTGTGAATGGTTGTGACTATTCAGAATGGAACCCGAAAACCGACAATTACCTGCCGCAAACCTACAGCGATGACGCCGTATCACTGCGTGCCGGAAAGGCAGCCAGCAAAGCGGCATTGCAAACTGAACTGCAGTTACCGCAACGCGATATTCCCATGTTTGGCATGGTGTGCCGCCTGACTCATCAGAAAGGTTTCCATTACATTCTGCCTATTCTTGAGCAGTTTCCTGCGTAATGACGTGCAGTTGGTGATTGTGGGAACCGGTGAGCCTGAAGTTGCGGCTAAGCTGCATAAGATTGCCGCTGCTCACGCGGACAAGTTTGCGTTTGTCGAAGCCTACAGCAATCGATTTGCCCACCTGGTTGAAGCTGGCTCAGATTTCTTCCTGATGCCGTCAGAGTTTGAGGCCTGTGGTCTGAACCAAATCTACAGTATGGCTTACGGTACTTTGCCTATTGTTCGCGAGGTTGGCGGCCTGAAAGACACAGTACATGATTATGACAAGTATCCGCATGAGGCGACCGGTTTTGGCTTTCAGGAGCCGTCACCTGAAGCTCTGCTGATTACGATGCAACGTGCTTTACTGTTTTACCTGCAACATCCGGATGAGATGCTAAAAGTGCAGCAGCGCGCGATGGCCACCGATTTCAGCTGGAGTGAGTCGGCGCTGGAATATGTCAAAATGTATCGTCTGGCCCGGTTTGATTAATCCGGAGCAGATGAAGGCCGATATCTGGCTTTGAATGGACAAGGTCTATGGACGGAATGTGAAAGCATTCCGTTTTTTTATGGCAAATGGCTCATTTTGCGTACAGTTATCGGTGTTGAATGACTGACGCGGGCACAGATTATGGTAGTCTGTGCGCGAGTGATAACTGAGCCTGTTTACTAATGTCTGACAACATCTTGTTCCATAAAACGTATCTGCATCCATCCAGCTCGGAGTGGGTGGTATTTGTGCATGGTGCCGGAGGCAGTTCGTCGATTTGGTTTAAGCAAATTAAAGCCTATAAGCAGCACTTTAACTTATTGCTGATTGATCTGCGCGGGCATGGTAAGTCCGGCAAATTGCTCAAAGAGTTAATCTCTCACCGTTATACCTTCCACTCCGTGACTCAGGATGTACTGTGTGTGATGGATCACCTGCATATCCGCACTGCTCACTTTGTCGCTATGTCTTTGGGAACTATTATCGTACGTAATATCGCTGAAGTGTCGGCTGAACGGATTTCGTCTATGGTGCTGGGCGGTGCAGTTACCCGCTTTAATGTCCGCTCTCAGATACTGGTTCAGCTCGGACGCCTCGGCCAGCACATCATTCCTTACATGTGGCTGTATCGTTTATTTGCCTACATTGTCATGCCGCATCGCAGTCAGAAAGAGTCACGCCATTTATTTATTCGTGAAGCGAAAAAGTTGTGTCAGAAAGAGTTTAAACGCTGGTTTACTCTTGCGGCTGATGTCAATCCGCTGATGGGCTATTTCAAACAGAAGGACAGTGCGATTCCTACTCTCTATTTGATGGGAGAGAAGGATTATATGTTTATTGAACCGGTGAAAGAGATGGTTGCTGCGCACCGTCACAGTGAATTATACCAGATACCTGATTGCGGCCATGTTTGTAACGTTGAGCAACCTGAGCACTTCAATCAGGTTTCAATTGGTTTTATTCAGCAGCATGTTGCTGTTTCGCCGAGTATCATCCGATCGCTTGTACAGAGCTGAGGATTATTGCACTCACTACTCTTGGTCAGCTTTTCCGCACTGCCAGCACAGGGCAAATTGCGCTTCATTGATTTCACCACAATAGTGACAACGCCATGCCTTCGTTGTGCTGTCGGCGACGGGACGTATGTATTCTTCAATCAGTTTTCTCGTGCCTGCTCTCGCTGTTCGGGGTGAAAGAGCCAGATATACGGAGCAGTATCATCATTGAGCGGCAATTCGCCGCGCAGGCCAAATAACCCTTCACCGCGTACATCACAGACTATTCCGGCTTGCTTGAGTAATTCGCACAACAGGTGCGCGTCGGTCGGGTTAGCGGCAATGAATATCTTCATAGACTGTATACATCCGGTTAAGTGGCATCGGAGCGACGATGGGGAAGCTTATTGAGTAGCCATTTCATTAGCAATGGGAATACCCCCAATAGAGCAAAAGCCAGCAGCACTGAGGGCGAGACGATACCTGCCAGTGAGTCAATCTGGGCAAGCTGGGTGCCGGCATTCAGGTACACCGCAGTGCCAGGCAGCATACCTAATTGGCTGACCCAGTAATAGCGGGTGGCTTTAATGGTTGTCAGTCCCATCAGTAAGTTAATCAGAAAAAACGGAAACACCGGGATCAGGCGTAAGGAGAACAGGTAAAAAGCGCCATCACGCTCCATACCGCGGTTGATGGTTTCCAACTTGGCGCCAAATCGCTTTTGCACCCATTCACGCAGCAGAAATCGACTGCTGAGAAAAGCCAGTGTGGCGCCCAGGGTACTGGCAAATGAGACCAGCAGCAGGCTTAACCAGAAACCAAACAGAGCGGCCCCCAGCAGTGTCACAACCGCTGCGCCCGGAATAGATAGTGCTGTGATCACAAGGTAGCTGAAGAAATAAATAGCGGCAGCTGAAATTAAATGGCTCTGAATATAATCATTGAGTAATGATTGCTGTAATTTGGCATTTTCCAGAGTAAGGGAAGGGCCCAATACAATACTGACTGTTAAGATAATCCCGATAAGCAGAATTCCCCAAACCCACTTGCTACTCATACATGCTCCTGATGGTGATAACCTGACAGATATATAATGATACTTTGCTAGATAATTAGTGAGACAGGTTTTATCGAGTTTTTCTTTCACCTTAAAGCAATTTTTACCAAAAAACAGGTTTCATCAAAAAGCAGATGTCACCAAAAACAGATTGCACCAAAAACAAAAAAAGCACCCGCGTCAGCGAGTGCTTTATTTAGTGAAGTTGCTCTGATTTTTTAAAGGATTAAGACAAACGTTGTAACAACTCGTCGCGACGTGCCTGAGGGATTACTGACCAGTGCTTGCCCTCTATCGCGCCTTCCAGTGCCCACAGAAGTTCCAAACCGACATCTGAAGAATGTGACTGTCGAACGGCTTTGTAAGCTTCTACGGCACCTTTTTCCTGCAAGTCTTCAACGCTTTGAATGCCGGCTTTTTTCAGCATCCGCTCTGTCGCTAATCGCAGGTTAGGTAAGTCTTTTAAACGATCTGGTTTTGCCTGAGCTTGTGTTTCCCGTTCCGCTTTCGCGACGGCAAGTGCAGCTTTAGCATCTTCCAGAATACGTCCGGTGTCTGACCAACAGTCTTCCGGTAACGCAAAATATTTGGTTACGACCGGGAAACCCCGCTTCTTATAAACATAAGGTTCGAAACCTTGTTGCTTAAATTTTGCAGTTGAAGCGTCGTCGGCACGTATGTGTAATTTATCATTAACTACTAATGCGAACATGGTGTCATCGACAAAAATGCCGAATCCGCCGAACATTGAACGAGATTTAACGCGTCCTAATTGTTCGAATAGCCGCATTGAATCTTTAAGTATTGGTTTATCCATGCTTTAAGTCTCGGTGTATTAATTAATACGCCACCAAAATCAGGTCCGAGAGAATAGCAAAAGAATGCAGTATGTGTGTCAGTAGGGAGTCAACTTCTTAATTAATGCATTTTTGCCATCGGTAACCCCGCTACCTACCAGAAACTGGTTTAGGCCGGAGGCTTTGCGTCCCACCTTTTCAGATGGTTTGCCCTGTGCGTGACATCTCCTTTTTATCAAAGGATGATCAAATCATTGAATGAGTATCACATTTGCAATCTGCAAATGTGATACTCATTCTAAAGTTTATATTTAACGGGTGCAACAAAATTCAAACAAGCAACGTGTTCTGATATGATATTTGATGCTTATTTTCGATGAAACCCTTATTTTGTCAAGTGTTTTACCGTATCTCGTACTACGATTTCAGGATGCATTTCGAACACACGGCGCTCGTGTTCTTTATCCTTGATACGCTCCAGCAGGATCTCAAAGGCGTTTTTACCCACACGGCGTTTTGGCTGGTGGATAGTCGTCAGCGGTGGGGAGAAGTACTCAGCTAATTCGATGTTATCGTAACCGATCACAGACATATCATCCGGTACACGCACGCCACGTTGTTGCAGACGGCTGATCAGACCCAAAGCCATGGTGTCATTGAAACAGAACACAGCGGTCGGGCGCTTATCCATGGCAATCAACTTGTCCGCCGCCAGTACTGCGGTATCACACTCGAAGTTACCTTCCAGGATCCAGTCTTCACATACTGGCAGATCGGCTTCAGCCATCGCACGACGGAAGCCTGCGATACGTTTCCTGACAAGCCGCTTTGACAAAATGGCCGCTCAGACAGGCAATATCCTGATGGCCATGGTCAATCAGATATTTTGTCGCGAGGTAACCCCCTTCTTCCGAGTTGTCCATGATTTTATCGGCCTGAGACGTTTCCGGGCCCCAATCCATGATCACTTTCGGAATGTCTTTATGTGCTTCAAGCATTTCCAGCAGTTCTTCGGTCAGATCCGAACACATCACCAACATGCCATCAACTCGCTTTTCCGCCAGCATGCGGATGTAGTCACGTTGCTTTTCGTAGATACCGCCGGTGTTACATAAAATCAGCGTATAACCCTGACGGTAGCAGTAACTTTCTACGCCATCGATCACTTCGGAGAAAAACAGGTTGGTTGACTGGGTCACCAGCATCCCGATGGTACGGGTCGTGTTGCATTTTAAGCTGCGAGCTACAGCACTTGGTGCATAATTCAGCTCTTTTACCGCTTCCATCACTTTTTCTTGCGTGGCTTCTGCAACGAAACGGGTTTTATTTATTACGTGAGATACGGTTGTTGTTGAAACGCCGGCCAGGCGAGCAACGTCTTTAATCGTAGCCATAGGTTTGTCCTGTCGATGACTGCCGATGCAACAATATCGTGTCATGAACGGTATACGTCATGATGGATGTTGCCCGTTGAGCAGTATATCCCGCCGTTCGGGGGAAGCCATGCTCAGGTTCAGCAGCGATTAGGCTTTTACACAAAGTGAAGCCTATAAGTAGTAAAAACACAAAAACCGCCCTTAAACAGCGGTTTGCATCTTAAAGTTGTATTTTATCGTTTGCGGTCAAGATTCTAGACTGCAACGCCCTAAGTCGCAACGAAATTCATCGGATGAGTCTAAATTATCATCACTAAATCGGGCGGGTTAGTTCACCTAAAGCGCTATAAAAGCCTGTTACTCGTTGGTGAGATAGGCTAAGTCGAGTTTTAATAACGCGACCAACAGGTCAGTGACGGCCGCGTAAAAGCCGAAGGTGTCATGCTCACGGCACCGCTGGGCAAACCGTGGTACCCAATTGATTAAGCTGTTCTCGATAAAAATGGCCTGTTCAGCGAACGCCTGTTCCATATGGACCGGTTTCTCCAGCTCATTGCTGCGAATGATCATATGGCCGAGAAAGTCGAGCTCGACTGCGATGTGATCGGCAGGTTGCGTCGGTGAGCTATTGGCAATGCCGGCGGCTTTCATCAGCTGCGCCATTTCTGACGCCGCAGTGTCGTGGCCGGGAGTGGATGTGTTGCTGTAATGAGAAGCGCAGGGGATAGGCGCTTGAGGTTGGACCCCTTGAAACAAACGGCAAAAATCGGCGGCGAGCTCAAATTGCGCGTCCTGTCTTTCCAGTAACCGGTTAAGGGCGCTGATGATGTTTCGCACAGCGGGCTTGAGTTGGTCATTTTCACCTAACCCCGAAAGGAAACCACGAATCTGCGGAGAATGATATTGAGCCAGCTCTTTGGCGCTCAGTTCCTGGTTGAATAAACTGGATAACCACCAATAGAGTTTCGGCGCGTTGATCATTGAAAGCTTTCAGTTCTTGCATGTCTTGCATGGTCAGACTCCGGCTGCGTGTACTTGTAGTAAGTCTAATCAATAATCATCAATAGTAATAATGCGTTAAGTGAAAAAACGGTTAAACAAAATGGGTTTTGTTGTTTGTGGGGGAAGTCATTGCTGTCAGAGCTTGTCTTGAATCAACAAAGACGTGGATTTTTGCCGTGAATGCTAGAATTGCCCCCGGCAATATTTAAAATTGGTTGCATCGTTTTTATGGATCCAATTATGCCATGAGCAATCATATTCTTGTTGTTGTTGACGATGATGTGACACGCAATACCCTGGTTGGTTATTTTGACAAAGAAGGATATCGGGTTTCACAGGCAAGTGATGCTGCGGGACTACGGGCGATATTCACTCAACACCAGGTGGACATTTTGATCCTGGATATTAATTTATCCGATGAGGATGGCCTGTTACTGACCCGGGAGTTACGCGGGGAGTCGACCGCCGGTATTATTTTACTGACCGGCCATGTAGACAGTATCGACCGGATTATCGGCTTAGAGATGGGCGCTGACGACTATATTACGCATCCGATAGCCTTGCGTGAGCTTTTAGCCAGAGTCAAAAATCTGCTGTGGCGGGTATCGTTGAGTGGCAGCCAAGAGTTGCCCGAAAGGGCGCCGGCGCAAGGTATGGTGTTATTTGGTGACTGGCGCTTCGATATTTTGCGTCGTGCAT
This sequence comes from Vibrio sp. CDRSL-10 TSBA, assembly GCA_039696685.1. Classification (NCBI taxonomy): domain Bacteria; kingdom Pseudomonadati; phylum Pseudomonadota; class Gammaproteobacteria; order Vibrionales; family Vibrionaceae; genus Vibrio; species Vibrio sp. CDRSL-10 TSBA. The sequence continues at coordinate 2,029,801 of CP155566.1, read as the reverse complement.
TGTTTTACAACGAAAAGCCAGTGCGACTGACTAAAGCGGAATATGAACTGCTGGTCGCTTTAACGGCGTGTCCGAACCAGGTGCTCAGCCGGGAGAAAATTCTCAATCTGCTCAGTCATCGGGTGGATATGCCAAATGACCGGACGATTGATGTTCTGATTCGCCGTTTGCGCGCCAAAATAGAGTTTGACCCCAAGAATCCGCAAATCTTTGTCACCGTGCATGGCGAGGGCTATATGTTTGCTGGTGACTAATGTTGCCGATGACGAATACTTTTGCCAGTGGTCAACACTTTTGTCAGTGGTTTACCCTAAGGCGCGGCGTGATACAGTCAGTCTGTCAGTATACGCCGTTCACGAGTGAACCAATAAAAAAGACCAGCTTTAAGCTGGTCTTTTTACGTTATCTGCCATTATTCCAGGGTGGTTTGAGAACCTTGTACCGGAGCGGTTTGCTGATGTCCCGCAACCCAGTCCCGCAGAGATTGCCAGATAAGCCCCATACTTTCATACCAAAAGCGTTCAGTTTGCTCAAGATAGAGTGCTTTAGGCGTGTACTTGTCCCATGGCTGGGTAATATTGCTTTGTGCCAGATAATTGGTCGGTGCCGGGATCGGTTGCAGACCGGCAGAGTGGAACTCGTTCAGGGCACGCTGCATATGACTGGCGGACGTGACCAGAACCAAGGTTTCTCTGCTGCACAAACGCTGCAGCCTGACGCGCTTCCTCCCAGGTATCTTTGGCGGTTTCCAGCAAGATGATATCTGATTTAGGGACTCCCAGCGCTAACGCAACACGAGCCAGCATGCGTGCATGACTAAACTCACTACCGCCTGCATAACCAGACAGTATCAGCTTTGAGCCGGGATACATCCGCATCACCCGAATCCCCTCACTCAGGCGCATTAATGCCGCCCGGCTCAGTTCGGATGTCGGCGGAATCTGGTCATCAACCACATGGCCATTACCCAGCACCATGATGTAGTCAACGGTGCCATCCACCGGCAGAAAAGCCGTGTACTGACGCTCGAGCGGCATCAGCAAACGACTTGAGACCGGCTGAAAAGAGATCAGAAATATACCGGACAGAGAGAACAGTACAACAAGGCATCCGGTTTTGCGTTTGGCAGTGAACATGATCAGCATCAGGCCCACAAAACCAATCAGCAGCAATGCCGGAAGTGGCATCATTAAAGAAGAAACAATTTTTTTCAGCTCAAACATAAACAAATAGTCCGAAAAAACAGCACTTGATAATAAAAAGGGCTAAAAGCCTCTTTATTCCTGCCATTCCTATGACAGAATAGCAGCACGATTTATTATCATAACGCATGCTACAGTGACAGAAGATCGCAATTTCGACGATATTGCCCACAAATTTGCAAAAAACATATACGGTTCTGACAAAGGCGAGATTCGCCAAGTCATTGTTTGGGAAGATTTACTCCAACTGTTAACGCATTTTGATGGAATAAGCAAACCTTTGCACGTTTTAGATGCAGGAGGCGGTCTTGCTCAGATGTCTCAAAAACTGGCCCGCCTGGGCCATCGCGTTACCTTGTGTGATCTGTCTTCTGAAATGCTGCAACTGGCAGAGAAGGATATTGCAAATAACGGGTTGCTTGAGCAGTATCGCTTGGTTCATTCACCGGTACAGTCAGTACAGGAACATTTATCAGAACCGGTGGATATTGCCATGTTCCACGCTGTGATGGAATGGTTGGCTGATCCAAAAGCCGCGCTGGACAACCTGCTTGCTCAGGTGAGACCGGGTGGCATGGTATCGGTGATGTTTTACAACTATCATGGCCTGGTCTACAAAAACGCTGTGTGTGGCAATATCCCGCATGTCCTTGATGGCATGCCACATCGTAAAAGATTTAAACTGCAACCGCAGCAAGGGCTTATCCCGACCGACGTTTATCAGTGGATAGAAGCGGCCGGATTCGAGATCTGCGGTAAGTCAGGCATTCGCTGTTTTAGTGATTACATCGGTAACATGAAAAATATGGGCGAATACCAATATGAGGATGTGCTGGCTCTGGAGCAGAAATTTTGCCGTCAGGAGCCGTACCTCTCATTAGGCCGATACATCCATGTATGGGCCCAGAAAAACAATAACAGGAATAACAATGAGTGAGTTAACTCAGAAACGCTGCGGAGCAGCCAATCGACGAATTGGTCAGCTGGGTCAAGCAGAATGATTTCTCATTGAACCTGACCACCGAACGGTTGGCGTTTCTTATCGCCATTTCGGTGTTAAGCAACGAACGGTTCGATGAAGAGCTAGGTGAAGGCGAGTTACATGATGCGTTTGTGATTGTGACCCGCATGTTCGAAGACACGGGCGAAGCGTCCGCTTTTCGGGCCAACAACGCGATTAATGAGCTGGTAAAACAGCGTTTGATCAGTCGCTTTACCAGTGAAGTCACTGATGGTGCCAGTATCTATCGTCTGTCTCCGCTGGCAGTCGGCATCACTGACTATTACGTTCGCCACCGTGAATTCTCCAAGCTTAAGCTATCGATTCAGCTCTCAATGGTGGCTGACGAAATGGCGAAAGCGGTGGAGTCTGCTCAGCAGGGAGGGACGCCGGGTCACTGGAAGAAAAACGTCTATGGAGTGCTGAAATACTCGGTGGGCGAAATTTTCGATCGTATCGACCTTAACCAGCGTGTCATGGATGAGCAGCAGCAGTCTGTCAAACAACAGATAGCTGAGCTGCTCAATAAAGACTGGCGCGATGCGATTATCAACTGTGAATCTCTGCTGTCGGAGACTTCGTCCACACTGCGAGAACTGCAAGACACCTTGCAGGCGGCGGGTGATGAGCTGCAGACCCAGATCCTGGATATTCAGGAAATTGTCTATGGCGATGAGGAACTCGACTTTATCGGAGAAACCCTGTTTGGGTTGCAGATGAAGCTCGACCGGATCACTAGTTGGGGCCAACAGGCGATTGACCTGTGGATTGGCTACGACCGCCATGTGCATAAATTTATCCGTACAGCCATCGATATGGACCAGAACCGGGCCTTCAGCCAGCGTCTGCGTCAGTCGGTGAATGATTACTTCGATCAACCATGGTATCTCACCTACGCCGATGCGGAGCGCCTCAGTGATCTGCGCGATGAGGCATTGGTGCTGCGTGACGAAGAAGTGACGGGCCATGTGCCGGTCGAAGTAGAATATGAAGAATTCCAACAGGTCAATGATGAGCTGGCAGAACGCATCGGCGAGATGCTGAAAGGTCACAAGGAGCAGGGCATGCCGATTGATCTCGGCAGCGTATTGCGTGATTACCTCGCCGCTCACCCGAGAACTCATCATTTTGATTTAGCACGAATTGTGGTCGACCAGGCGGTACGTCTCGGTTACTCAGGCTCGGATTACCGGGCAATTCAGCCAGACTGGCAGACGATCAACGAATTTGGTGCAAAGGTACAAGCAAATGTCATCGACCGATATTAATGAATACATGCCAGAGAATCTGGCCAAAGCGATCGCGAACCCTCTGTTTCCCGGCGCTGGACAGCCTGCTGCGTGCCGGCCGTCATATTTCCAGTGACGACATGGATAACCATGCCCTGTTGTCCGACTTCGAGCCGGAACTGGCTCAGTTTTATCAGCGTTATAACACCGAACTGGTGCGTGCGCCGGAAGGCTTCTTCTATCTGCGTCCGCGTTCAACCTCACTGATTAACCGTAGTGTGTTGTCTGAACTGGATATGCTGGTAGGTAAAGTGTTGTGTTTCCTGTACCTCAGCCCGGAGCGTCTGGCCCACGAAGGCATCTTCACCAATCAGGAGCTGTATGAAGAGCTGCTGGCATTGGCGGACGAGAAGAAGCTGATGAAGCTGGTCACCAACCGTGCCAACGGTTCAGACCTTGATAAAGAGAAACTGTTTGAAAAAGTGCGCACCTCGCTGCGTCGTCTGCGTCGTCTGGGTATGATCATCCACATTGGCGATACCGGTAAATTCCGTATTTCTGAAGCGGTATTCCGCTTTGGTGCCGATGTTCGTGTCGGTGATGATATGCGTGATGCACAGCTGCGTCTGATTCGTGACGGTGAAGCCGTGGTGCACACCCAGGAGCCGAATCAGCAAAGCCTGTTGGATAACGACGATCTATTGGATTCACAAGATGATGAGCAATCTGAGCTGGAAGGTGACGCATGATTGAACGTGGTAAATATCAATCCCTGACCATGGTCAACTGGAACGGTTTCTTTGCCCGTACCTTTGACATCGATAATCTGGTGACCACTTTATCGGGCGGTAACGGTGCCGGTAAATCCACCACGATGGCGGCGTTTATCACGGCTTTAATTCCGGACCAGACTCTGCTCCATTTCCGCAACACCACTGAAGCGGGCAGCTCTCAGGCTTCGCGTGATAAAGGTCTGTACGGTAAATTGCAGCCAGGCGCCTGTTACGCCGCGCTGGATGTGGTTAACTCGCGCAAGCAACGCGTGCTGTTTGCCGTGAAGCTGCAACAGGTCGCGGGCCGCGATAAAAAAGTCGATATCAAGCCGTTTCTGATCCAGGGCCTGCCAAGTCATGTCAAACCGACCGATGTGTTGGTTGAAAGTGTGTCTGAAAACCACGCCCGCGTGCGTCAGATTAACGAAGTGAAAGATGCGGTCGCGGGCATTGAAGGTGCACACTTTAAATCGTTTGCTTCGATTGTTGATTACCATAACCAGATGTTCGAACTGGGCGTGGTACCGAAGAAACTGCGTAACAGCAGTGACCGTTCAAAATTCTACCGTCTGATAGAAGCTTCTCTTTACGGCGGTATCTCCAGCGCGATTACCCGCTCGCTGCGTGATTACCTGCTGCCACAAAATGGCGGGGTGAAAAAAGCTTTCCAGGACATGGAATCCGCGCTGCGTGAAAACCGCATGACGCTGGAAGCGATCAAAACCACCCAGGCGGATCGTGATCTGTTCAAGCATCTGATCACGGAATCGACCAACTATGTGGCTGCCGACTACATGCGCCATGCTAATGATCGTCGTCAGAAAATGGATCAAGCCCTGGCTCTGCGTGGCGAGCTGTTCAGCGCCCGTGAAACCTTGATTGAGCAGAACAGTCTGCTTAACCGGGTGCATGAAGAGCTGGAACTGCTGGTGGAAACAGAAGCGACCCTGGAGCAGGATTATCAGGGCGCGTCGGATCACCTGCAATTGGTGCAGAATGCACTGCGTCAGCAGGAAAAAATTGCCCGTTATCAGGATGACCTCGAAGAGCTTAACATTCGCCTCGAAGAGCAGATGATGGTGGTCGAGGAAGCGCAGGAGCGCGTCCTGATGGTTGAAGAGCAGGCGCTGATTGCGGAAGAAGAAGTCGACAGCCTGAAAACTCAGCTGGCTGATTACCAGCAGGCACTGGATGTCCAGCAAACCCGCGCTTTGCAATATCAGCAAGCCGTAACCGCACTGGAAAAAGCGCGTACGCTGCTTGATGACCAGACTCTGAGTGCTGATACAGCCCAGTCACTGGTCTCGGGTCTTAAGACTGAGCAGGACAACCGCACTACGGAGTTGCTGGCTCTGAAACACAAGCTGGATATGTCCTCTGCGGCAGCGGCCCAGTTTGATAAAGCTTATGCTCTGGTGAAAAGCGTGCTGGGTGAAGTGGCGCGCGGTGACGCGGCCGATAAAGCCAAGGCTTTGCTACGTCAGGCGACGGATGCCAAACAAGTGGTGCAGAAACGAACACCAGTGGTACTCGCAGCAGCGTGACCTGGAGCGTCGTATCGAGCAGCAGAATGTGGTGCGCCATCTGGCTGACAGCTATCAGTCGCAGCATCAGGTGACGCTGAGCGATGACATGACGGTTGAGCAAGAGCAGGAGCGGCATGCTGCGCTGCTGGAAAGCGTTGAAGCCTCGTATGAGGAACTGCGTGAGAAACGCAGCGAGCAACGCCGGCTGGAACAGGATTACCAGGCTGAGATTAGCCGTCTGGAATCCATTGCACCGGCCTGGATTAAAGCCAGCGATGCACTGGAAACGCTGCGTGAGCAGAGTGATGCTGAACTGGCTGACAGCCAGTCAGTCATGGCGCAGATGCAGATCGTGCTGGAGCAGGAAAAAGCTCAGTCGATCGCCAAAGATCGTCTGGGCGAGCGCCGCACTCAGCTCGACAGTGAAATTGAACGCCTGGCGTCGCCGGGTGGTTCGGACGATCCGCGTCTGAAAGGTCTGGCTGATACGCTGGGCGGTGTGCTGCTGTCAGAGATCTATGATGATATCACCATTGACGATGCGCCATATTTCAGTGCCATGTATGGCCCGGCGCGCCACGCGATTGTGGTGTCGGATCTGTCTGGTATCAAAGAAAAACTGGTTGAACTGGACGATTGCCCGGAAGACTTGTACCTGATTGAAGGCGATGTGGATGCCTTTGATGACAGTGCGATGAATGCCGAAGAGCTTGAAGGCGCGGTCTGTGTGCAGCTTAACGCTCACCAGATTCGTTACTCACGTTTCCCGAAAATTCCATTGTTCGGCCGAGCGGCACGTGAACAGCGCCTGGAACTGCTGCGCAATGAACGTGAAGAAGTGGTTGAACAGCATGCGAAAGCCGCGTTTGATTCGCAGAAACTGCAGCGTCTCTACAGCAGCTTTAACCAGTTTGTTGCCCAGCACCTGCAGGTGGCGTTTAATGACGACCCAGAGCAGGCACTGCAGCAGATTCGCGATAAACGCAATCAGGCTGCGCGCACTCTGGCTGAACTGGATAACCAGGAGCAGCAACAACGCAGTCAACTGCAGCTCAGCAAGCAGGCGCTGACGGCGCTGGATAAAATTGCGCCGAATATGCTGCTGCTGGAAGATGATTCCCTGCAGGAGCGTCTAGAAGAAATCAGCGCCAACATTGCCCGCCTGAGTGAAGCGAAAACCTTCCTGACCACGCACGGAAAAGCGGTCGCCGAGCTGGAGAATATCGCCTCAGCACTGGAAGCGGACCCTGAACAGTTTGATGCGCTGGAAGCGCAGTACCAGCAGGCTGACCAGGCACTGCAGACCCTGAAGACCCAGATCTTCGCTTTGTCGGATCTGCTTGAGCGTCGTCACCACTTTGCGTACCAGGATTCGGTTGATCTTCTCAACCAGAGCAGTGAACTCAGTGAGCAGCTTAAAGCCAAGTTGGTCCAGGCTGAAAATCAGCGCGGTCGTCAGCGTGAAGAGCTGAAACAGGCTCAGTCACAGCTTAACCAGTACAACCAGGTGTTGGCTTCACTTAAGAGCTCACATCAGGCCAAACTGGAAACCGTACAGGAATTCAAAGCTGAACTGCAGGAATACGGCGTACACGCAGACGAAGGTGCGGTTGAACGCGCTCAGCGTCGTCGTGATGAACTGCAACAGCGCCTGCACAGCTCGCGCAGTCGTAAGAGCGAATACGAGCGTACGATTACCTCGACTGAGCTGGAGATGAAGTCTCTGGCCAAGCGCATGAAGAAAGTCGAGAAAGACTACAAAGAGCTGCGTACTTTTGTTGTGAATGCCAAAGCCGGCTGGTGTTCGGTACTGCGACTGGCGCGTGACAATGATGTTGAACGTCGTCTGCACAAGCGTGAACTGGCTTATCTGTCAGCCGGTGAAACTGCGCTCGATGTCGGATAAATCATTGGGTGCACTGCGTCTGGCCGTAGCCAACAATGATGACCTGCGTGATGCGCTGCGTCTGTCGGAAGACAACGGTCGCCCTGAACGCAAAGTTTTGTTCTATATCGCCGTTTACCAGCATCTGCGTGAACGGATCCGTCAAGACATTATTCGTACTGACGATCCGGTGGAAGCGATTGAAGAGATGGAAGTGGAACTGGCCCGCCTGACCGAAGAGCTGACCCAGCGTGAAAACCGCCTGGCGATCAGTTCAGAATCAGTCGCCAGCATTATCCGCAAGACGATTCAGCGCGAGCAGAACCGGATCCGTATGCTCAACCAGGGGCTGTCAAACATCGGTTTTGGTCAGGTCAATGGTGTGCGTCTGAATGTGAAAGTACGTGAAAGCCATGAGATCCTGCTGTCCGGTCTGGCTGAGAATCAGGCCCAGCATAAGGACCTGTTTGAAACCTCACGTTACACCTTCTCAGAAGCGATGGCTAAGCTGTTCCAGCGTGTCAACCCGCATATCGACATGGGGCAGCGCTCACCGCAGGTACTGGGTGAAGAACTGCTGGATTACCGTAACTACCTTGAGCTGAGTGTTGAGGTTAACCGTGGCTCTGATGGCTGGTTGCAAGCCGAGTCCGGCGCGTTGTCGACCGGTGAAGCGATTGGTACCGGTCAGTCTATTCTGCTGATGGTAGTGCAGAGCTGGGAAGAAGAATCACGCCGACTGCGCAGTAAAGACATTATGCCATGTCGTCTGTTGTTCCTGGATGAAGCCGCTCGTCTGGATGCGAAATCGATCGCGACCCTGTTTGAGCTGTGTGAACGTCTTGACATGCAACTGCTGATCGCGGCGCCGGAAAACATCAGTCCTGAGAAGGGCACCACCTATAAACTGGTGCGTAAGGTGTTTAAGGACCACGAGCACGTACACGTGGTCGGCCTGCGCGGTTTCGGTCAGGGTGACAAGTCTAAATCTGCCGAACAACTCCTGGCTGAAGAGCTGAGTTAATTGATAGACGCCTTCCTTCGGGAAGGCGTTTTTGTGTTTGGTATCATAGTGGATTGATACGGAGGTAAACGATGCAATTGATATTTAAAGCCAGCCCGGAACATGATGAAGATTTGTGTCAGCAGTTAGCGGCTTTTCTGGATGCTCATAAGACGGAGTTTGAAACGCGTTTAATTCCGGATTTAACCCATATCGATCTGATGGCTCACAATGTCAACGGGATTGAAGTGCTGAGTGTTGAGCATATCAGCGATAATCAGTACCGGCTGCGCTATCGCTACGACTGGCAGCTGTTTAACGGCTGTGCCGGCAAAGACGAGTCAGGCATCGAACGAGACAGTGTTCGTTTTACTCTGGATGAAAACGGGGTTATCGATATCGCGTTTTTAGTTACGGATGAAAGAGGCACGGCTGACGAGTTATAGCCTTGAAGCTTATAACGCCTGAAGTGTAAAGAAAAAGAGTGATGAGATGACCCATCACTCTTTTTTTGCTTATCAATCAGTTCTTCCGCATCAGGTAGAGGAAGTAAATTCCGCCCAGCATGGAGGAGATTAATCCGGCCGGGAATTGCCACGGGAACCAGACCATACGTCCGACCCAGTCTGACAGGGTCATCACGATGGCGCCAATCAGACAGGCGCTGATTAACTGCGAACGGGCATCGTAGCGCCCCATGGCTCTTGCCATGTGCGGTGCCAGCAGGCCGATAAAGGTCAGCGGTCCGATTACTATGGTACATAAGGTGGTCAATGCCGCGACCATAAGCAGAATGCCTTGCCGGACCCGGCCGACGTGCATACCAAGACTGCTGGCTGACACCTGGCCCAGGCTGACGACATTGACGTGGCGCGAGGTTTTCAAAGCCAGCATAAGCAGCGGGGTAATACCGCACACCAGCATCACCACGTCACGCCATGAAGTCAGATAGGTCGAGCCTGATAACCAGGTCAACAGTGACTGCGCGTCTTCGCTGCTGCTGGACAAAGTAATACGCAGCAGAGCATCCAGTGCGGCACTGAGTGCGATACCGGTCAGTATCACCGTCATTGGTGCGAAATGTTGTTTGCGGCTGGTGGCCCATATGACCGCCGCGACCGCCAGTGCGCCGAGTGTGCCGACGAGTATCTGGCCGTCCCGGCCAAGCTTGATACCAAACATCACACACAAAACCATGGCTAAAGATGCGCCTGAACTGATCCCCAGTACTTCCGGGCTGGCCATCGGGTTAGTGGTCATACGCTGAATCAGTGTACCGGCGACAGCCAGCCCAATTCCGGCCAGCAGAGCGCTCAACAGTCGTGGCGCACGCAGAGCCAGTACATCAGGGCTCACGGAGAAAAACCAGCCGCTGTGCTGATGACCGAGCGTCGCCGCAACCACCATCACCAAGACTAAACCGCTACCGAGCCATAACAACTGGCGCGCGAATGAGGTGTGTTTGTAATGCACCACTGCTTCTGAGGTCTGGGCGTGTTGCGACGGCCAGATATTTCTGGTCAGCAGCCAGAGGAAAAAGGGCGCCCCGATTAATGCGGTCATGGCACCGGTAGGCAGTAACTGGCTGGTCACTTCTTTTGGGATGGCTTGAATCAGCAGGTCAGAGAGCAGCAACATTATGGATCCCAATAAGCCTGACCAAAGGATACGCGCACTCAAAGCCCGCACTTTGAGCAGGCGCACAATATTGGGCGTGACGATACCGACAAAGCCAATCAGGCCCACTTCACTGACCACCACGGCTGTCAGTAAGATAGCCAGCCCTAAACTGATGATCTTATAGCGTTTTACATTGACGCCGATTGAGTCTGCAACGGTATCACCGAGTGCCAGTGAACTGAGCGGGCGCTGTACCAGTAATAACAGCGCAGTGGTGGCAGCAATCACAGGGGCCAGATGCCAGACGCCATCCCAGCCATTCTGATTGAGAGAGCCGGTACCCCACACGAAAATATTCGTCAGTTGCTTTTCATTGAGCAGCATCAGCATGGTATTTACTGAGCCGAGAAACAGGCTGACAACCATACCGGACAAGACCATCTGCACTGCTGCAAAGCCTTTGCGCGCCGATAACCAGAACACCAGCACGGTTGAAAAGACTCCGCCGATAAACGCAAACGTCACCGCCGGCAGCATGGCTAAACCGGGTACCAGCAACATGCTGGCAATCAGACCGAACTGGGCACCGGAGGCTACGCCTAAGGTCGTTGGCGCCGCTATCGGATTTCGCAGCACAAACTGCATCACGCACCCGGCGACCGAGAGTGCAAACCCGCACAGCAGAGCGACGGTGAGGCGGGGCAGGTAAGTCAGGCCGACCACAATATGCTGATAATTGGCGCTGTCATAATAAAACAGTGTTTCCAACAGCAGCTTGGCGCCACCAAAGGGGACGGTCAGTTCGATAAGCACGGCCAGCAGCAACAGGGCCGAGCCAAACCCCAGCCACACCCGCCAGGAGCGGGATGGCTGAGTGTGTTGAGGGGCAGAAACAGTTAAGTCACTCATGGCTGCTCGGTCAGAAGGCGGGTAATGTTATCACTCAGCCGGCGCGCGGCTATCAGGCTGCCGAACGACCAGATTGCCGGCAGTTCATACACCTGCTTGTTACGGGTAAATGCCATCGCCTGCCATAACGGAGACTGGGTCAGGGCTTCGCGATCTTCCGGACGCAGCGGGCCAAAAATCAGTACACGCGTATCCTGATGCTCTGCGATTTTGCTGATTTCGGTGGTGGCGAATCCCCAGCTGTTGGTGGCCTGTTGCCATTCATTATGCAAACCCATCTCAGTGATGGTGTCGTTGATCAGTGAACCTTTGCCGTGAATACGCAGCGTTTGCTTGTTCACGAAGCGGATAAACATCAGGTTACGATCGTCGGCTCCGGCCTGGCGCAGTTTAGCGCCATTGTCTTGCAGATGCTGACGGGTTTGCTTAATCAGCTCATCGGCCTGCTGTTCACGGCCAAGAAGTTGCCCAAGGTCGCGTGTCAGCTTTTCTGCGTTAGCCAGCGGGGTCTGGCTGTCATTATAAATATCGACCACAGCGACTGGCGCGATGCGGCTGAGAGCCTCATAAGCCGGTAACAGATAAGAGCTGATCAGGATCAGGTCCGGCTTGAGTTTTGTCAGTAGCTCAATGTTGGGTTCGGTGCGTGAGCCAAGATCGGCGACGCTGTCGGGCAATGCCGGCTTGCTGACCCACTGGTTGTAGTTTTGTGTGTCTGATGCGGCAACGGGTGTGACCCCGAGACTCAGCACCGCTTCACTCAATCCCCAGTCAAGCGTTGCCACGCGGGCAGGGGTATGGTCGAGGTGCAGGTCAGAGAGGGAGTGGCCAGTCTCCGGTGCTGCGACAGCCCAGCTGGTGTATACAAAAAACAGAGTCAAAAGCATTCTTTTCATGGGGCGTCCTATGGAATATAGCTGATCAACTGGCCGTTAGCCGGATTACGAAATAGTGCGAGATCCATACCGTAGATGGATTTGAGAACGTCTGTCTGCATGATCTGTTCAGGGTTGCCCTGAGCGATCACCTGACCGGATTTGAGCGCGACGATGTGATCGCTAAAGCGCGCGGCCATATTGATGTCGTGCAATACGATCACGACGGTCAGATTAAGGCGCTGGTTTAGCTCGCGGATCATCTCCAGCAGTTCGTACTGATGATGAACATCCAGAGCGGAGGTCGGCTCGTCCAGCAACAGGCATTCGCTTTGCTGGGCAAGCAGCATAGCGACCCAGGCTCGCTGCCGCTCACCGCCGGATAGGGTAGCCACAAAACGGTCGGCATAAGCAGTCAGGCCGGTATGCTCAATCGCTTCTTCAATCGCCTGATGATCCTCGCTGTTGAGCTGGCCAAAAGCGCCTTTCCATGGGTAACGGCCAAAACTGACCAGCTCACGCACAGTCACTCCATCGGTAAGCGGGGGATGTTGTGGCAAATAGGAGACTTTACGTGCAAATGACTTATGTTCGAAACCTTGCAGTGGCTGACCTTCGATATGGATACTACCCAGGTTGGCATGGTATTGGCGGCTGAGTAGTTTCATTAAGGTGGATTTACCACAGCCATTATGACCAAGCAGTGCCGTCACCTTGCCTGGCGGTAAGGTGAGATTGGTCGGGTGTAAAATTACAGTGTTATCTATCTGATAGCTGACGTCTTTTAATGTGAACATGATTTATTAGCAGCCATTACCTTTGGCTCAGTGTCATCCGGTGATAAATATGGTAATGTAAATTATTAACAATTAAAAGTAAGTCGCATTTTCAAATGCATCATTCTTTGACGTGTAGGGATAAATAATAACAATGACTCAGATTACGACACTGGAGCAACTTCGCGAGCTCTATCCAATGCCGGCCCCACTGGTTGTGGAAAAAGATGTTCACCATATTGACCAGCACAGCCGCACTTTTCTGCAGCATAGTACGCTGATGTTTCTGGCTACCGAGGGTAAAGAGGGATTTCTCGATCTATCGCCGCGTGGTGGTGCTGCGGGTTTTATCAAGGTGCTGGATGATCACACCATTGCGTTTCCGGACAGCCCGGGCAACAACCGCCTGGATACTCTGAGTAACTTGCTTGCCAATCCAAAAGTCGGACTGCTGTGCATGGTTCCGGGGGTGGAAGAGATTGTCCGCATCAAAGGAACGGCGTCACTGCACATTGATGAAGAGTTGCGTCAGCAATGTCTGGACGGGAAGAGCACGCCTAAGTTGGTGGTTAAAGTGGCGGTAGAAGCGCTGTTTTTCCATTGCCCTAAAGCACTGATGTTGTCAAAGGTATGGAAAAGCGAGTCGTATCAGGATCGTAGTTTCCTGCCATCACTTTTGGCGATCATCAAAGATCAGCAGGTAGAAAAAAAGCAGCAAAGTGACCGATGATGTGAGACATTTGTCACATTAACGAAGCAAAAATTGAACTTGTCAATTAATCTTCGTTCATGGTGTTGAAATAAATGCAAATGATACCTACTATCATTTGCATTTGATGAATACAACAGCGTAACACTATGAAAAAAACAACGATTGCATCAGTGGTAGCCATGCAATTTGCAGCGGCGGCAATCTACTCTCCTTCTCTCTTGGCCCAGGAAGAGAGCGCATCTCAATTATCTCAACTATCTCAACCTTCCCAGTCTTCTCAGCAAACTGAGTCAGCGATGGATACCCTGGTGGTCACCGGGCGTTATACCGCGACTGAACAAGTCTCCAGTGCGACGGGAATGGATTTGTCCGATATGGAAACACCGCAGTCGGTGAGTGTTATTACCGAACAACGTATCAAAGACCAGGGGCTATCTAACGTTAAAGACGTGGTTAATACCGCGGTGGGTTTATCGGTTGATCCTGCTGATACTGAGCGTAATACTTTTGTCTCGCGCGGCTTTGTGGTCGGCAGCTATCAGGTCGATAGTGTACCGCAATCTTTGGGCGATCTTGGCGGCGCGCTCGGGGAGACCCTGATCGATTTGTCGATTTATGACCGGGTGGAGATCGTGCGCGGAGCAACCGGACTGATGACAGGTTCGGGGAACCCGGCAGCTGCGATCAACTTCGTACGTAAACACGCCGACAGCAAAGAATTCCGTGGTTATGTCAATGTTAAGGCGGGGAGCTGGGACAGACGTGAAGTCACGACTGACTTATCGGGAGCGCTCAACGACAGCGGCTCTGTGCGCGGTCGAATCGTGGCGAAATACGATAAACACGGTTCGTTTATGGATCGTTACACCAAAGAGACCTCGGTACTGTATGGTGTGGTCGATGCTGATATCACTGACAACACGCTGCTGAGAGTCGGGGCCGGTCTGCAAAATAATAATGCTGACGGTGCAACCTGGGGCTCGTTGCCGTCACATTACACTGACGGTGAAAAGATTAACTGGTCACGCTCCATGTCGACAGCGACCAACTGGAGCTATTACGACACCGATGCTAAATACTATTTCGTTAATCTCGAGCATTATTTTGCTAACGGCTGGCGTCTAAAGACCGATTACAGCCACAATGAATATACCAATGATGACAAACTGTTCTATATCGGTGGTCAGATAGATAAGGCCGATGGTGGTGCTTCACTGGGTCAGTGGATTATCAACGGGGATTCAAAAGCCACCATCGACAGTATCGGTACACAACTGAATGGTGACTTTGGCTTATTCGGTCGTCAGCACGATTTTGTTGCTGGCGTACTGTTCAGCCATCAGACCCGCAAGATTTATTACGGATATCCGGCTGAGAGCGGACAAACGTTCAACCAGAGCTTACTGGATTATCAAGGCAACGTATCAGTATCAGGCTGGCCGGAGCGCTCACTGGACTCGGATTACACCACTGAAGAAACTGGGCTTCTACGCCGCAACCCGCTTCGATGTCACTGATAACCTGAAATGGATTGTCGGCAGCCGCGTGTCTAACTGGAATCGTGATGGTCTGTATTCGACCGCCTCGGCAACCAGTGACGTTGACTACGGTGATAATGGTGTGATTACGCCATACACCGGATTACTGTACGATATCACGGCGCAACATCGTGCCTACGTAAGTTATGCCGAAATCTTCCAGCCACAATTTAACAAAGACGCCAGCGGCGACTTTATTGATCCGCTGACCGGCACAAACTACGAAGTAGGGCTGAAAAGCAGTTTTGCCGATGACCAGATTCATACTGCCATCTCTGTATTTCGTATTGAGCAGGATAACTTAGCTGAATCAACCGGCACGCTGAACAGCAAAGGTGAAACGATTTACCGTGAAGTTGATGGGGTGACCAGTAACGGCTTTGAGCTTGAGGCGAACGGTCAGGTGACAGAAGGCTGGAATCTGAGCGCGGGCTACTCGCAATATACCGCTAAGGACAAAGATGATCAGCCTGTCAGCACAACTCGCCCGCGTAAGCAGTTCAAGCTGTTTACGACCTATAACTTTACCTCAGCGCTACCAGAGCTGACCTTGGGTGGTGGCGTGAAATGGCAAAGCCGGATTTTTGCTGAAGACAGCAGCGGCTATCGCACCGAGCAGAGTGACTATGCTTTGGTTGACCTGATGGGGCGCTACGACATTACCCGCCAGACTCAGGTTCAGGTCAATATCAACAATGTGTTTGATAAAAAATACTATGCCGGGATCTGCACCACCTGTTACAGCTACGGTGATCCTGCCAACGTCACCGTCAGCCTGCAACATAACTTCTGATGGTGTGACAAGCGTTTAACGCTGGCGGATTAGCAAAGTTGCACGACAAACAACGGGAGCATACTGCTCCCGTTTTTGCTAAGTGTTCACTGTATTTAGCCTTTGCAATCTGTTTAATGGTGTATCTATTTTTATAATCAATTATGCGCTTATGCTAAGGCGTGTGATAAGGTGAACTACAGCGTTTGGGTTATCAGATTACGGCTGAGGATCCGGATTCTGTTAGTATGAGTTATCGCTTACCCCATGAAAATTAAAGGTCTTACGATGAATTTTGCAACGTTGCAGGATGCAGAAATCTGGCAGATTGCCAATCAACTGATGGATAACCTGATGGAAGGGTCGACGGCGATCAACCATGCCCAGCATACCCGTGATTTTACTCCGCGTTTGCGAAGCTTGGTAACGCCGGATTATTTGCAGCACGTCTGTGAAACTTATCAAAGAGATAAGGGCTTCTTCACCAGCAGAAAACCGATGCTGCTACTGCGTCGGCCAGACTCAATCGCGCTGATATGGCAGCAGCAGTTCAGCAAAGTGAGTGGTGACTATGTAGCGGAGATGGTTCTGGTGCAGCAAGATGGCCGATTTTTGGTCGATCACGTGATGGTTTTTTAACTGGCGGCAGCCAATAGCAATCGATAAGCAAAGCAACAATCGATCAGCAAAGTAACAGTCAATCAGGAAAGCTATGATTCCTAAAAATACCAAGCTAAGGATTGCACGTCCGACCGATAATCTGGAAGTCATTACCGATATGTATATCCGGGGACTTGGTTTTGAGCGGTTGGGCAGTTTTAGCGACCATAATGGTTTTGACGGTAGTATTATCGGCCACCCGCAGCATAACTATCATCTGGAGTTCACCCATCATCGGGGTACTCAGGTGGGCAAAGCGCCGACGCAGGATAATTTGCTGGTATTTTATCTGTCCGAACAGTCAGAGTGGCAGCAGTGCTGTGAACAGATGCTGGAGGCAGGTTTTATCCTGGTCACTTCATATAATCCCTATTGGGATGTGGTTGGTAAAACATTCGAAGATGTTGATGGCTATCGAGTGGTATTGCAGAAACCGGGAGTGGTCAGCCTAGCTCACAATGAGGCCATAAGATCAGGTTTAAATCGAGAAGCGGTGTTTAAAGAGAGAGGCGAGGTTTTACCGATAGACGAACTCTACAGAGAAGTTAGGTTCTAACAGAGAAGTTAGGTTCTAACAGAAAAAGCAAAGCCCGCCGAAAAATTCGGTAGTCGTTTACGGCAGGCTAGAGTCTTGAGCCTGATTCAGTTACGCGCTGAGTTTAAACTGAGTAACAAGTTCGTTAAGCTGATCCGCCAAACGGGCGATTTCGGTACTTGAGCTGCGGGTCTGGTTTGAAGCGACGGCGTTTTCCTGCGCAATACGCTTCACATTGACCACGTTTTCATTGATGGTTTCCGCCACCGTACTTTGCTGCTCGGAAGCGCTCGCGATTTGCATGTTCATGTCATTAATCACACCAACCGCATCGGTGATCAATTGCAATACTCCGCCGGTTCTGCTTGCCTGATCGACACAATCATCCGCCAGTGATTTGACCTGATTCATCACTTCAACCGAGCTTTTAGTACCGGACTGTAACTGCTCAATGATGGACTGAATTTCAGAGGTTGACCCCTGGGTGCGCGCGGCCAGTGAACGTACTTCGTCGGCAACGACAGCAAACCCGCGCCCTTGCTCACCGGCGCGGGCCGCTTCAATCGCGGCGTTGAGGGCCAGCAGGTTAGTTTGATCGGCGATAGCACGAATGACATCCAGAATTGAACTGATATTAACTACATCCTGCTGCACGATATGTAACTTTTCGGAAGAAAGGTTCACACTCTCCGATAAGGAGCCGATGGAGCTGACCGTCTGTGCGACGACTTTGGCGCCTTGTTCTGCCTGTTTATCGGCGTCATTGGCAGCATCGGCCGCTTTAGCCGCGTTGGAGGCAACGTCGTGCACTGTCGTTGCCATTTCATTCATCGCCGTCGCGACCATATCGGTTTCCGTTTCCTGCTGAATGATACCTTGTGTGGTTTGGTCGGTGACCACCGCCAGTTTCCTCTGACGCGGAAGCCAGTTCCGCACTGGCACTGTGAATGGTTAAAATCATCTCGGTCAGATGATTGGCAGTGTTTTGAATCGCGTTAAGCAGTGTGCCGGTCTCGTCGGTACGATTTGTTGCGACCTGTATAGTGAGGTCACCTTGGGCAAGTTGATTGGCGGCCCCGACCGCGGCCTGAATCGGTTTGGTTATGTTGACAGTGAGCAGGTAAGCCGCTACGACTCCCAGTACAACCGCTGCAACGGACAGTATCAGTGTTAACTGAATACTGCTGTCGGTGTTGCGTTCTACTTCTGCACCAAGAGCGTTTTGATCACCGATAATCGACAGTTTCACCTGCTCAACTTGACTGGCGACATTCGGCCCCTCGATATCCAGAACTTGGTTTATCAGTTCGTTACGCTGAGTTATCATACGGTTAATATCGCGCATCGCAGCCACATAATCACTGTGAGCCTGTTTGAATTCAGTCAGCATAGCGAGGTGTTGTGTCGTGAAGAGATTCTTTTCAAGGTTGGGCAATACCTGCTTCATCGCCTCATCCATATTGGTAAGGGCCTGATCAAAATCCTGCTTTGAATTGGTTTGCAAGAACTTGGCGACGTAGAGGCGACCGGTGAGCATGACTTTTTGTACCTGACTGGCGTCATACACGGCTTCAGTGTTGCCATTGTCGTACACGGACTGGATGAGGTTGTCTATTTGGCGGCGCATTTTTTCCCCGCTGGGGATCAGGCGCTGATCATGGGCAGTATTGCGTTGTTCTATCAGGCGGGTGACGTTATCAAATGCGTTCTGGTATGTGATGACCGAGGAGGAGATGGACTGGATCAACTGTACACGAGAAGGTTCCTGAATATCGTCCTTAGCTTGCTGTAACAGATCGTTCATTTTGGACAGATAATTTTTATAGTCCTGCAGACTCTTCTCGTCCTGAGCAATCAGGTAGTTTTTTACATTCATACGAACCATCAGCATATTGGCCTGTAGCTCTCCCGCCAGGTTACTGTCATCGGCGAGATCACCGTAACTCATCAAACCCTGGTCGGTTTTAGTTAATGCCAGAATGCTGATTGCCAGAACGACAGAAAGCAGTGTTAACAAGGCACCAAAGCTCAGCGCCATCTTCTTGCCTAATTTTAGGTTATTAAACATGCCAACTTCCTTGTATCGATAATAAAAGCCTTTATGCAGAATAGCCTAGTTTTTATTAGTTAAATATCAGTAGTAAATTATATCGTACATTGTTTTGATTTAGATCATGATAAAAATATCAATATTATTTTCGTGATAATAATTATTGATATCAATAATATGGCTAATTTTGAGATAGGTGTTTTTATGGAGGGGGTGGCCGTTTTTATATTGGCAACAGTTTTATAGTTATTCCTTAACAAAGTGTAATAAAAACAGATAATTTAAATATCAATTTAATCATTTTAGTTGTAGTCTGCTCTTAGTTTTGCTGTCGTTAATGATCCAGTATAACCTTAATAAAAATAAATAGAGTAATTAATCTAGATATTGATCCGGATAGTTCTGTGGGGAAATACTGCACAAGCCAATTCATTAAGTAGAAAATTAACAAAAAATTGAAATGATATTTTTTATTGATCTGTGACCAGAGTCG
This sequence comes from Vibrio sp. CDRSL-10 TSBA, assembly GCA_039696685.1. Taxonomy (NCBI): domain Bacteria; kingdom Pseudomonadati; phylum Pseudomonadota; class Gammaproteobacteria; order Vibrionales; family Vibrionaceae; genus Vibrio; species Vibrio sp. CDRSL-10 TSBA. Next base: position 2,010,243 of record CP155566.1, on the reverse strand, counting down.
ATGATTCATTCTGTGTCAGGACGAATGATTTTATTCGTCCTGCATGATTCGGCGATGGTTGCGTTCCTGTATAAATATGACTAATCTGACTGCCTGGTATACTCGTAGGCTATTTTATGAAAGACAGTCTCAATCACGGAGACAAATCATTGTGCAGACAATGTTCCGGGCACAGTAAGCTCGAATTTGATTTCACGATGGCGTTCCAACCTATTATCGATTGCACATCAAAAACAGTGTTTGGCTACGAAGCCTTGGTCAGAGGGCTTGAGAATCAGTCAGCGTATTCGATTATTTCTCAGGTTAATGACGACAACCGCTACCTGTTTGATCAGTTGTGTCGTGTCAAGGCGATTGCCTTAGCGGCTAAGCTGAAAATAGATTGCATGCTTAGTATCAATTTCCTGCCTAATGCCATTTACAATCCTCAGCGCTGCATTAGAACCACGCTAGATACCGCCAAAACCCACCAGTTTCCCATTCAAAATATCCTGTTTGAGTTCACCGAAGGTGAGAAAGTACAGGATAGTAATCATATTCGTGCCATTGTTGAGTACTACCAGGCGATGGGATTCAAAACTGCGATTGATGATTTTGGTGCCGGTTATTCAGGTCTCAATCTTCTGGCTGATTTTCAGACGGATATCGTCAAGTTGGATATGGCGCTGATTCGTAATATTGATACTGATACAGGGCGTCAGACTATCGTTACACACACGTTGAATATGTTACGTGAGCTTGGGGTCAGAGCATTAGCGGAAGGGATTGAAAGTGAGGAAGAGTACCGCTGGTTAAAAGCGGCCGGGGTGGAGCTGATGCAGGGCTATTACTTTGCTAAACCTGGTTTTGAATCGTTGCCTGAGATCGACTTTTCCGCGCTTTAGACTTCTACACGTTTTAAATGCAGTGTCAGCCATTCGATACAAGCTTAGCGGGTAACAGTGAGCTCAGCGCTTAAACATCATCTTAGTGATGAAATTTTAGTGATGAAAGAGTGAGCCGGAACTTCGCAACAAAATAAGCGGATAAAAAAACGGAAGTCGCGGTGACTTCCGTTTTCAGATCAGGACGATGTCTGTTTTGGGTCAGAAAACGCCTTTAAAAGCTGACTGCTTCACCTTTAACACCAAACTTCTTCATGGAGTAGGCGACACGTTCGGCCGGGGTAGGTGGAATCAGCACGCTGCCCAGATTTTCAATGTGGTGCAGGCGTGGTAACAAGCCAGCACCATTGGCAATTTGGATCGCAAGCCCCGGACGAGCGTTCAGTTCTAGTACCATAGGGCCTTCTTCTTTATCCAGCACCATATCCGTCCCCACGTATCCCAGACCGGTCATCTCCCAGGCACTGGCTGCAAGCGTCAGAAGTCGCTCCCAATGAGGCACTTCAAGGGTAAACAGGTCTTTACCTGTATCCGGATGGTGGGTGACAGGACGGTTAAACTGAACGGCACGCACCGCTTTACCGGTCGCGATATCGATACCGACCCCGACAGCCCCCTGGTGCAGGTTCGCTTTACCGTCTGACGCTGAGGTAGAAAGACGCATCATTGCCATCACCGGGTAGCCTTTGAAGACAATGATACGCACGTCCGGCACACCTTCGTAACTGAAGCCGTCAAAACAGTCATCGAACTTAATCAGGTTCTCAACCACAGCAACGTCATTTTTACCGCCCAGAGAAAACAGGCCTGCAAGCGCGTTACTGATATGACGTTCGACATCTTCTTTACCGATGGTTGCGCCAGAAGGTTTAGTGTACACCCCGTCTTTGTGAGAAGTGACGACTAAAATCCCTTTCCCCCCGCTGCCTTGTGCTGGCTTGATGACAAAGCCTGGCCATTTTTTAACCATGTCGTGAATGTATTTCACATCTGCCTGGTTAGCAATGACACCAATCAGCTTCGGCACGGTACAGCCAGCCTGCTGCGCGATCAGTTTAGTCTTGAGCTTATCATCCACCAATGGGTACTTTGAACGGTCGTTGTAGCGACCGATGTAACTGTGGTTACGCTTGTTCATACCCATGATCCCCTTGCGACTTAGCTTGAAAGGGGAGGTGTAGTCAGAGAGAGAAAACCGCATATTAATCTCCGTCAGCCAGTGGTTTGAAGCGACGCAGTTCTGTGATGCGGTAACCGGTATAGGTACCAAACAGCAGAATCGCAGCCAGTACAATCAACTGCAGACCGATGAAGTTAAAGGTCAGGTGCTGCACGTAGGAGTTCGTCATGGCCAGGTAGATCAAGACCGCAGTAAACAGCGAGCCGCCACCTTGCAGAATGACTTCCTTCGCACCTTCTTCTTCCCAAAGAATCGACATACGCTCGATGGTCCACGACAAAATGATCATCGGGAAGAACGTAATGCTCAGACCTTCGGTCAGGCCGACTTTAAACGCCACCACGGTAAAGACCGAAATGATCAGAATAACCGATATGATCACCGCGGATATCCGCGCCACGAGCAGCAGGTTCAGCTTCGACAGGTAACTTCGTATGATAAGGCCCGTGCCGACGATCAGCAGGAAGCCGATAATACCTGTGGTGAGCTGAGTCTGCACAAACGCTACCGCGATCAATACAGGCATAAAGGTCCCCGATGTTTTCAGACCGATAATCACCCGCAGGAAGACTACAATCAGGGCGCCGATTGGGATTAGCATGATGGTTTTGAACATTGCCTGTTCTTCCAGCGGCAGGCTGTGAATCGACAGGTTGAGCAGGCCGTCAGACTGAACTTTGTTGCTGGTAGCTTGTTGCGGAGTCATATCCTGGGCAATCATACTGAAATGCACCTGGCTGTTCTGACCGCCGATGACGTCCAGCAGTGAAATGTTGGATTCATCCCACACCAGCAGATTCGGATGGCTTGGCTGAGTTCCGGTTTCCGGATTAAACAACACCCATTTTTTGCCATTCCATACTTCATTCATGTGCTGGATGGTCTGACGGCGACGGCCGTCTTCCAGCTCAATCACGCCAACCACTTTATTCGGAACCTGAGCATACGACAGCAGTTTTTCTGCCGCGTCTACCTTGCTCATATTATTCAGCAGCAGGGAGGCATTCTGACTTTCTGCGTCATTGAGGGTTTTGATCAGTTCACGTGCAAAGGTGATGTGATCGGCGGAGCGTTGAGTCGCACGTTCGATCAGAGCAATTGCAGATGCCTCTTCCGGACCATTAAAGGTGGGTTTAACCGGTTTGCCGGTCGGCGGAACAGGTTTAGCTTGTGATTGAGGATCAACCAGGAATTGAGTTTTGTAGTAAATAGTTTGCGGACCAGTGGCATGGCGAATGGACCATTCGGCACGGCGACCGCTTTCGGTCGTGACGTAGGATATGCCATAACCTGGAGAAGAGGCGTTTTCACCCACCAGGGTAAAACCGTCCTGGGTGTGTGGTGCGGCCAGAGAAACTTTGGCTTCTTTGCCCTGGGCGACAAACTCGATTCTGGCTTCAATATCCCAGACCTGACGAGTCTCACCTGGCGTCCAAGGGACACCGTAGCTCTGATGGCGAATCACGCTTAAGGTAATGCCGATTGCGACCAACAGAATAATCGATAGATAAAACGGAATTCTTGACGTCATAAGTGACCTTATTTCTTATTTTGATCCTGTCTGAATGTGTTTGCGACTGACATCCACTACGGCGATATCACGAATAAATTCGCGGCCAAGAAGAATCGGATGGCTCATCTGTGAACGGTCAGCCAGAGTAAATTGAGTTTTTTCATGAATAGCGCCGAGTTTGACCCAAAGTTCAACCACTGCGCGACGCTCGGTATCCTCACTTGTTGACTGGCGAATACGCACATAACGTAAGATTGGCGCTTCAATCCAGTTGGTGTCATCTTTCGCACCTTGCTCATCACTTAAATGAAAGCGTACCCAATTTTTACCATTGCGTTCGAACTCTTCAATATCAACCGCGTTGAGTGATGAAGTTGCGGCGCCGGTATCAATGCGGGCATTAAATGATTTGTTAACAACATCCAGTGTCACGGTTTCAATTTCACCCAACACAACTTCATGACGAGGCTTGGTCTGAACGACAGTCGGTTGTGGTGAAGGTGCAGGCGCCCGGGCTGCTTGCTTTTTGTGTTCTTCAATAGTGGTTTGCAACTCGTTGACTTGAGTCGTTAATGTGGAGACGTGATTTTCAAGGCTATCGATGTAATCCATCTGGTTACTGATATGCAGTTTCCAGATTGGTCATCTTATTAGATAACGTGGATTCGGACTGTTGAATCGCGTCCAGCGTAGCATGATGATACTCATCGCCTTTCAATAGTGTACAACCAGAAAGCATTGTCAGTGCGACGACGGGTGCAATTCGCTTAAACATTTGCGACCTTATTCTTCAATTATCAGTTGATGTAGTTATAGCAAAGGATGAGCAAAGCATCCTTGGCTAGATTATTCCTATCTGAGGAATAGCGAGTTAAAACTGTGTCAAATATCCCTGTTTCTTCAACAGATTCAGGGAATATTAATAGCATTAAGTGACAGCAGTGTCGCCTGAATCAGGCGGGTTTTTTTGCGACCAGAATAGCGCGACGTGGTGCCGGATATCCTTCCACGGTTTTTGACGGGTCATTCGGATCGATATAATCCGGCAGGGAATTGTGCGTCATCCATTCCGTGCTGCGTTGTTCGCCCAGTGAAGTGATATTCTCATCGACAATCCGTACGTCTTCAAAGCCGACCTTCTCCAGCCACACTTTAAGTGCTAACGCAGAAGGGAAGAAGTAGACGTTACGCATCTGCGCATAACGGTCAAATGGCACCAGCACCGCGTTCTCATCACCTTCAATCACTAAAGTTTCCAGGATCAGTTCGCCACCGGCAACCAACTGATTTTTCAGTTGCAGCAGGTGATCAAGCGGTGAGCGGCGGTGATAAAGAACACCCATACTAAATACCGTATCAAAGGCTTCCAGCTCCGGCAGTTGTTCAATACCCAGCGGTAGCAGGTGAGTACGCTGGTCACCTCCCATTAACTTGCGCACAGCCTCAAATTGCACCAGAAACAGTTCTGACGGGTCGATACCAATAACCTGATGGGCTCCTTCACCAAGCATACGCCACATGTGATAGCCGTTACCACAGCCCACATCAAGCACGCTGCGGCCTTTTAAAGGCGTAATGTGTGGCAGCAGGCGATCCCATTTCCAGTCTGAGCGCCATTCAGTGTCGATATGAATACCGTGCAGGTGGTATGGGCCTTTACGCCACGGGTGAAACATTTTTAATAAGCTTTCCAGCTTTTTCTGTTCACCCAGGGCCAGGGGCTCCTGGTTGGTTACACTTACCGACTCTTTCAGGTCAATGTTGTCTGGTTTGAAGTCCGGGATCTTCTTTAAAGCACGTAACCAGCGGTCCATATCACCGTGACTTTTGTCTTGCCAGTCAGCGAGTTGCTGAGGCAGGATTTTGAGCCAGGGTTGCAGACGCGTGTCCTGAGCCAGTAGCGAGTAAACATTACCAAAGTCAAACATGGCAGGGGATTCCTAATTCCGACATCTTTGCCCTGACCTAAATAATTAATGCAATCACTGATTCCGTCAGGGCAGGGAAACGCGTTGCCTAAAACTGATTTGTGCGCCAATCGGTTCGGCGCGAGTTGTTCTGTTTACCAACAGAGATGCTCTCAAACTAAGCTGCTTTGGAAATGAGCTGTTTGAAAACGTGCCTGAGTACGAACTTACTTAATCGCAAACGTTACTTAATCGCAAACATCGAGCCGAAGTTAAAACACTGGAACCAGACTTCATAACTGGAGAAGCCGATCTTTGCAAAGCGCTCTCGGTGTATTTCTACTGAGTCAGGGCGCATGACATTTTCAATTGCGCTGCGCTTCTGGCTGATTTCCAGTTCGCTGTATCCGTTGGCACGTTTAAAATCATGGTGTAAATCAATTAATAATTCGTTCGCCACCTGATTTTCAAATACATATTTCTCCGACAGAATTAAAATACCGCCAGGACGCAGACCGGCGTATATTTTTTCCAGCAACGTAAAACGATCTTGCGGAGAAAGAAACTGCAGGGTGAAATTAAGCACCACAACCGACGCATTTTCGATCGTTACATCACGGATATCGGCTTCGATAATTTCAACCGGCGTATCTGACCGATAAGCATTCACGTGTAATTTGCAACGTTCAACCATCGCCGCGGAGTTATCGACACCGATGATTTTGCAGCCTTCTTGTTTAATACCACGACGCATCGACAGGGTAGCCGCGCCCAGTGAGCAGCCCAGGTCATACAGGTTGCTGTGGGGTTTAGCAAAACGCTCCGCCAGCATACCAATTGCAGAAATAATATTGGCATAGCCGGGAACCGAGCGCTGAATCATGTCCGGAAAGACTTCAACCACACGTTCATCAAAGGTAAAGTCGCCAATCTTATCGATTGGTGATGAGAATATAGTGTCTTTGTTGCTCATGGTGACCTCAAGGCGGCTAGCGTCAGCCTGACCAACAGCATCAGGCTCAATAAAAGGCGCGTATTTTATGAAAAATTTAGTCTTATGTCATTAGTACCCGGGCTGCTAAAGCGTATTCCGTCTCATCTGTTTAGAAAGTGCTGAAAAAATCAACGCAGACACGACGCAAACGATTAAAAACTATCGAAATGAGAGTAGTCCGCCAATCAGAACATTGAAATCTGACTGTCGCCCTGGCTGGCCGGAAAGGTGGCGAGATCCGGCAAAGACAGCTGTTGCTGCAGTTGCTGATACAGCGACAGCGCGAGTTCCGGCGCCAGATTATTATCCGGCGTATGTATCATCACATACGGCTGTTTACCCTGGGCGACCCACTGCGGGAGTTTTTTTAGCCAGGGCTGGAAAAAAGCGAGATTGGCATCAAGATCCGGATGGCCGATAAAGCGCATCATCGGGTGGGTGGCCGTCGCAATGGCATGGACCGGCACTTTAGGCTTTTTCATCTGCGCATCAATGATGACTTCATTGATCGGTTCCGCTGCAAACACCGGGCGACTGTCCATAATGATGCGGTCAATGCCTTGTTCCAGCAGCCATTGATTGAGCTGGCGCTCTTCTTCTCCCTTAGCGAAAAAACCGGGATGGCGCACTTCAACTCCGAGCGGAAATTGTTTGGGAAAATAGCCGCAGAACTTTTTCAACTGCTCCAGCTGAGCCGGACCGAAGGCGGCCGGTAACTGAATTGTCCACATGCCAACGCGTTCATGCAGCGGCTCCATCAGCGTCATAAAGTGTTTTAACTCGTCCTGGCAGCCCTGCAACATTTGCTGGTGGGTTATCTGTTTAGGCAATTTAAAGGTGAAGCGAAAATCATCATGCGTGGCCGCTTTCCAGTTACTGACCGTCACCGGAGAAGGGGACGCATAGAAGGTGGTGTTACCTTCCACGGTATGAAATACCCGGCTGTACTTATCCAGTCGTTCCGATGCCTGAGTGCCCCGGCCGTAAAAGCTGCTTTGCCAGGCAGGGTGGGACCACATTGTCAGGCCCAGTCTTAGGGGAAGTTCCGTCATGATTTTTTCTCGTGTGCGGTGACTTGTTTCCGGGATGTATCGCTGTTTTAACGATAGCGGTGACTTGCGGGCAAATGCCACCGGCGCGTTCAGCGAGTGATTCAGTGTCGGGCAGGATACGACAGATTGACGCTTTGCCCAAGTGCGAACCAATCTGACGGTCGCTAACCTCGCAATTCGCCGCCGGTTAGGGTTATAATCGGCGCCAATTTTTCGTGTTGCGCCACGGCGATATGTGGATTTGACGCATTATTGTACTAAAAAAGCGCGACACTGGATAAATCACAACAAATTGTATTCTGTAAGGTCGATTTTAGCTGCCTTTCAGCGTATAAATGGAACTTTGCGCCGCGCCGGAGACTGTTTCCGACGCGGCTTAGAATTTGATGACTAATTAGAGATTGGGAATTTCACTATGCGTAGCCATTATTGTGGTCACCTGAACAAGTCCCTTGCAGGACAAACTGTAGAAACTGTGCGGCTGGGTAAACCGTCGCCGCGATTTAGGCGGACTGATCTTCATTGATATGCGAGATCGTGAAGGCGTCGTTCAGGTGGTTGTTGATCCCGATATGGCAGACGTTTTTGAAGTGGCAAACCAGCTTCGTAATGAATTCTGTATCAAACTGACCGGTGAAGTGCGTGCACGTCCTGAAAGCCAGGCGAACAAAGACATGGCGACAGGTGAAGTGGAAGTTCTGGCGACTGGTCTGTCGATCATTAACCGTTCCGATGTCCTGCCACTGGACTTCAACCAGAAGAACTCAGAAGAGCAACGTCTGAAATATCGCTATCTGGATCTGCGTCGCCCTGAAATGAGTGACCGCATTAAACTGCGTGCTAAAGCGTCAAGCTTTGTACGTCGTTTCCTCGACAGCAACGGTTTCCTGGATATCGAAACTCCGGTTCTGACCAAAGCAACCCCGGAAGGCGCTCGCGACTACCTGGTACCGAGCCGTGTTCACAAAGGTAGTTTCTACGCGCTGCCACAATCACCACAGCTGTTCAAACAGCTGCTGATGATGTCAGGCTTTGACCGTTACTACCAAATCGTAAAATGTTTCCGTGACGAAGACCTGCGTGCTGACCGTCAGCCAGAATTCACCCAGATCGATATCGAAACGTCATTCATGACGTCAGATGAAGTTCGTGCAGTGACTGAAAAAATGGTTCGTGACATGTGGCTTGAGCTGCTGAACGTTGACCTGGGCGAGTTCCCGGTGATGCCTTACAGCGAAGCGATGCGCCGTTTCGGCAGCGACAAACCAGATCTGCGTAACCCGATGGAAATGGTGGACGTTGCTGACCTGCTGAAAGATGTTGAGTTCAAAGTGTTCTCTGGTCCGGCTAACGACGCGAAAGGCCGCGTTGCTGCGCTGCGTGTACCAGGTGGTGCTGCACTGAGCCGCAAGCAGATCGACGAGTACACTTCATTCGTTGGCATCTACGGCGCGAAAGGTCTGGCATGGCTGAAAGTGAACGATCTGGCTGCAGGTATGGAAGGTATCCAGTCTCCGGTTGCTAAATTCCTGAACGAAGAAATCATCAGCTCTATCATCGAGCGCACTGGTGCGCAAACTGGTGACATCATCCTGTTTGGTGCGGATAAAGCCAACGTCGTTTCTGAAGCGATCGGCGCACTGCGTCTGAAAGTCGGTAAAGATCTGGGTCTGACTAACGAGTCAGCGTGGGCTCCGCTGTGGGTTGTAGACTTCCCGATGTTCGAAGCTGACGATGAAGGTCATGTTTCTGCGATGCACCACCCATTCACTTCTCCGCTTAACATGACTGCGGAAGAGCTGAAAGCGAATCCGGAAAATGCACTGTCTAACGCGTACGATATGGTACTAAACGGCTACGAAGTCGGCGGTGGTTCAGTACGTATTCACGATGCGAAGATGCAGGCTGCAGTATTCGACCTGCTGGGTATCGATGCGGCAGAGCAACAACTGAAATTCGGCTTCCTGCTGGACGCACTGAAATTCGGTACGCCACCACATGCAGGTCTGGCATTTGGTCTGGACCGTCTGGTGATGCTGCTGTGTGGTACGGAGAACATCCGTGACGTGATTGCATTCCCGAAAACTACCGCAGCGGCGTGTCTGCTGACTGACGCACCAAGTGCAGCGAACCCGGCGGCTCTTGAAGAGCTGGCGATCGCCGTCACGGCAGCGAAAGAAAAAGCGGAATAAGCGTTAAATAAATCAGGGTGGCTCAGCCGCCCTTTTTTTTGTCCGGTGCCTTGGTATGTTTACCAGGGCACGTTTGTGTAGTGCTTTGCTTGTCCCGTCCCCGAGTTAAGGGGCGGGCGTGTGCAGGGCACCTGTTTCTGGCTTTACACAGCCAATTTTTGCACAGGAATCAGCTCTCTTGGCTCAGATGTATTTTTATTACTCGGCAATGAACGCGGGTAAGTCAACCACACTGCTTCAATCTTCGTTTAACTATCAGGAACGTGGCATGACACCGGTGATTTTCACCGCGGCCATCGATGACCGTTTTGGGGTCGGTAAAGTCAGTTCACGCATTGGTCTCGAAGCCGATGCGCACCTGTTTACCGCAGAAACCAATCTGTTCGATGCCATCAAGCAGCTACACCAGAATGAAAAGCGTCACTGTGTACTGGTTGATGAGTGTCAGTTTCTGACAAAAGAGCAGGTGTATCAGCTGACCGAAGTGGTAGATAAACTGGATATCCCGGTATTGTGCTACGGTCTGCGTACCGATTTCCTGGGAGAGTTGTTCGAGGGCAGCAAATATCTGTTGTCCTGGGCGGATAAACTGATAGAGCTGAAAACCATCTGTCATTGTGGCCGTAAGGCCAACATGGTGATTCGTACTGATGAACATGGCAACGCCATCTCAGAGGGTGATCAGGTTGCGATCGGCGGCAACGATAAATATGTATCAGTGTGTCGTCAGCACTATAAAGAAGCGTTAGGTCGCTGATTAAACGTGCGTTGCGAACGAAAAAGGATGGGCTAGCCCATCCTTTTTTCATCGGTTACTTACCGGTAATATTAACCATTATCGCTAATAGTCACGCCGTGACTATTACGCTGCCAAAGGTTTGAGGGCGAGATAGGCCTGCTCCACATCGGCCGGGATCACCTGCTCAATCTGAAAGCCTTTCTGCGGGTAGTGCTGAATACGCTCAAAGTCACCAATCACGGCTTCCATGACGAAATCCAGGGTCAGATCTTCGGTCAGGTAATCGAAAATACCACAGCCGGTTGACGTCACTTGCAGCGATTCTATTTCTCCCGGCCACTGTTTGACGAAAGTGGCATAGGCACGGCGCTCCATATACGGTTTTTGTACCAGCAGAATACGCTTGGCTTCAATCCCTCTCGCTTGCAATATTTCATAAGTAAAGCGCACATTTTCGCCGCTATTGCTCGAGCGTGGCTCAAGTAACAGGGCTTCTTCGGGCACGCCGCAATCTTTGGCGACGGTGGCAAAAGTAACCGCTTCACTGTGCTCAAAGATACCATCGGTAAAACGCCCGTGACCACCGGAAAAAACAATCAGCGGGGCGAGCCCTTTGTGATACAGCGACGCCGCATATTCCGCGACACGAGTATCATTGCTGCCCGGGACAAAAATGACATCGGCTGGCGTCAGCTCATGACCCAGTTGCATGTATTGCCACAGTGTTTCCAGATGTTGATAAAGGTGTTTATCCATCGGCATTTAAAGCCTCCAGTGTATTCGAATAATGGAACTGATAACCGGCGGAAACCAGTTTATCAGCCACAATGAGTTTGTCGGCGACATCCACCACCGCCGGCAGCGGGTCGGTTGATGCAACCGCATCCAGTGCCGCCTGATAGAATTCCGCTTTGCTGACCGTGTTCGGCGTGGTGGCATTGACCACATCATGCTGCAGATGCTCGACGGCAAATGTCGCTGCGCCAATGGCATCATCAAGATGCAGCATGTTGGCCGGTGCCAGCGTACTGACCTGTTTCAGTCTGGCCGCAAAGCGGGACGGGTGGCGATCCGGGCCAATCAGGCCACTGCAGCGCACAACGGCGTAATCCAGCCCAGAGTCTAAAACGCTCTGTTCCGCTTGCAACATCACTTTTGCATTGGCTGAGAAATCGGCATCAGATTGAGCCAGAGCCAAAGATGCTTGTTGCTCAGTCATGGCTTCAGCCCGGTTCGGATAGACAGTCGTCGAGCTGATCATGATGATTTTTTTACACTGCGCGCGTTGTGCCGCTGATACTAAATCTTGCCATTGTTGGGCATATTCGTCGCCCTGACCACGGCGAAAACCGGGCGGAAAACTACCGACTACCGTATCGCAGCCTAATGACGCTAATGTGTCAGCCAGATGAAGGGGATTGTTCAGGTCGCAGACAAAGCCCTCAATACGCTGTGTTGCTAGTTGCTCGATACCGGCCTGGCTGGTACGGCTTGCGCTGACCTGGTAGCCAAGTGTCTGTAAATGTTTCGCCAGTGGTAAACCTAACCAGCCGGCTCCGATAATAGCAATGTGCTTCATGAGGCAGATCCTTTAAACAGTTGTCGCAAAAGTTGACGAGTGCGTTGATGAAGTGTGTCGGACGAGGTGTGGTGATGTTGAATCACGTCCACATTGGTGTACCAGGCCAGTTGCTCAAAAGCGACCGGGACACGGACCAGTTCACCGTTATCAACATGGGGACTGGCAAGATGAGCAGGTAACAGACACCAGCCACATCCGTGCAGCGCCATATCCAACAATAAATAATAATTATCAGCGTACCATACATCCGGGCTGTGCGGTTGATGAAAGCTGCTGGATGAGTGGTTTCTGGAACCTATTACCAGTTGGCGGTGCAGACGCAGGGTATCGACATGTGGTGCCACCGATTGTGCCAGGGTATGTTGCGCCGCGACGTAGACATCAAACTTAATTGAGCCGATCGATTCGAAATCCAGACTTTGTGGCAGGATTTGCTCACTGAATATCAGCCCACAGCTTGCGCGCCCGGTTTCAACCATCTCGATGATATCTTTACTTGATGCACTCAAACATTCCAGTTCAAGGCGGGGAAATTCCTGTTCCAGCCGGGTGATAAGCGGGGTAAGACCCGACAGCAGAATACCCTCATCCATCGCCAGCGTCAGATGCTGGTTTTGTGGTGCATGCAGACTCTCTGCCAGAGACTGAAAACGTTGATGTTGCTGTAGAGCCGCTTTGGCGTAGGGCAAGAGTTTATGTCCGGCAGCCGTTAACACCGGATAGCGGCCACTGCGCTCAAATAAGCGCATATCGCAGTCGATTTCCAGATTAATAATATGTTGACTGATGGCTGACTGTACTTTACCCAGTTTACGAGCGGCGGCAGAAAACGACCCTTGTTCGGCGGTCGCTATAAATGCGGCCAGTTGTTCAATGCTGTACATGTATCGTTATTAGTGATGGTATCTAATTATTTAGTATCTAACTATTAGATGATAATCGCCGTGTGTTCAACGTTAAAATGAAGATCTACGATGAAAAAACCTGTGATGTCCGCTTGGGAGCGAGTATTCCATGCCGTCAGTTTCGAACTGCTGGCATTAATGTGCCTGGTGCCGGTCGGCGCGCTGTTTTCCGGCCAGCAAGCGACACATCTGGCCTTGGTTGGCCTGGGACTGAGCCTGTTTACCGTGGTATGGAACTTCTTATATAACCTGATGTTTGATCGCATCATGCAAGATGATCGCAGTCTGCGGACTTTACGCCTGAGAGTCGTGCATGCGTTGGGCTTTGAAGGTAGCCTGGTGTTTGTCACCGTGCCTGTTCTGGCCTGGGTATTGAACATTTCTCTGCTGGAGGCGCTGATGGTTGAAGCGGGTTTCTTACTGTTTTTCTTTGTCTATACCATCGTATTTAACTGGCTGTATGACAGGTACCAGCCTTACCAGCGCTGGTTTGTGACCGTATAACGGATTTATGCGGCTGAAAAGATGTGGGACGGAATAACGAATGGGGCAGCGCACAGAGCGACCTGATGCCCTGGCTTGACTCCCTCAACAAAAAAGAGCGTCGAAGGACGCTCTTTTGCTATGTCTGGATTATTCGCTCAGAACGCGCAGTAGGCGATCCGCCTGCTCGGCCATCTCAATGCCTTCGTTAGTCAGATAGCCACCATCAGGTAAAGTACATAAGCCTTTGTCATGCAGTCGCTGCACGGCACTGATCAGTGAATCGGACGCATCTTGGTGAACTTTAATCCCGGTCGCCGCACTGCCGATATCAAACTGAAGCAGAACGTTCAGTTCGTCGATATGCTGTTGAGAAAACTTCATCTTAAGTCCTTCTTGCAGGTTGAATAAGTTTCACCATAGGCGGGCATTGCTGTGGATGCAATCTTGCTCTGACAGATTTGTTAGGTCGGACAGTTCTGTTACTTTTTTGTGCAGTTATTAGTTCCGGAGGGAATAAAAGCGCCTAAGAATCGTCATAGGATTTATAAAGCTAACCGGCAGGGCAGTATACGGTAAATTATCATTTTAATTGATTAACATCAGTATAATAAATATATATTCATGATAATAACTAATACTAGTTATGGTTTAACACTATATTCCCAGTTATAACGTCTCGTATCATAGAATTTATCTATTACTTAATAAATTGCACTTGAATAAATATGGAAATAGAGCGATTATCCGCCACCTCTCTGTGTTGTATCAAAATGTAACCGTATTATGGACCTTAATCAATTCGACTCATTACTGCCTCCTCAAATGGCAGAACGCGCCGCTGATGTTGGCGTAAATAAAGCGACTAAACCTGCCTCTAAATCTTTCCTTCTTGCTATCTCTGCTGGTATTCACATTGGTATCGCTTTCGTGTTTTACACCGTAGTAACCACAGGCGCGCAAGATATGCCTTATGGCGTGACTAAACTGCTGGGTGGCCTGGCATTCAGCCTGGGTCTTATCCTGGTTGTGATTACCGGTGGTGAACTGTTTACCAGTTCAGTCCTGACTCTGGTTGCCAAAGCGAGCGGAAAAATCACCTGGCTGCAATTAGTTAAAAACTGGGTGGTGGTTTACTTTGGTAACATGCTCGGTTCGATTCTTCTGGTCGGAATCATGTTTGCCACCAAGCAGTTTATGGACAACGGCGGTAATTTGGGCCTAAACGCATTAGCGATTTCCCAGCACAAGTTGCACCACAGTTTCTTCCAGGCATTTTCCCTGGGTCTGATGTGTAACATTCTGGTTTGTCTGGCGGTTTGGATGACGTTCAGTGCCCGTTTCTCTGACCGACAAAGTCATGGTGATGGTATTACCTGTGGCGATGTTTGTTGCGTCTGGTTTTGAACACTGCATCGCAAATATGTTCCAGGTTCCGATGGCGATTGCGATCAAGAACTTTGCTCCAGATACGTTCTGGCAGATGACAGGTGCGGATATTGCCCATTACGCTGACCTGACGCTAAGTAACTTCTTCTACAGCAACTTGTTACCAGTGACGCTGGGTAACATCGTTGGTGGTGGCGTGTTTGTTGGTATCTGGTACTGGATGGTTTACCTGAAAGACTGATGCAGTTGACGCCAGCTCAACTTGATTGCAACAAAAAACGCCACGAAGTGGCGTTTTTTTATGGGCGCTGAAAGCGATCTTTTTATGGGAATTGAAAAACATCTTTTTATGGGCATTGAGAAACCCCATCACCCTGAACGGGGAGAGACTGTTTATCATGGTTATCCACATTTTCTGTGGATAAGTTGTTTTAAAGTGAGTGAGTAACCTTAAATCGATGATTTGTGGTGCAAAAAGTGCACAAACTTCGTGCGATGCGTGCACACTTTTGGCTTCGAGTCGTTTGGAAATAACCTGGTGCGAATTGAGCATTTAATGCACATTTTCGTCGGTAAAACGGACTTTAACCTTGCCTTCTTTACTTAAAGCGGCGCGCAGGGATAGGTGAACCGATAAAGTTAACGAGATATTCATCATCACGAAAATAGCGATCATGATCAGCAGTTGATACTTGATGGCAATGAGCGGTGACGCGCCGCCTAAAATTTGACCTGTCATCATGCCCGGCAGGGTAACCAGACCCGTTGCGGCCATGGATGCCAACAAAGGAGCACTGGCTTTGCGCAGTGCATTCTGCACAAAACTGCGTGAGGCATAAAATGGTGATGCACCCAGCGACAGGGCGGCTTCGTATTCGCTGCGCCGCTCTTTGTAAGCCGTGAACAAGTTCTGTAATGCGACAATATTACCACTCAGACTGTTACCCAGTAACATCCCTGATAACGGAATCATATATTGGGCACTAAACCACGGGCTGGGCTGGATGATGGCCAGACATAACACAAAAATCAGCGGAAATAAGCCGGCGACTAATCCTGTCATAACCGGTCCAATTAAGATTTTAACCGGTAGTTTGGCTTTAGAGACGATGGAGCTGGCACCGACACTTATCATGATCAACAGCCATAATAAGTTGACCCATAAGCTATTCAGCGAAAACAGATATTCCAGATAGATACCCACCAGTAAAAGCTGTATCGCCATCCGGGCGATAGAGATAATTATTTCTTTCCCAATCTGCAACTGATGATAATGGTTGACGGCTAGCGGGATCACCAGCAGGCAACTGAATAGCCCAAGTTGCCACCAACTGATATCCAGGACACTGCTCATGTTAACTCCTTAATTTTTTTCTTTATTATAGCGAATATCAGCAGTAACTCAGAGCGCTTTAGAACAGCATTTTTCAGGCGGGCGGATCAGACTCGCTCCCTGGCCGTCAGGGGTTCGGATACGATTCGTATTTAGTCATGATGGCCCTATATTCTCCGTTGGCACGAATTGCGTCCATGCCTTTTTCAAAGACATCCAGATACAACCCGGCCTTGGGGTTTTTCTTCCCGACCATGATATGAATTGGTGTTCGCGACAGTTCAGGTTCGAGCGGGATCAGGCTGTCGGGCTTGATCTGGTTGGCGTGCATGGTCCATAAAGCCACTCGTCGGTCACCGGCCAGTAAGTCAATCCGCCCGTTTAGTAATTTACGCAGGTTGATGAGCAGCGTCTCAGCCGGCAGCAGGGTTAACTCCGGGTGCGTCATCAGGCTTGGGTCATAGGCATAATCCTGCACCAGGCCTATTCGTTTGCCGCTAAAGTCGTTCAGGCTGGTGTAGTGCGCCGGGTCACCACGGCGGGCAAACAGCCGAATATCGCTAAACAGGTAGGGCTTTGAAAAAACAAGGTTATGGGTACGCTGCTCGGAATACCAGGCGGCGAGTACAATTTGATCACGTCCGTACTGCGCTTCTTTTAATACCCGGCTCCAGGGCTTTATCTTAAGTTGCAGAGTGTAACCCTGTGTGGCAAACGCGCGGCTGACCAACTCGACTGCCAGTCCGGGCATGTCCGGATTATCAATAACGTAAGGGGGCCATTCATCCTGAAACTGCGTGAATAATGTTGTCACCACGCGCCGCAAAACAAAACGCTGCTAAACTGAGAAGAGCAAATGAGTAGTGATGGAGCACTGACTTTCCTTGTGAATCGAACACTGGGTGAAGTGTAGTGTATGAAGTGGATTTGTTGTGTCGTATAGCACCAAATTTTGTTGGTGAAGCACGACACACAGGCACTTGCGTTAAATTGCGTGATTGTGGTTAGGTCACGATCAACATAATAACGTTATATACCCAAACAACTTTATATGCCCAAACAACTTGGAGTTGCAGCTAACACCGCTGCCGCTTCAAGTAGGAAGGGTATAATTAATAAATATTGAGGCTGAGTGAGCGAGGATGCCATGACTCTGCTAACGCTCGATAATTTGCGCGAAGTCGAGATTCTGCAACCTCGGGATACCGAAGTGTCGCGTTATTACAATGAACTGAGTTTTTCTTACCAGGGGCCGTTAACGCGGCCTATGGCAGAGGTTTTTCCGCTGTGCCGGACCCTGCTGGATATCGAACCGGATGCCCGGATTTATGGCGATGGCTTCCAGATGTTGTCGCAGACCGCAGGAACCATAAATGATTTCGAAGAGGTCGGCCGCTGCCCTGATAACGGGCCACTCTATCATTTCTATGCCGAGCAGTTACCAAAGCGCTTTTACAATTATCTGGTGATTGAAAGTGCCAACGGTTATCTGCTGTTTGGCTTTTCATCCTGTCGCCGTTTTGCCGGTTATTTCGAATTAAGTATGTTGAACGGTCACTACTGTGTGACCGCCTGTCTGGATGGCGAAATGAGCCCGCCGCGCTATTGGGCTTTCAACGCACTGGAATCCGTGGTGATGCTGGAAGCGGAATCACTGTCCGGATTATTTAATGATTATGTGCGTTATCTGCGTCTTCACCATGGTTGCCGGCCACATTGTGACGCCAACGCACCACAAGGCTGGTGCTCATGGCCTGCTTACGCCACTGATGCCAGCGAGCCACGCATTCTCGCTAATGCAGACATGATGACCGCCGGGTTAGAAAGCCTGGAGTGGGTGGTTATTGATGACGGCTATCAGAAATATATGGGGGACTGGCTTTCTCCTTCCACGCGTTACCCTGGCGGGATCCGCGCATTAAGTAAAAAGCTGCGCCGGCGTGGGAAGCGGGTCGGGATCTGGCTGGCGCCGTTTATTGCCGAAGCTGACTCCTGTCTGTTTCGCTCTCATCCGGAATGGTTCGTCCGTCATTACGACGGCACGCTGCTCAAAGCCGAAGATGTGACCTATGGCGGATGGCGGCGCACGCCCTGGTATATTCTCGACTGTTCCAATCCTTATGTTCGACAATACCTGACCCGTGTCGTGCGTACGATGCGTGAAGAGTGGGGGATCGGGTTGTTTAAACTGGATGCCGGTTACTGGGGAGCACTGAAGGGCAAGCGTTTCCGTCCGGGAATTACGGGGGTAGAAGCTTATCGGCTCGGATTGAGGGCGATAGCTCAGGGCGCGGGTGATGCCTGGTTACTGGGATGTAATGCCCCGATGTGGCCGTCGCTGGGGCTGGTGGATGCGATGCGTATCGCTGATGATGTGGATCGGAATATTGACCGTTTCAGTCAGTTAGCGCGGCAAATTTTTTACCGCAGTTGGCAACATCGCGCGCTGTGGCAAATTGACCCGGATTGCCTGACGCTGACCTCGTTACCCGGGCAAGAGGTGCCAACAGCGGCTTACCAGTTCCATCGAGATGTTGTGTTGGCGAGTGGCGGATTATTGCTGTCCGGTGACCGTTTACCTGAAGCCGGGGACTTCGCGCGCCATAGTCTGGAAAAACTCATCGCACGCCAGAGGATGTGTCAGCGCAGTGCTGCAATGAGTTGTCTGAGCCTCAACCACGCATTTTTACATCTTACCGAGGTTAATGATCTGCACTGTCTGTTCAATTATGGTGCTGAAGCACGTGATTTTACCCTGGTGGCGAACAACCCGGTCCGTTGGTACGATTTCTGGAGTGGGGAACGTCTGCACGAGGAAGCGAGTAAAGTCCTGACGATCACGCTGCCGGCAGGACTAGGCAGTAGGGCGATAGTCACCGCTTGCTAGAAATAGCGGCAGCGCTGCCGCTAGATTTCAAACAGCCAAAAGTAGCCGTAACCCACGACAATAGCCGGGATTGATGTATAAATCGTGGCAAACAGAGCCGCTTTAGGCGCCAGTGCGATGGCAGGGAACAGCGCGTCACCATCGTTTGAAATCGCGTTCGCCAACTGGGTGGAAAGCGGCACGCTACCCGCCAGATAAAAGCTGGTGATCAAAATTTGCGGGCCGCAACCGGGCAGCATACCGACAATAATACCGACTGCCGGCATCCAGACTCCCCACTGCTGCCAGTCATTACTCATCTCCCAGCCGGTGAAATGGCGCATTAATTCGAAGATCAGAAAAGCGATGATCACCCAGGCACTGACGAAGTTGGTGTCTTGCGCGGCCTTTTGCAGTGGATGAGCCTGGCGTACTTTCTCAATTTCACTTACCGCAGACTGATAACTGTCTATTTCACGGGTCAGTGCCCACAACACCATCGCGGTCACAGCCAGGCAGGCACCAAGCCATTCGATACTGTGCGCAGGTAATCCCAGACTGGTATTAATATCAATCTGGAACGATTGGGCAAAAGCGACCAGCGAGGCAGGAATGATTACCCATTGCCAGAATATGCCCTGTAAGTTAATTGCACGTTGATTCAGTGGTGTGTTGGTGTCTTCTGGTGGCTGGATCATTGCTCCGGCGTTTTTCGGGCGCATAAAATCATCGCCGTGCAACGCGTTTACCACCAGGCCTGTGATACAGCCGGTCACAATACCAATCGCAATCACGCCCAGTCCGGTTAACGGACGGCTGGCCAGCAACAGAAAGGCCGCATCGCCCATGGTCGCTGTCAGTACCGCAACCAGAGAGCCGAACCCGAGTTTGCCGTTAACAAACTGAGTGGTGACCACAATAGCGCCGCCACAGCCCGGCAGTGCGCCGAGTAAAGAGGCGATGATGACTTGCAGGTGACGCGAGCGCTGAAAAGCCACCACAAAACGATGGGTGCTGTTAATCCAGCGTGATAAATAATGATAAATGGCCAGCGTGAGAGCCACATACGTTGAAACTGCCCAGAAGGAGTCAGACAAAGTGGTTACTGCCAGCTCACGTGTATTCGGGCTGAGCACTAACATGGTCAGGGCGATGGGCAGCAGCAGTCGTTTGTAGCCGAGCGGGGCAGCACCGGAACGTAACGAATCTGTCAGCGCCGATGGCCATCGAATCGAAAACATAGTTACCACCGTTGAGAATGCGAATAATTATCACTATACGATAATGAGAATGATTATCAAGTGAATTATTATGATTTATTGAGAACGATAATTTTTATAACTGCGACTCTCGTCTCCGGCCGTCTGCTTGCGCGTGTGCCGCTTGCTTGTAGCTGCCTGGAAAAAGACAGGCGCTCAGTGCTGGAGAGGTTGGTTTGCATGCTGAATTGGCGTCAGCACTGCAATCGGGTATCATGCCTGCCTAAGCAAAGCTTTTAAGGGTTACAGCCTGATTCTGTAAGCCCTTTTATTGGGAGGCCGACATGGCGACAACACTGAGTGCGGAACAAATCGCGACCATTAATCAATACGATCAGGAGCAGCGTTTTAACTACTGTATTAAAGAGATCGTAGCAAACCAGCAAGTGTGGATTCTGAAAGACGAACACGGTTGTGTGATGCTCAATACCGAAGAGGACGATTGTGTGCCGGTGTGGCCTAACCGTGAGTTTGCCGAAGCGTGGGCAACGGGTGAGTGGGCCGATTGTGAAGCGGAAGCGATTTCGTTTAACAAATGGCGCAGTCGCTGGACTCAGGGGCTGGAGCAGGATGACCTGTCTGTTGTAGTGTTTCCGAACGACAACGAAGAAGGCGTGGTATTGTTCCCGGATGAGTTTGATTTCGAACTCAACAAACAAAACGCGCGTCGCTAAGCGTTACTCAGCACGTCAGATGAAAGGCCTGTTATACAGGCCTTTATTATTTTGAGTACTTAGGTTTTTCTCTATTCATCCATGGCTTAATTATTTAAAGCTTGGCGCCTTGTTAAAGTGACTTTCCACCATGCGCTGGGTAATCGGGTGCTGAGGCTCGGCTAGTACTGTACTGGTATCCCCAAACTCGACCACTTCCCCTTCATGCATCACCATTACTTTGTCGGTGATGTGCTTTATCACGCCAAGATGCTGTGAAACATAAATAAACGAAACGCCCATCTCTTCCTGCAGTTCGAGAAACAGGTTGAGGATCTGTGAACGCATTGCCATATCGAGACCATTTAACGCTTCATCGGCAATGATGATTGAGGGTTGCAGGATCAGCGCCCGTGCCAGACAAACCCGCTGCTTCTGACCTGTTGCCAGCATTTGCGGATAAAAGTACGCGTGCTCCGGCAGCAGACCGACCCTTAACAGGGTGTCTTTCACCCGTTTCATGCGCGCTTCCGGCTCCATGCTGGTGTTACGTTTCAGCGGGCCTTCCAGAATTCTGCCGATCTGAATTCGAGGATTTAACGAGGTGTTCGGATCTTGAAAAATCATCCGGATGAGCTTGCAGCGCGTGGCGTAATCTTTGTGTTCGAGCAGCTCGCCGTTGACCCGGATTTCTCCGCCGCTTGGCTCGACCATGCCGGCCAGCATGCGCGCCAGAGTCGATTTACCTGACCCATTCTGGCCGATAAAACCTATGGTTTGTCCCGCTTCCAGCGAGAAGCTGACCGGTTTCACCGCGTTCTGGACTTTTTTTCTGAACAAGCCTGAGCGTGTTACAAAGTCTTTCGATAAGTTACTGACCTGCAGTAAGGCATCGCTCATGGTTACTGCTCCATATTCAGCGGGAAGTGACAGGCATATTTATGGGTTTTAACCCAACGTGTTTGTGGCATTTCAACACATTGGCGCTGCGCATACGGGCAGCGTGGTCCGAGGCGACAACCGATTGGCAAATGCTGTAACGGGGGAATAGACCCCGGCAGAGACTGCAATTTTTCCTTATGCGGGATCCAGTCACTGAAATCCGGCATCGCTCTGAGCAGTGCGACCGTGTACGGGTGCTTGGGCTGACTCATCAGGCTTTCCGTCTTGGCTGATTCCACCGACTGGCCGCAATACATCACCGTGATGCGGTTAGCCCACTGGGTGATGGTGGTCAGATCGTGGCCAATCAACAGAATTGATGTGTTGTTGAGTTGGTTCATCCGGCTCAGCAGACGCAGGATCTGCGACTGAGTGACCGGGTCCAAATCGTTGGTCGGTTCGTCGGCAATCAGCAGCTTCGGCTTGGCCGCGATAGCCATGGCGATCATGATTTTCTGACACTCGCCATCGGTCAGTTCATACGGGTAGCTTTTCATCACCCTCCGGTGATCTTTAATACCGACCTTGTGCAACAGAGCAATCGCCTGTTTTTTACGCCACGCAAAGCGCTGCCACCAGCGCCCCTCAAAGGTGCGCGACGGGATAGATTCAATTAACTGTTTGCCCACCTCGTCGGATGGATCGAGACAGGTCGATGGTTCCTGAAAAATCATCGCTACATCACGAGCTATAACCCGGCGGCGTTTCACGCGGAGTCAACTGCAGCAAATCAATATTACCGAGCCGCATCCGGTCAGCGGTGATGCGCCAGTTCTCTTTACCCACGCCCACAATAGCTTTAGCCACCAGGCTCTTACCTGAGCCTGATTCACCCACCAGGCCACGAATTTCACCTTCATTCATGGTCATGCTCATGCGGTCAACCGCTTTCACCAGACCTTGAGGGGTATCAATCTCAATTGTCAGGTGACGAATATCAAGTAACGGCATTATTCGACTCCTGCATTCAGTGCCTGACGGATGCCTTCACCCACCAGGTTAATCATAATTACAGTATACATGATGGCGATACCCGGTAACGTGACCGTCCAGGGTGCCAGATAGAGCAGCTCGACTGAATCACCCAGAATGGCGCCCCATTCCGTGCTCGGCGCCTGAGCTCCGAGGCCAAGGAAACCAAGTGCAGTAATGTCGAGAATGGCAATCGACAGCGCCATGGTGACTTCTGCGGCGATCACCGGCAGGATGTTAGGGAAAATAGAGTGCCACAGCAGGTAACTGTCATTGGCACCATCCAGGCGTGCTGCCATCACGTAATCTTTCTCGACTTCGTTATGCACCGCGATATAGAGCGAACGGATAAAGCGCGGAATCAGGGCCAGACACAGCGCCAGCAGAATATTGAATTCACCGAATCCGAGAAAGGCGACAAAGATGATGGCCAGCAGCAGCGTCGGGATCGACATGACTGTATCAAGCAGGTGGTTGAGTACACTCGACAGCAACCCTTTGGTCATACCGGCCATAATGCCGATACCGCATCCGATCACGGTTGCGAGCAGGGTAATCAGCACCGATGCACCAAATGTCAGGCGTGAACCGTCAATCAGGCGCGACAGAATGTCACGGCCTAAATCATCGGTACCGAGAAAGTACTCAACACTGCCGGACGGATCCCATGACGGTGGCACCAGAAGCTCGCCGGACTGCATATTCGGGTCGTGCGGGGTGATCCAGTAAGAAGTCAGAGTAATCAGAATGATCAGGATCAGGCACCACAGGCCGAACATCGCCAGATTGTTGGCTTTGTAACTGCGCCAGAAGCGTTCAAACTGCGTCGGGATATGCTCTTCCTGATAAACGCTATTTGTTAGCATACCATTCCTTCCTTACCAGAGGGTTGATCATTGCACCGATCAAATCGGAGAGAATGTTGGCGGTCAGTACCAGTGCACCAACGGCAATCACGCCCGCCTGAATAGAGACGTAGTCCTGATTAGACAACGCATCGAGCAGCCAGCGGCCGATACCTGGCCAGTTGAAAATCGATTCGGTGATGATAGCCAGTGTCAGCATACTCGACAGCTGTACCCCGAATTTGGGAATAATCGGCGGGATTGCGTTACGCAGCACGTGCTGGATAACGATTTCGTAGTACGACAAACCCTTGATACGCGCCGCGCGGATGTAGTTCTGCGTCATGACTTCAGCCACTGAGGCCCGCATCAGGCGCACCACCTGGGTGGTCGGCGCCAGAGCCAGGACCAGACAAGGCAGAATCATGTGTTCAATCACACTTTGCAGCGCGAAGCTGCGGTAAGGGCCTTCAGCCAGAAACGCATCTATGATGGCAAAACCGGTCACGTGTTTAATCTGATACAGCAAATCGTAGCGGCCGGATACCGGCAGCAGCTCGTAATTAAGCGAGAACACCATGATCAGGATCAGCGCGACCCAGAACAAGGGCGCAGAGTAGCCCGACATGGAGGTGAAGGAGATAACGGTATCAATCCATTTACCTTGTCGCATTCCCGCGATGGTGCCGACCGGAATCCCGACCAACAGTGAAAGAGTAAATGCAATCAGGCACAGTTCCAGTGTGGCCGGAAACACCGAAGCCAGTTCGGTTACGATCGGTATGCCGTTTTTGGTCACACCGAAATTGAGTTTGAGTAACTCACCGAGATATTGTGACCAGCCGGCCCAGAAATCGAGTTTGCCCCAGGCTGAGTCCGGCTCCAGACGCAGCAGACTGTAGCCGACCATGGTCAGGATCAGCAGGGTAATAACAAACAGGTTGAAACGACGCAGCGTGTAGTTAAGCATTATTCAGACACCCTCTCGACGGTATTGAACGGCTCGACACTGAAGGGGCTGAGACGAAAGCCGGTCAGGGTTTTGTTGTATGCTTTAAACTGCATGCCGTGCGCGATCGGGATCACCGGAAACTCCTGGTTCAAGATATTTTGTGCCTGGCGGTATAAATTCAAACGATAGCGTGGTCGTTCTACTTCCAGCGCCAGATCGAGCAAAAAGTCAAAATCGGCATTACACCACATCGCCACATTCAGCCCGGCACGGTTTGAATCACATGAGAGCAGCGGACGCAGGAAGTTATCCGGATCACCGGTATCACCGCTCCAGCCGGTCAGGAACAGATCGATGTGTGAACGTTCCGCCAGTTTCGGTGCGGTCAAGGCGGTCTTCCGGGACCAGATGCAGGGTGACGCCGATATCAGCCAGGTTGGACTGAATCAGCTCCGCGGTTTTACGCGGGCTCGGGTTGTAGGCTCTTGGCTCCATCGGCACTGACATACTCAGCTCCAGACCGGACTCAAAGCCTGCTTCACGCAGCAGAGCCAGAGCGTAGTTACGATCGTAACGCACCTGGACGTTATCGCGGTTATAAGCCCACGATGTCGGTGGCAGTATGTTGTAAGCGATACTCCCGGTGCCATAGTAAACAGAATCAAGAATATTCTGGCGGTTGATAGCAAAGTTAAGCGCTTTACGTACCCGAACATCACGCAGGCCCGGATGAGAAGTATTCACGGCAATAAACGCCACGTTCATTGCCGGTTTGGGATCCAGAACGATGTTGGGCTGTTTTTCAATGATCGGGATCTGGCTCGAAATCGGTGAGCTCAGCACATCACACTCATCGCGCAGTAATTTGGCCAGAGTGCCGGTACCGCGCTGGGAAATATCAAACACCACCTGTTCCATATTCGCCGGACCATTCCAGTAACCGCCATGGCGACGCAGACGCACTAAATCATGCATCTGGAATTCGTCCAGATAGAAAGGACCGGTGCCGACCGGATGACTGTCGAGCATCGATTTTTCGTCCTTGATCTCCAGCTGATGGGCGTATTCTTCAGACAGAATCACGGCGTGCGTGGTAGCAATATTGGACAAAAAGCTGTTGTCAGCGCGGCTTAGGGTAAATTTGACCGTATGATCGTCCAGCGCGTGGACATCGATCAGCAGGTTGGAAAAGTCGATACCGGCAAACCAGGGATAACCACCGCTGTGAACGTTATGGTAAGGATTGGTGGTGTCGATAATACGGCGGAAACTGAATACCACATCCTCGGCCGTCAGCGTGCGGGTCGGAGAGAACCAGCGGGTGGTCTGGAATTGCACCCCGTCACGCAGTTTGAAGATGTACTCGGTACCACTGCTGTTGACGTCCCATTCGGTGGCGATGTTCGGAACCGGCAGGTGAGTTTCAGGATCGAGTTTAATCAGCGTATCGTAGATCTGAGGGCTGAGCGCTTCAGATGTGATGCCGCTGTCGACCAGTTGCGGGTTAAATGTGCTCGGGCTTCCCTGACCACAGTACACGAACCCGCTCTCGCGGATTTTACTATGATCAATTTCCTCACCACATCCTGCCAGCAGGCTGATGCCGCATAATCCCAGAGTAAGTCGTAATAAAGTTTTCATAATGAAACTGAGTTGAGAACCGAGGCTGATTCTTGCGCATGAACGCCTCAAAATCCCGCTAATTTACCATTGTTTGTAGGCTGAAACCATGCCTTGTGTCTATGAAAAGCGCGCCCTGTCAGTGAAAACTCAGCTTTAGCCGGGTTAAGCCGCGTAAAGATTGATCGGACAGGCCTGTTGTTCAGCAAGCGCCTGTTTATTCAGGGTTGTCTTGCAGTAACTGATATTTACGCACCATGCCCCGAAATTGATGATAGCTCAAGCCAAGCAGCTCTGCGGCCTGACGCTGGTTAAACTTGGCCGCCTGCAGCGCCTGGTTGAGAATCGCTTTATCCTGATCCTGCTGCCACTGCTTATAATCCATCGGAAAGCTCGCCGCAGTGTCAGTGGATGAAGATGTTGCGGGCGGAGAGTCTGGGGGCGACGAGTCTGAGGTCGAAGAGACATCGTGCGGCTGTGGATTATCCCAGGGCTGGCTGAACGGGTCGAAAATCAGGTTGTCGATCGGCGCTTCGTGCTGACCATGTTGGTAGACGGCACGCTCAATGACATTTTTGAGTTCACGCACGTTGCCGGGCCAGGCGTAATCAAGTAATGCCTGGTTAGCGCGCGGCGTAAAACCAACAAACAGCGGCAGCGCGAGCTCACGGCACATGCGGATAGCGAAATGCTGCGCCAGCAGCTCAATATCTTCGCGCCGCTCACGCAGCGGTGGCAGGGCAATGACGTCAAAGGCCAGACGGTCGAGCAGGTCAGCACGGAATGCGCCTTGCTGTGCCAATTGTGGCAGGTCGGCGTTGGTGGCGCAGATGAGACGGACATTAGCAGTCAGCGCCTGATGACCGCCAACCCGTTCATACTGGCCATATTCGATAACCCGCAACAGCTTTTCCTGTACTGACAAAGGGGCCGTCGCCAGTTCGTCGAGAAACAGGGTGCCGCCTTCGGCTCGTTCAAAGCGGCCCTGATGGCGGCCTTTCGAACCGGTAAATGAGCCGGATTCATGACCAAACAGTTCCGAATCAATCAAGCCTTCACTCAGCGTTGAGCAGTTGAGCGCGACCAGCGGCTGGTCCCAGCGGCGTGATAAGTAGTGCACGCGCTGGGCTATCAACTCTTTGCCGGTACCGCGTTTCTCCGGTGATCAGCACCGGGCGCTCAATCGGCGCAAGACGGGAAGCCTTATCCAGTACGGCCAGAAACGATGGTGATTCACCAATCAAATTATGGGGCATATCCTTTCCTCAACAATTCTTTCCTCAACATCCTTTCCTTAACACTGCTTGGTGAATTTAACCAACTGTTAGCGAATTCTTTCACAGCATAGTGAAGAACGTGCCACTATTCAAACTAAGCGCCTGAAAAATAAAGGCCTGATTATTGGCACGCTTCTTGGAACCCTTCGATAAACCCGGCGGTGAGGTTATCGCCCGCGCCAAATGCAGAGTTCATCAGAAGGAGTGACATTATGGGCATCTTTTCGCGTTTCGCAGATATTGTGAATTCCAACATCAGCGCACTATTGGATAAAGCTGAAGATCCGGAAAAAATGATTCGTCTCATCATCCAGGAGATGGAAGATACCCTGGTTGAGGTTCGCACCAATTCAGCCAAAGCCATTGCGGATAAAAAAGAACTGGCGCGCAAAGTGGAAGCACTGGAGCAGCAGATTGAAGACTGGCAGGCCAAAGCAACCCTGGCTCTGAACAAACAGCGTGAGGATCTGGCTCGTGGCGCACTGATCGAGAAACAGAAATTGCACAATGTATTGAAAGGGTTGCATACTGAGCAGACCCTGGTGGAAGAGACGATTGATAAGCTGACCGGTGAAATCACCAAGCTGGAAAGCAAGATCACAGAAACCCGTGCCAAACAGCAGGCGCTGGCGATCCGCAGTCAGACCGCCGGGCATCGCCGTGATGTACAACGTCATCTGCATACCAGCCGCACCGATGAGGCAATGGCTAAATTTGAGCAGTACTCACGTAAAGTGGATGAACTGGAAGCTGAAGCGGATCTGTACGCTCAGTCAGGCAAGTCGCTTGATCAGGAATTTGCCGAGCTGCAGGCTCAGGATGAAATTGAACAAGAGCTGGCAAAACTCAAACAAGATATGAATAAAAACCAATAATCTCAGTGGATTAATCAGGAGCGTACTATGGCCACATTTTTTCTGGCAGGACCGCTGGTCGTCTTTTTGATTTTTGTGGCACCGCTGTGGCTGCTGCTGCATTACCGCAGCAAGCGTAAAGCGGCCAACGGTTTGTCGCAGGAAGATTACGAAGCGCTGCAGGGGCTGTCCGACAAGGCAAAAGGGCTGCAAGAGCGCATCAATACACTGGAGCGAATCCTGGATGCCGAATCGCCCAACTGGAGAGGTCAGTATGATAGGTCGTGAACTGTATCGTGATCCCGTCAACGGCAAAATAAGCGGTGTGTGTGCCGGGCTGGCTGACTATTTTGGCCTGGAAGTCTGGGTGGTCAGGATTGTGGTGATCACGGTGTCCTTGCTGGGGGCGTTTGCGTTAGTGCTGATTGCCTATATCGCGCTGACACTGATGCTGGAGAAACAGCCGCAGCAGTATCGTGATACTCTGCGCAGCCAGCAGTCACATACACTGAAAAGCTCACCCTGGGAGCAGGGTAAAACAGCGCAGGAGCTGCTGCAGACACTGCACGATGATCTCAGTGACGCAGAGTTGCGGGTACGACGTATGGAAGCCTACGTGACTTCCGATGCCTTTAAGGTCAATCGCGAGTTCCGTAATTTATAGCTCAGCGATTGATAGCGATAACGATGTATACAGTGAATAAGCTATACAGTGAATAAGTCATACAGTGAACAAGGCAGGAAGCATGACCTTAGCTGACAATAACCGCCAGCCTCAAACCGACACCACCTGCGCCTGGGCGATGAAGCATCCGCTTGAGCGCGAATATCATGACGCCGAATGGGGTAAACCTGTGCATGATGATACGGTGTTATTCGAGTTTCTGACTCTGGAAGGCGCGCAGGCCGGATTGAGCTGGATTACCATACTGCGCAAACGCGAAGGCTATCGTCAGGCGTTTGACGAGTACGATATTGAGCGTCTGGCGCAGTATGGCGAAGAGCGGGTCGAGCCAATCATCAGTCAGTTTGATGTGGTTAAGCATCGAGGCAAAATTGCTTCGGTGTTTTCCAACGCGCGCGCTGCATTAGCCTTGCAGCAGGAATTTGGCTCGCTGGATCAAGCGCTGTGGCAGTTTGTTGATCATCAGCCGCTGGTGAATCACTGGACGACGATGGATGAAGTGCCGGTTTCCACCGAACAATCGCGTGCCATGAGCCGCTTTCTGAAAAAGCGCGGGTTTAAATTCGTGGGAGAAACCATCTGCTACTCGTTTATGCAGGCAATGGGCATGGTCAATGATCATCTGCAAGGATGCCCGCGCAAGTAGTCACCTGATACAAGTCATCTTCGCAATGGCTTTGAACTGATTCATTATTTGAACTGATTCATTATTTGAGCCATCAAAAAAGCCCTGCGTTTGCCTGTCTCTTGATCACATCTCATAGGTCAAGAGACTTGGCTAACAGATAACCTTCAAGGATGGTTTGTAATAAGAACCATCCTTCCCATAACCGCTCCCAGCCCACACGACCATTACGTTTCGAGTCATACCATCCCGCGAGCTTGCCGAGATTGATGTATGCCCAGTACACACTTGGTGCTCTTTTAGGGGGGCGCGTCTTTTCCTGTTTTGACCAAAGTAGCTTCCAAGCAACCGGACTCAAGAGCGTTTCACAACTCTGTTTTTCCGCTTCTTTTTTGTTCAGACCAAGATAACGCAGTTGATGAACACGAACGGCTATGAACGCTAGGATGACGACCATCTTTTCTAAATTCTCTTTATTTTGCATACGGAGCTCCTCAACCTGTGTTCCTCCGCTTTTCCAGGCTTTGTGGAACTCCTCAATCAACCAGCGTTTTTCATAGTAATCCAAGATACGCTTAGCATCCTCTTTACTCAACACTGGCTCTGACGTGAGAATATGCCAGCAAAGGGCCTGCTCGTGATTCGTTTCCTGACAGCCCACATAGTACAATGAGACGGGTTCACCTCGTTTGTTTGCTGGCATTTTGATGGTGATTGGGGCATATCGAACTTCGCAGATAGCCTCTCGAGCTTTACGTCCTCCTCGTTGCTTAACCTGAACTTTTCTTTCATCTGCGGGCTGTAAGGCATCACTAAATGAGTACAGCTTGTCTGTACTCTCTTCGATGCACCGGCTTTGCATCGATCGGACGACAAAGCGTTGTCGGTTGGTCATTTTATAGGTCAGGTATTCAATGATGTCGGCTTCTCTGTCACAGACGGAGATAACCTTGTCTATCACTGAGCCGAGACGTTTTTCCATGGCTCTCGACGCACGTTCCCATTTAAAGCTTTCCTTCTCTTCATAGGCTCGGTTACCTCGCTGAGCTTTCTTTCCATATAAGCTCATGTCCCTTATCCAGCGCTCCTGCTCAATCAACCCCACAACCTGCTTCTCCTCGGGAGCAAACAGCAACACGGAGTGAGCATGCATGCCTTTGGCGCTTTTCCTAGAGGTGGTATATCCCATTTCATCCCTGACGGTTTCGATGGGTAAAGTCCAGTGAGGTTGTATCTTCCAAAGCCAGTAGACAGTCATAAGATTGAGCCAGTTCGGCCGTTGCGGCAAAGCCTGCTTCTGCAATCGATTGAGAGTCAATAGCGTGATTGCGGGTAAAACGGTAAGCGGCTTCAATGTCAGAAGGAGATTTTAAAGATTGCACAATAGACTGCCCTACGTGATTAGCAAGAGATGCGGTGAGTTTAACTAAACGTTTGGTTCGTCTAAGATCTCCGAGATTAGCTTGTGAAAAAGTCTCAGTCGCCCATTGCTCTGCATCTGTTAAAAACACCATACTTTACCTCAACACTTTGTTTTTTGTTGAGATCATAAAAATCGACAAAAATTCAAAAAAAAATCCCTCAACTTTCATCGAGGGATTTGTGTAGGAAAGACAGGCGTTTGCAGGGCTTTGCTGTATCAGGTGCTTATCACGTGCCAGCGCTTAAGCCATCAGTTTTATTAAACAATCAGGTTTATAAGCCATCAGGTTTATCTCAGGCAGTGGCTTCCTGCTCAAGAATCACCGCATTGTAGCGCGCCAGACCTTGTTCCAGATCGGCAATCAAATCGTCGACGTCTTCCAGACCGATGTGAATACGGACCAGTGTGCCGCTGAAGTTCGGATTCGCGACGGTGCGCAGGCTGTTAAAGCTCTTTGGCTCGTTGGCCAGGATCAGGCTTTCAAAGCCGCCCCAGGAGTAACCCATGCTGAAGTGCTGCATACCGTCCAGCAGGGCAGTGGTTGCACGCGGGTTACTGGTTTTGAGCACAAACGAGAACAGGCCGTTACCGCCGGTAAAGTCGCGTTTGAAGAATTCATGGCCCGGGCAGCTTTCCAGTGCCGGGTGACGTACATGGTCCACTTCCGGACGCTGCTCAAGCCACTTCGCCACTTTGAGGCTGCTTTCCGCGTGCTGACGCAGACGCACATCCAAAGTACGAATACCGCGCAGACCTAAGTATGCATCATCCGGTGAGACACACTGGCCCATCAGGTAGCTCTGTTCGCGCAGTTGATCCCAGTATTTCTCGCTGGCAACCGCAGTACCGAGCATCACATCTGAGTGACCGACGATGTATTTCGTCGCGGCCTGAATTGAAATGTCGACGCCGTGCTCAAACGGTGAAAAGTTCACGCCGGCACCCCAGGTGTTGTCAAGCATGACAATGATATCCTGCTCATGAGCGATGCGAGCCAGAGTCGGTACGTCCTGTACCTCCATGGTGATGGAACCCGGAGATTCGGTAAACAGGATCTTGGTATTAGGCTGGATCAGGTCACGGATGCCTTCACCAATGGTTGGTTCGTAGTAGGTGGTTTCTACGCCGAATTTCTTCAGGATCTTGTCACAAAAATCACGCGTTGGTTCGTAACAGGTATCCACCATCAGAATATGATCGCCGGATTCCACAAAAGAGAGGATGGTGTTACTGATGGCTGCGGTGCCACAAGGGTACAGCGCGCACCCGGCTCCGCCTTCCACTTCTGTCATCGCTTCCTGAAACGCAAAGTGAGTCGTAGTACCGCGACGTCCGTAAAACAGAGTTTTGTTAGCACGGTTAATCGTGGCGTGATTTTTTTCAGCTACCGTATCGAATACGACTGTCGAAGCACGTTGTACGGGTGGGTTGACCACACCTTGGGTCCATTTTTTACTACGGCCGGCGGTGATAAGTTTGGTCTTGTTGCCTTCTGACATTTACGATCCTTGTCTGGAAATTTGAATGCTCTATTTAAAACATGGAGCTGTAGGTCAATGCAAGCCTAATACAACAAAAAAGCCCTCATCGTGCGCCGGATAGGGCGATGAGGGCTTGTTTCAGTCGCAGAGCCCGCAAGCCTGACCAAAACAGACGTGTAAGCCGCAGTTCAACAGAGTCTACAGCAGCGGGTTGAACAGGTAGAAAAGCCGCTCTAAAAAGCGGTGACCGAGGGAAACGCTGTTCCCACTCCTGATAATCCACCTGAGTCGACTGCTCAATATAACTTTGCTGCTGCCAGTACAGCTGCTGGGTAAACTCTTGGTCATCCACCGCCAGAGTCACTTCAAAATTGAGCCATAAGCTGCGCATGTCGAGGTTAACCGTTCCGACCAGGCAGAATTGACGGTCAATGACCACCGATTTGGTGTGTAGCAGGCCACCGGAAAACTCATGAATCACTACACCGGCCTCAAGTAACTCGCCGTAAAATGCACGCGAGGCCCACTTGACCATCACAGAGTCATTCTTATGCGGGATCACGAGATCGACCTTAATGCCGCGCTGAGCGGTCATTTTCAGCATCGCCAGCAGATCGGCACTCGGGACAAAATAGGGCGTGGTAATACACACCGATTCATTGGCCTGGTTAATCGCCAGTGTCAGTACCTGGGAAATCAAATGCTCTGGCATGCCGGGGCCGGATGGTACGACCTGAACCGGATGATGCGGGAAACTGGTATCAATCCGGCATTCCGGAATATTAGGCAGATTACGTTCGCCGGTCTCGACTTCCCAGTCCCAGCAGTGGATCGCTGACAGCACGTTCACCGAAGGGCCGGTAACGCGCACCATAATGTCAATCCACTGGCCGACGCCGGAATTTTGTTTGAAATAGGCCGGATCGACCATGTTCATTGAGCCGGTATAGGCCACTTCATCATCGATGACGATGATCTTACGGTGCTGGCGCAGATCGAGGCGGCGCAGAAAAATACGCCATGGGCTTACTTCCAGCGCCTGAACAACATGAATACCGGCATCCTGCATCATGGTCAGCCAGTGACTGCGGAAAAAGCGCGGACTGCCGGCAGAGTCGAGCAGCAGTTTAACATCCACGCCTCGCTTTGCAGCCTGGATCAGAGCGGAGGCAACCGAGTCGGCCAGGCCGCCCGGATGCCAGATATAAAACACCATGCGAATGCTGTGCTGCGCTTGCTTTATATCATCAATGATGGAGTGAAGAATCTCGTTGGGCGAATTTTGCAGCGACAGGGTATTGCCGCTCAACGCAGGAATGCCCATCCGGTGATTACACAGCTCGTCAATCTTATAGATGTGGGCACCCATACCGTCCGGTCGGTGCGCCTGGCAATCATTAAGCGAGCGGAACCAGTGACCGAACGGCTTAAACATCTCTTTGGCGCGCTCAGCACGTTTGCGCCCCAGGTTCAGTTCACCGAACAGGAAATAGCACAGCACTCCGACGATCGGAAGAATGTAGATCACCATCAGCCAGGAAAGAGAAACACTGACGGCGCGTCTTTTTAAGACCACTCTGAGTGAGACACCCGCAACCAGAAACCAGTACAGCGCGATGCCAGCCAGAGTTAAGAAGTGATAAACCTTATCCATGCACTAAGTATACTCAAAAACAGTTGTCCGGATAGTAAATTGAAAGCATAAGCGTGAAAAGAAAATGAACAAAAACAATATGAAACCAAGATAACAGAAAAGTTTGTTAATTGAGTGTGATTCTAGTGTTATATAAGGAAGGGGAGGTTAAAAACTCATCAGATAGTCTGATAAATGCGGCTATAGTCCGAAAAATATACTGTTCGGGCTTCCAATTTTATTCTCAAACTGTTCTACTTGCCACAACCTTGGTGTCACTCTATTTTTAAATGTGTGTAAATATTTTTGTACACCCACTTTTGGACACCGCACTGACAAACACAACATATTGGTACAGAAAAAATGGCGAGTAGTTCTCGAGGTCAATTTACATCGCGGTTCGGCTTTATTATGGCCGCTGCGGGCTCGGCAGTGGGCCTGGGTAACGTTTGGGGTTTCCCGACCCAGGCAGCGAGTAATGGTGGCGCGGTCTTTTTGATCGTTTACCTGTTGATGGTCTTTTTGCTGGCATTTCCGATGCTGGTGGCGGAGCTGACTATTGGTCGTTATGGCCAGTCCAACCCGATTCGCTCGTTCCGTGCAGCGTGGCCGAAAGGCAAACTGGGCGCCATTTTACTCGGTATCGGCGGTATGATCGTCGTTTCCCTGATCCTGAGCTTCTACGCGATTGTTGCCGGCTGGCTGGTCGGCTCTTTCTTCAGCAGCGGTCTGGATCTGATCGGAATGAAGAGCGCCGGTCACTGGCTGACTACCTTCAGCACGGAACGTAACCTGATCCTGATGGTGCTGTTTATGGCGCTGACCATGTTCGTGGTACGCAACGGTGTGGCTGACGGTATTGAAAAATGGTCAACCCGCCTGATGCCGCTGCTGTTCGTTCTGTTTGGTCTGCTGACTATCTACATCTTCACGCAGGATGGTGCGGTTGAAGGTCTGAAAATGTACCTGGTACCGGACTTCTCTCATCTGACACCGCAACTGGTTGTGAGCGCAATGGGTCAGGCATTCTTCTCGCTGTCACTCGGTGTGTGCGTGATGACCACCTACGGCTCTTACCTGAAAAAAGACACTAATCTGCCAAAAACCGCAGCGCAGGTCGCCCTGATTGATACCGGTGTTGCCTTTATTGCCGGCCTGATGATTCTGCCAGCGATGTTTGTTGCCAAACACAACGGAGTTGAGATTTTCTCTGACTCAGGCGAGCTGCTCAACTCAGATACACTGGTGTTCACCGTACTGCCGGCGATGTTCGATACCATGGGTTCTGCCGGTGCGATTATTGGCGTCGTCTTCTTCCTGCTGATGATCATCGCGGCCCTGACGTCTTCAATTTCAATGCTGGAAGTGCCGGTAGCCTGTGCGACAGAAGAGCTGAAACAGAGCCGCCGCACCGCGGTACTGTGGATTGGTGGTCTGGTCACTGTGATTTCTGCTGTGATTGTGATGAACTTCTCCAGCCTGTTCGGCTTGGTAATCCAGTTCACCACGGTTTACTCGCAGCCAATCATTGCGCTGCTGATCACGCTGATTGTGGGCTGGATCTGGAACCGTAACCAGATTCTGACCGAGCTGAAGCAGGGCTGCCCTGAGATTGAGAAACAGCTGGTTCTGGAAAATCTGGCCACTGTACGTGCGCCTGGTTTGTCCGGTACTGATGCTGCTGGTCTTTTTTGCCTGATAAGCTAAGCAGCCAATCGGAGCGATTGGATTGGGCTGAGACAAATCTTTAATAAAAAAAGCCACCTGCGTCCGCCGGTGGCTTTTTTGTATCTGCTATCCTCAAGGCGTAGGTTGCCAACAACCTGCCGGCAGTAACCAGAATGAGGAGCCTGAAATGGACACTATGTACCGGATTGAAAAAGACAGTATGGGAGAAGTTAAGGTACCCAAAGATGCCTTATACCAGGCTCAGACTCAGCGAGCAGTAGACAATTTTGCCATCAGCCGGCATCAGATGCCGAAAGCCTTTATTCAGGCGCTGGGGCGCATCAAACAGGCGGCGGCGATGACCAATGCCCAACTCGATTTACTCGACCAGGATATTGCTGACGCGGTGCAACAGGCCGCCAGGCAGATCATTGAAGGTCAACATCTCGACCAGTTCCCGATCGATGTGTTCCAGACCGGTTCCGGTACCAGTTCTAATATGAATATGAACGAAGTGCTGGCCACGCTCGCCTCGCGGCTGTCGGGGCAGGTGGTCAGCCCGAACGATCATGTGAATATGGGCCAAAGCAGCAATGACGTGGTTCCGACTGCGATTCAGCTCAGCTGCGCGATTCAGATAGAACATCATTTATTACCGTCACTGTCCCATCTCATCTCGGTGCTGGCCAATAAAAAGCAGCAACTGGCGCATGTGGTGAAAACCGGGCGTACCCACCTGATGGATGCGATGCCGATAACCTTCGAGCAGGAGCTCGGCGGCTGGCAGGCGCAGATAGAGCATGCCAGTCATGCGATTGAACAGACGCTGCCGGCGCTGACGGCACTGGCTCAGGGTGGTACTGCGGTCGGAACCGGCATTAACGCCGACCCGCAATTTGCTGAAGCGTTTGCCGAAAACCTGTCGCGCGCGACCCGGATTGATTTTGTCTCCAGCGACAATTTCTTCTTTAACCTCAGCAGTCAGGACGCGACCGTGGCTTTGTCCGGTCAACTAAAAACCACCGCGGTCGCGCTGATGAAAATGGCCAATGACCTGCGCTGGATGAACTCCGGCCCGCTGGCCGGATTGGGCGAGATTGAACTGCCAGCGCTGCAGCCCGGTTCCTCCATCATGCCGGGCAAAGTCAACCCGGTGATCCCGGAGGCTGTGGCAATGGCCTGCGCGCAGGTGATCGGCAATGACACCACGATTACTGTGGCAGGGCAGGCGGGTAACTTTCAGCTCAATGTGATGCTGCCGGTGATTGCGCACAATATCCTGGAGAGCATTGAATTGCTGGCGAAACTCGGCCATCGCACTGGCTGATAAAGCGATAGTGGGCTTTACGGTGCGGGAAGATAATCTGGAAGTGGCGCTGGCTAAAAACCCGATTCTGGTCACCGCGCTCAACCCGGTGATCGGTTATCTCAAAGCGGCCGAGATAGCGAAACAGGCTTACCGCCAGGGGCGGCCGGTGATTGATGTGGCTGAAGAGCTGACAGAGTTAAGCCGGGAAGAACTGGAGCACTTGCTCGACCCTGCACTGCTGGTGAAAGGCGGCATCGTCGAATAGCGCGCGGACTGCCCGGACCGCCGCCAATGGACAAATATCGGTCAGCCGACGCCGCGTAAGCGAGAGTTTGCTGACCTTTGGCGTCACTTGAGTATAATGGCGGTCCATTTTTGTGAGGCCGTATGTTCGATATTCTCTATAGTCATGCTGATTTTCTGATCATCAACAAGCATCCTGACGTGTCTGTACATAAGGATGACGGCGACACCATGTTGCTGCAGGAAGTGGGTCAACAGAGCGGCGACAGCCAGCTTTATCTGGTACATCGTCTCGACAAAATGACCTCAGGTATTTTGCTGCTGGCGCGCAATGCCGGTGCGGCATCTGAGTTGTCCAAAGCGTTTGCCGACCGGGCGGTGGAAAAATTTTATCTGGCGCTGGGCAGTAAAAAGCCGAAGAAGAAACAGGGCCTGGTGAGCGGTGATATGGAACGCTCGCGCCGTTCGGCGTGGAAGCTGATGCCGACCCAAACCAATCCGGCGGTGACTCAGTTCTTTTCCGCTGCCGCTGAACCGGGTGAGCGCTTATTCTTGTGTAAGCCGCACACCGGCAAAACCCACCAGATTCGGGTGGCGTTGAAATCGGTCGGTTCCGCCATTGTCGGCGACCCGATTTACAATACAAGCAGCAGTGCCGACCGCGGCTATCTGCATGCCTTTGCGCTGCGTTTTCCCTATCAGGGCGAAGTCTACAGCTGGGTATGCGATCCGCGTCAACACAGCGCGCTGGGCGAAAAATGGCACAGCGCTATTGTCAGCCAGGGCATTGATGCCTGGCTTGAACCCTGGTCACTGAGCTGGCCAACCGTGAAAAAGTAATTAAACGTATGCAAACATCTGCTTTACCTCAATTTTTTTCAGAACTTACCGCGCAGCTGTCTCAGGTGCCTAATGAAGTGCGCCGTCTGTTCCATGGCCGTGGTCAGCGTTGGCCGGATTTGGAGCAACTGACTTGTGACTGGCTGCAGGGCCAGATGGTCGTCAGCCTGTTTAAACCGGTTGAAGATGAGTTTCTTGCAGTTCTGGTACAGGGGCTGACTGAACTGGCGGCTTCACCGCTGTGGGCGGAGAAG
Organism: Vibrio sp. CDRSL-10 TSBA; assembly: GCA_039696685.1. NCBI lineage: Bacteria > Pseudomonadati > Pseudomonadota > Gammaproteobacteria > Vibrionales > Vibrionaceae > Vibrio > Vibrio sp. CDRSL-10 TSBA. The sequence continues at coordinate 1,971,689 of CP155566.1, read as the reverse complement.
GGCGGTTTGTGTATCGTGCTGCAACATCGCTATGCCGATGGCGCGCCGTCACAAGTGCTGGTCGGCGAGCTCGATACGCGCCCTGTGGTGGAAGAAAATGGCCTTAAATTCCAGCTTGATATCGGCCGCAACCAGAACTCAGGCTTGTTTCTGGATATGCGCTACGGCCGTGACTGGGTACGTGAACACGCCAAACACAAAAAAGTACTTAACCTGTTTGCTTACACTTGCGGCTTTTCTGTGGCCGCGATTGCTGGCGGGGCCGATGGCGTCGTCAATGTAGATATGGCCAAGGGCTCGTTGTCGAAAGGGCGGGAAAACCACAAGCTTAATGATCATAACCTGAATCAGGTCAGCTTCCTGGGGCATGATATTTTCAGAAGCTGGGGCAAGATTAAGAAATACGGCCCGTACGATCTGGTGATTATCGATCCGCCGTCATTCCAGAAAGGCAGCTTCGCGCTGACCAAGGACTACGCCAAGATCCTGCGCCGCCTGCCGGAACTGCTCAACCCGAACGGTGAAGTACTGGCTTGCGTCAACTCACCGATGGTGAGCAGCGAGTTCTTAATCGAAGGCATGCAGGCCGAAGCACCGCAACTGACCTTCCAGTACCGACTGGATAACCCGCCGGAGTTCGCTGATATTGATAGTGAATCAGCGCTGAAGGCGTTGGTGTTTAGTTAAGGGTGGGGGAAATGGCGCGGCTTATGTCGCGTCTTTTTTGTTTTTGTTTAGTGATGTTTAGCGGGATTGGCTTTTGCGCCGTTTGCTGGGATTAATAGTTTCGTGGCGTTGTATGTCACGCTTTTGCTTTCTCAGTTTCTTTGACCTTAGCGTCAGCGTGCCAGTCACCCTTTGCTGGCATTCTCATTAACAAAGAGCGAGTAACCAGAAAGGGGTTGTTTTTTGATTTCTTTGGCGCTGTTCAGGCCGGTTTTAGGCGTTCCGACGCCAAGAGTCTAATATATCGTCGTGGTTTTTTGCCTTAGCGAAGTGGTGTCAGAAACTTACCTAACTCGCTAATTAGATGGTACGCCCTCCATTCCACTAAACTCGATAGTATTGAGGAAAGGGAAAAGCTGACCATCATGCTAAACACATATATTATCGGCATCGACTTAGCAAAACATGTTTTTCATTTTGTCGGCCACGATTTATCAGGTCGAGAGACTTTCCGCAAAAATTAACCAGACAGAAAACACTTCAATTACTCTCGGTTCATGAGCTAGTCACCGTAGTAATGGAGTCATGCAGTGAGTACCATTGGCGTGCTCGAAAATGTCAGGAGTATGGTCATCAAGTTAAGCTGTTCCCTGCACAATATGTAAAGCCTTACGTCAAAACGAACAAGAACGACTTCATTGATGCTGATGCAATAGCAGAAGCTGTTATTCGGCCTAATATGAGGTTTGTTTCGCCAAAGAGTGAGCAAGCACAGATAGCTGTTGCAATCCGTAGAATTCGCTCTGGATACATTAAAGAACGAACAGCCTGTATGAATCGAATTACCATTGTCCCTGGCGGAATATTATTTACGGCTAATATTGCTCGCCAGCTATCTTTTGATATCAATACGGATTATATCTCTTGCCCGCATGCCCCGGAAGATAGAGACAATAGCTCGAAATTGTGTATCACTAGAACATCAACATTATAGGAAGGAATGTCATTTTGATTGATGACGTGGTTGATTCAGGAGCATATGCCATCGACCACAGATGTCGAGGATGCCAGCGCTCCTAAAAAAGCAGAAGAAGAAGAAGAAGAACTAAGGTAGGAGTTGCTAGAGGACCTACCCCGGTTATCCGATGGTTTCTGAAATGTAGAGTAAAACCACCGAACAGCTTAAACAGAACAGCAAATAGGCCTGATTATTGGCGCGCAGTGTCTTCATCGGTACTCGATAGCGCTGCGTTATCACCATCGTGGTGCCGGAAAAGGGGCTGGCCAGAGCGCCCAGGCTCCAGGCTACTAGGAAGGCTAGTGCCAGAGTGTTTGAGGAGAATTGCGCACTCTGCAAACAGGAACCAATGACGGCGATTGAGGCGATGGGGTGCATTCCCAGGTAAGCCAGAAAAGTAACCAATATCATAATCAGACTGCAACCGAGCCAATTGAGCGTCATATCTAAATGTTCCGGTAGTATCAAGGCGGCTAGTGTCGTCAACCCTTGTGCAAAGATTCCGGCGGCAATAAATAACGCAATTTCGTTTTTCATACTCGGTAACTGAATGGAGGCATACTCAGCAACCATTGAAATCCCTTTTTTGGGATATCGGATCAGGACCAGTAGCAGCACAGAAACCGACAGAGACCCCGGTGACGAGCAGTGGTACCGAATCAATATCCAACGCATAATTAAACAGTAATACCAACAAGGTCAGGCAGACGGGGATCTTTAAATCGGCAACACTCATTGAAATGCCTTTAAACTGATCAATCTGACCGCCATCAAGGTACGTGATATGCCGCGCAGTGAACAATAGCCCCAATATGGCAAGCAACATACCCATCACCAGTAGATAAACAATTGATGCCTGTGGCGACCAGGTCAGCGCAATCGCCATTCCTGCCATCATCGGCGACCAGAGCATACTTAAGGTGTAGGCGCGCGAAAATATTGCCACATGAGCATCACTCAGTTTGGCGCTGCGGTAAAAGAAATCTGCCGCGATATACATGGCGGAAATATTAATCACTGAACTGAATAGATGTGTGCTCAGCAGTGTTTGCCAAATGCCTTTATTTCCTGCTGACTGGCGGCTTTTTTGCGAAGGGGTACACACCAGTTTAAGCATGGAGGCACCAAGGATAATACAAATTAAAGGAATATTAATCGTCAGTGATCGTTGCCAGTCAATAGATGGGTTGTGATACCACCCGAACAATAAACCGATGACGCCAATTGAGGTAAAGGAATACACCTGCCATTTAACAACAGGGGTTAAATGAGGCAACATAAAAATCAAGGAGCAGGCGATAAAAGCACTGCCAATAATCAGCGGTGTTGCAAAAATTAAATGGCTCACCGATAACAGAACACCGACGGACAGCAAAATTGTAATGATTGAATTGTTTGTTTTCATTTAACTTTTATTTTATCATTTGATTTGTCGAAACTATTGTGCGATATTCGAACAAAAAGGAGGCGGTATGTCGGATTCGGAAATCAAAGATAAAAATTTTCTGACCACTTTGGCTCGAGGATTATCGGTCATTCGTTCATTTCAGAACAATAAAATGACAATGACCCTGAGCGAAATGGCAGAAGCAAATGATATGTCCCGTGCGTCAGCTCGCCGTTTTTTACTCACTCTACAGACTCTGGGCTATGTGAAAGTTGAAGGGCGTCAGTTCAGCCTCACTCCCAAAGTATTGGAACTTGGGTATTCTTATCTTGCCAATCTGGACGTCGGCGGTGTCATTTCAAGCCAGCTAGAACAAGTCACGCAACAAATTCATCAATCCAGTTCCGCCGCCGTATTAGATGGGACTGACATTGTGTATATTGCCCGGGTTCCTGTCCGTTTCTCTGTTGGCGTTTAATCTGCAAATCGGTGCCAGATTACCTGCCTATGCGACGTCTATGGGGCGCGTATTACTGTCTCAGTTACCAGAGCAGAAGGTGATCTCTATTCTTGAAAGCAGTAATATTGAAGCGCTTACGCCTTATACATTAACTAGTCAGGCCGATTTATTAAAAGAACTGCAAATCGTAAAACAACAGGGTTATTCCATTAATGATCAAGAGCTGGAATTAGGTTTACGCTCTGTGGCTGTCCCGGTGTTTAACCAAAAAGGTCAGGTTAAACTGACGTTAAATATCAGTACCCATGTCAGTCAGGTCTCATCGGAATACATTGTGAGTACTTTCGTTCCGATATTAAAACAGGCTTCTGCGCAGATATCAGCCTCATTACCCTGATTAAATCGACCCGTTTGAGGAATAAAGTACAGCATTTAACTGCTGTATTTTTTTTGCTTCTTCACTTTTGGCCTCACGGCTGGTTTCATCGTTCCAGGTATAAAATCCTTGTGATGATTTCACTCCCAGATTGCCTTGCGCGACAAATGCTTTCAGCATGTCTGGGGGAGATTCATGATGACATAGCGACGGATAAATATATTCAGCGATCGACAGATGAGTATCTAATCCATTGAAGTCGCGTTGTACACACGGACCATTGACCGCAAGACGAATCCCTAACGTGCTCTTAATTAATTTATCCAGCTCATCAGGTTCAATAATACCTTGTTCAATCAGGTAAAAGCACTCACGCATCAATGCATGCTGCACTCTGTTTACCACAAAACCAGGCACTGAGTGGTTCACTTGAGCCGGAATTTTTTTGAGTTCTGTCAGCAACTGTTTGATTTCATCTACTATAAACGTGCAAGCCGCCGAATGTAAAATAACCTCGACGCCAGGGACAAGATCTGCCGGATTAAAAAAGTGCACACCTGCAAACCGGTTTGGTAGGCGCAGGCTACGGACCAGGTCATCGATCGATAAGCTGGACGTATTGGTAATAATGACGGAATCGTCGGTTACACGGCTTTCAATCATGGCCAGCAGTTGCTGCTTTAACGCCATATTCTCAGGGACCGCTTCGATGACAAACACCCGTTGCGAGCACTGCGGGAATTCCTGATGGCAACTGAGTGTCGAACTGGCGGGATTCCCCGCCAGAATAGACTGTTTTGCCTGTTCTAATGCGGACGCCGAAATATCGACCAGATGGGTATTCTTACCATTTTCCAGGCACAGTTTGGCAATACTGGCCCCCATGATTCCAGCCCCCACGATGATCACATCTTCAATATACTTCATGTTACAGCCCCTTAATTAATTCGTTGCTTGGCTAAAGTTTCTGGTGCCTGAAAGCACGGAACACTGCAAAGCCTACAGAAATGATGGTCAGAGTAATGAATATCCAGGTAATTGGACTTCTGAAGAAGATATCCATACTGTTATCACCAAGCAGCAAGCTACGACGTAAGTTATCTTCTAACATCGGACCAAGTACATAAGCAATTAGGAACGGTGCCGTGGCTATTTTAAACTGATTAAACAGGTAGCCGAGTAAACCAAAACACAGCATGACAATAATGTCGAAAGGATTGTTATTGACCGCGTAAGCGCCATAAATACATAGCATCAATACTACCGGGAATAATAAATTTTTTGGAATATCGGCAATTTTTGATAAATATTTAATCGAAAGAATGCCGGAAACAAACAATACAATCGAACTTAGCATGATACCGCAGAATAGTGCATATATCAGCGTGATATTCTCTTGGAATAAAACAGGGCCAGGCGTTAATCCATGAATCATAAATGCACCCAGAATGATGGCGGTGATCACATCACCGGGTATACCAAGAGACAACAATGGGATTAATGTGGCACCTGCAACCGCATTATTACCAGATTCGGCTGCCGCAACCCCTTCAATTTCACCATGACCAAATTTGGCTTTATTTGGGGATGTCCGTTTGGCTTCAGAGTAAGAAATAAACGATGCTACCGTCGCACCGGTACCTGGAATGGCACCTACAATCACACCAATGATACTGCCACGTATAATGCTTTTAAAACTGCGTTTAAATTCATCTAAGGTGACCGGCTCACCTGAATTCTCTGACTTGATAAACGGTTTAATTTTGTTGAAATAAAAACTGATTACTTCAGGAATGGCGAATAAGCCGATCAACAGTGGAACGAAGCTGATACCATCCAATAGATTGTAGTTGTCAAAAGTTAAGCGTGGAGTGCCATAAACCTGATCCATACCGACCAGGGCAATGAGCAATCCCAACCCCGCCGAGATCAATCCTTTTAACACCGAATCACCGGAGATGGATACTATAATCGTCAATGAAAAGCAGATCAGCCAAAAGTACTCGGGGGCACCAAAGTTTAATGCTATCTTTGCCAACAGGCCAGCAAAGAAGAGTAGTGACAGGTTGGAAATAAAGTCGGCGATACAAGAAGCATACAAAGACATTTGCAGTGCTTTGTTCGCCTGGCCTCGTTGAGCCAGAGGATAACCATCCAGTAAGGTACAGGCGGCGGCTGGTGAACCGGGCGTTTCTAATCAGCACGGCTGTAATCGAGCCGCCATACATACCACCTTTATAAATGCCGACCAATAACAAGATCGCCGTAATCGGTTCCATCGAAAAGGTAAACGGTAGTGCCAGTGCAATGGCCATGGTTGCGGTTAGTCCCGGAATTGCACCAATTAATACGCCAAATAATACCCCGAAGGTAATCATTAATAGGTTATTAACGCTCAGGAATAACGCTAATACTTCAGTGATTTGATCCATGAGTGACCTCTCGCTACTCTCTACAATTATGACCAAATAGACATAGGTAATGGTACATTAATAATGTGTTCAAAAAATAAGCACACTAACAGAGGGATGATAATGGCCAACAGATATACCTTTATATTTCTTATCCCCCCGGCAAAGAAAAGAATTGCTGTTGTAATTATGGCTGAATAAAGTGCACCTAAGGTTTCAAACGCAAATGAATAAATGATTAAGGCTATGACTAACAGTAGTTTTTTTTGCCAGTTATTCTCATGGTCAAATTGAAAGTCTATCTGTATAACGTGGTTTCTTTTGAATGAATGTGCGGCCAACCCGAATCCGAAAGCCATCAGAAATATTGCGATAATGTTCGGCATGAAATCCGGTGACAATAAGGGATTCTTGACCCGACTGGGTGTGTCTATAAAATTTGGATTGATATAAAAATAGATACAACATCCTACTAGAATGCTGATCAAACCGATGACAGTATCAGTATTAATCCTTCTTGATGGTTTCATTGATTGTGCAATTGATTTATCCATGGCATTACTATCTCATAAATAAGGAGAGGGTTTCCCCTCTCTTTTCTTTTATTTGGCTAAACCGATAACTTTAACTAACTCTGCCCATTGGCGAATATCTTTTGCAATGAAATCTCGAAATACTTCTTTTTCTTCCGGTGCTGATTCTGCACCAATATTTGGCAGAAATACTTTAAATTCCGGGGTTTCTTTGACACGTTCCAGTGCAGCGGTCAACTTGTTGTATGCCTCATCGGACATATTTTTATTAGCAATCACACCAAACCATGCGGAAGTAGAGAAGTCTTTCAGGCCGTATTCGCCCCCCACTTCGTTCAGGGTCGGGACATCCTCTAAGTAGGACGAACGTTGCTCTGTGGTGACAGCCAGGGCACGCACCTGTCCTGATTTGATCAGGCTGTTAACCGTTGGCAGGTTTTCGAAAGTGACATCGACATCACCGGCAAGTAAGGCTGGTAAAGCTTCGCCACTCCCACGGTAAGGCACGTGAACCATTTTATCAAGGTGCGTCTGGTACTTAAACAGTTCGCCGGACATGTGGATGGAGCTGCCGATACCTGATGAACTGAACGACATTTGTTTCGATTCTGCGGCTTTGATGAACTCGCCTACATTGTGGTAAGGGCTGCTTGCCGGAACCACCATCACATTGGGAATTTTTACCATGTTGACCAGGAAGCGGAAGTTATCGACCGGATCATAAGGCAGCGATTTATAAATCGAGGCATTAATGGTGTGACCCGGAGAAGCCATGATGATACGGTAATCCACATCTTTACGCTCACGAGCCAACTGACCGGTCGCTATGGTTGAACCTGCACCGGGTCTGTTTTCTACCACAACTGGTTGCCCCACCTCTTTTTGTAAAAGTTCGGCCACGCGTCGTGACAGAATATCGGTTGATCCTCCGGCCGCAAACGGAACCACTAATGTGATGTTTTTCGACGGCCATTCGTCTTTTGCATGAGCACTGAGAGGTATCAAACCTGCTACTAGTACTGACGTTGCAGAAAGTAAGGTCAGTAGTTTCTTCATAGGATCGTCCTTGTTCGTTATCTTTCTAATGTTCGCATATCGTACAATGTGTGCGATATGTAAAAATATGTGACTATGGTTATTTAATCAACGGCGACGAAAGTAAAGTGTTAGATAGATTAACAATTACGCGGTTGATTAGAGATTTTGTGTGATTTTATTCACATTAATTTCGTATCGTAAGCTGTTACCCGTCAGTTACTCCACAGAGTATGTTGCTGAGATGCTGCAATGCTGTATGGCAATGTACGTATTACTGCATTCAATGAAATTATATTTTATCTTTTTTTATCAATAATATAGCTATCTATTTGACTTAGATGTTCATACTTTTACTTCAAATTTGTGATCTTTAACGTTGGTGTTTTATTAACTCAATGTTAATTTGTTCATATATCGAATAATAAGTGCGATATACGAACTTTGGAGGGGTTATGAACAAAAATACAGTGCTGATTACAGGTGGGGCCCGCAATATTGGCGGGTCTATAACTCATGCGCTAAAACAACTGGGATACACCACGATTGTGGCGGATATCAATGATCCTGAAGAGGTCAACGATGTGGATTTTTTCTACCGAGTTGATTTTAACCAACTCGATGAAAGTAAGCGTGTTCTGCAACAAATCGTTGAGACACATAATCCTCTGAATCTGGTCAATAACGTTGGTATCGTCAAACCCGCTCTGCTGGATGATGTGGATATTGAAGACTTTCATCTTTTAATGAATATCAATGCTCGCGCAGCACTGTTATCGACACAGGCACTGGTACCAGCGATGAAACAACAGGGATTTGGCCGTATTGTCACCACCACCAGCCGGGTGATTCTGGGCAAAGAACTGCGTACTTGTTATTCAGCCACAAAAGGGGCACTAACCGCGATGAGCCGCACTTGGGCACTGGAACTGGCGCCTTTTGGTATCACGGTCAATTGTGTCGCACCGGGACCGATTGCGACCACGGCCTTCTGGGAAAATAACCCCAAAGACTCACCACAATACGAAAAAATCATTTCATCAGTACCGGCAAGAAAGATGGGCAGTGTGGAGGATGTGTCTCACGCCATTCAGTTTTTCCTTGATGAGAAAAGCCACTTTATTACCGGCCAGACTCTATTTGTATGCGGCGGTATTACCGTGGGTTTGGCAAGTTAACGATGAATCAGCGGATATAAGGAAGTAGGCGAATGAATAAAGTCGTAAATAATGTTGCTGAAGCCATTGCATCCATTAAAGATGGTGACTCCATTTTTATTGGTGGTTTTGGCGAGGCCGGGAGCCCTATCGAAACTCATCCACGCTCTGGTGGATCATGGTGCGAAAGAGCTGACGATTATCTCCAACAATGCCGGGAATGGCTATATCGGACTTGCCGCATTGATTCATGCCGGACAGGTCAAAAAGATGGTGTGCTCTTTCCCGAGATCATCCAATTCGATTGCTTTTACCGAAAGGTATCTTGCTGGTGAGATTGAGCTGGACATTGTTCCTCAAGGCACTTTAGCGGAACGAATTCGCTGTGGTGGTGCGGGGATCCCAGGCTTTTATACCCCAACAGGGGTGGGGACGCCACTGGCAGAAGGTAAAGAAGAGAAATACTTTGACGGCATTCCCTACTTACTTGAACGCTCACTCACGGCAGATGTCGCGCTAATTAAAGCAGAGCGTGCCGACAGTTTGGGCAACCTGACCTACAACAAAACGGCACGCAATTTTAACCCCATGATGTGCACGGCGGCGAAAAAGACCATCGTACAGGCACGTCAAATCGTCGAGCCGGGCGGCATTGACCCTGAAGCTGTGGTTACTCCCCAATTATTCGTCAATACACTGGTTGAAGTGACACAGCCATTGCAAGAAAGTGAACTCATTCGTCAAGGGAGACGTTACCCATGGTAGAGCAATTATCCGTACAGCAACTGTCTTCGTTAGGGCTCACCCGCAACCAGATGGCCTGGCGCGCAGCCCAGGATATTGAAGATGGGTCTTATGTCAACTTGGGCATCGGCATCCCGGAAAAGGTCGCCGAATTTGTTGAGAAAGGCAAAACAGTCTGTTACCACACTGAGAACGGCATACTCGGATTTGGTCCGACGCCGGAAGAAGAAGCGTGTGACCCCGAGCTGATCAATGCTGGTAAACGTCCGGTATCGATGATACCTGGGTGCTCGTTTTTTAATCAGGCAGACAGTTTTGCCATGATGCGTGGCGGGCATATTAACCGTTGCTTCTTAGGTGCAATGCAGGTTTCAGCCCGTGGTGACCTCGCTAACTGGATCACCAATGACCCGAACGCCATTCCTGCCGTTGGCGGCGCGATGGACCTAGTGGCGGGTGTCAAAAACATCGGAGTACTGACCGAGCATGTGACCCGTGACGGGCAACCAAAATTAGTCGCGCAATGCAGCTATCCGCTGACAGGAATTGGGGTGATCACCCGCATCTATACCAATCTGGCGGTCATTGATACCAGCGTGAACGGATTTATTGTACGCGAAATTGTGGAAGGACTCAGTGTTGAGCAGCTTCAGCAGTTTACCGGTGCTCCTTTGCTGTTACCTGAAGAAGGGGTGAAGACCCTTTTTACCCCTGAGCTATAGGATGAAATATGGACATTACAATCTTTGATGGAATTCGTACGCCATTTGGTAAACAAGGCGGTGTATTAGCGTATACCCGCCCGGACGATCTGCTGGCCCAATGCATTAAGCATCTCATAGACAAATCACCGGCTGTAAAGGATCACATTGAAGATGTGATTATCGGCGATACCAATCAGGCGGGAGAAGACTCTCGCAATATCGCGCGGAATGCGGCGCTGCTGGCTGACTTAAACATCACCACCGGTGGCATGACCGTGAATCGTTTATGTGGCTCGGGGGTTGCTGCGGTGTTGGATGCGTATCGCATGGCCAGTAACAATGAAGGGGACTTCTTTATTGCCGGTGGTGTTGAAAGTATGAGCCGGGCACCATTGGTGATGGCGAAGGCTGAGTCACCGTTTTCCAGTGTGCCTAAATTTGAAGATTCAGCGATTGGCTGGCGATTTGCCAATAAAGCGCTGCTCGACAAAATTGGCAACGACTCTTTGGTGCAGACTGCTGAAAACATTGCGACCGACTGTGCGATATCCAAACAAGCAGCGGACCAGTTTGCTTACCGCTCGCAGTTTAACTATCAACAAGCTTTGGAACGTGGCTTCTTTAACGGTGAAATTTTGGCGACTCAGGTTAAAACCAACCAGCGAAAATGCCCGTATTCCGTGGCGGATCAGGATGAGCATCCGCGTCTCAACACCCAGTTGGACAAGCTGAGTGCGCTGCAACCCCTGACTCCGGGCGGAACCGTCACGGCAGGCAATGCTTCAGGGATCAATGATGGTGCGGCGGCTCTGCTATTGGGTGACCGGGCAAAAGGCGAAGCGTTGGGGCTGAAAGCGCGGGCGAAAGTCATTGGTGCGGCTATCGCCGGTGTCGAGCCGAGAGTTATGGGGCTGGGCGCGGCACCGGCCGCACAAAAAGCCTTGCAACGGGCTGGCCTGTCGATCGACGATATGGACATCATCGAACTGAATGAAGCGTTTGCTGTACAGGTTTTGGGGTGTTTACAAAAGCTTAACCTCGCGTTTGACGACGAGCGAGTGAACCCGAATGGCGGTGCCATTGCGGTTGGCCATCCGCTGGGTGCATCGGGAGCGCGTCTTCTCCTCACCGCGATGCGCCAATTGGAGCAGACCGGCAAACGCTATGCGTTGGTCTCAATGTGTATCGGTATTGGTCAGGGCATCGCATGTGTGCTGGAAACGCTGCGACTGATATTGCCCTGTGATTGGATAAAAGCTGCCATAACGGTGCAGTTTTATCCCTACTAAAATCTAACGGCCCCATATTTTCTCGTCATTCACTCAGGATACGCGCTTTTCTTACCAGAAACTGAAAGGGGCAGTAACGGCTTGTCGGGTTTGGCGTATTGCAGGCGGAACTGTCGTTGCGTGGTGTGGTAACTATCCAGGCCGCTGATGGTTACCCAATCGATTGATTCAATATCAAGATAGCCGTCCGGCATGATGATCTCTTGGGGCAGGTGAATTTGCTCAACCTGACCGATCACCATCTCGGTGTTGTTGGCCTTGATGGTGTGGTGCTCAACCAGCTTCAAGGCGATCTTGACCTGGCTCTCTTGCACAAAAGGTGCGGCAAAGCCGTCCTCAAATTGCGGGGTTAATCCAACAGCCTGAAATTCACTTTGTTGCTTTGGATAGCGTGCTGAGGTTTGGTGGGCAAGGGGAGCGAAGTCTGCTTGCACCGAATTCAAACTAAACACCCCAGTCTGCAAAATATTTTCCAGCGTGTGGCGTTCGACAGATTTCGGACTGCTGATAAAACTGATCAACGGCGGGTTAGAACCGATATGCGTCACTGAGCTGACAATCGCCAGGTTAGTGTTTCCGTCAACATCAACCGTACCCACCAGATTGGCACTTTTAAAGCCGCTTAGACTGCTGATTAATCTTGCGCGATAACGACTTTCCATCTCGGCGATTTGCTGACTGTTCAATGTCTTGTTCTGCATGTTTGGTTCCGTTTTAAGTCAAGGTGATAGGCAAATGTGGCGCTGCCCGGTCGAAATCAAGCCTTGTTAGCCGTAGGCTGGCTTCGTGACCGTGATACGTAACTGGTTGAAAATAAGATCAATCATAGGTTAATTGATGGGTTGGTATCACCTAGCAGTACGGATTCAGTAGCCGGTAAGCTCCATATACCCCGTGCCGGAATGAGTGCCTTCAATGGTTACCGGCCCCTCCCAGTAAGGGACAGACAGTGGCATTTGGGCGTTTGGATTGAGCGCGCTAATGGTGAGTTGTATTTGGTGACGTGGAATCGACAACTGCCACTGTGTCGGGTAACGCGTTGCGTCAATTTCGGTCTGCTTAATGGCCTCTAAGCGAATATCTTTTTGTTCGACCGCGGTTCCTGCGCCGTTTTTATTCATCAGCCGGGCATGTGCATAACTGGCCTGGCCGGTTTTCGCATCGCGCATCTGGAACACCACTAAGCTGATGTCATCACTTAACCTGAGTGCGAACCAGTCCCACCCTTGCTGTGAGTCGTGTAAATATTGCGAGCTCCACTCCCGGTCTATCCATCCTTTGCCTGAGACACGCAATGTCTTGCCGTCGATGGTGACTTCTCCTTGCACATCAATAAAGGGCTGACTGTAATAGTAGGAAGCGACCTGACCATCAGCACTTTTGGTGCTGTAGCCTTGCTCGCCTTGTTTTTGATAAGGGGCTTCGCTGGTGAGGGTGAGCGAGTAACCAAATTGCTTCGAGCGGGTGATTAAGGTGGCAGGAAATAGGTCATCGCTCGCTGATGTCCATTGCCAATCATCGAGATAGACCCGAAAGGGTGAGTCATCGACCCCGGCAAGCTGAGCCTTGTCCCGCGACCACTTTTCATCGGCGTAGTGTTGTTCTTGCGTCGTGACCGCGCTGTGCGCCATATAGATTTGCCGGCTTTGCCAGCCCGTTTCGCGGCTATCGGAGGCATGGTTTTGGGGTGCAGAAGCAAAACGGAATTGAGTCCACTGCAAACCAAGCGGATTACCCTGCTCATCGGTGAGGTTGGCGGTTAAATACCACCATTCATGGCGAAAGTCGCGATGCGCGCGGTGATCGGCAGGGAAGGAGAGAGGCACGCCTTGCACCACCTGTGTGAACGGCTGCTGCGCCGTTTGTGGTTCATTGCCACCGAGCAACAGATCGACGCGGTTAGGTTGCGGCTCTTCACAGCCGATAAGGGAAAAACAGCCCAGTGCGAGGATAAGATTGCTCACTATCGGATTTCTCATAACACCTCACTTTGCAGGCTGGACATCACGGGTTTGCTGACTAAGCGCCACAGCGGAATCAGGGTTGCGGTTACCGCTACAACGATGGTGATGAGCGCGATACTCAGCGCGTCACTCCAGCTCCACTGGTAAGTTAAACTCCAGCCAAAGGCGCGCAAGGTCACCACATCTGTCAGTATATAGCCGACCAGTGCCCCCAACGGCAGAGCGATAACCAGCGTAAAGCAGACGAGGACGGTGATTTGCCCAACTACCAGTGCCATCAGCTTGCGACGATGCACGCCGAGCGCATACAACCTTGCGATGGCGGCTTTACGCGCATCGAGTAGCATAAAGCAGGCGCTGAACAGCCCAATCACGGCCACCAGTAAGGTCACGCTGTTCAGCGCACGTGTGATGGCAAAAGTTTGCGTGAAAATATCCAGAGCGGTGGATTTGATTGTCGCTTGATCGTAGAGCTGGCCAGTACTCAGATTGAGTTGCTGTTGCAACTGCTGATACATCGCTTGTGGGTCGCCGGAGACTTTGATGCCGAGGCTGGTGGGTAAGTCTGTAAAGCCACTCTCGCGCCATAATCCGGGCGCGATCAATATTTCACCTTTGGGGGCGCCGTAGTCGAAAAAGATCGCGCCGACGTGCAGTGTCTTATTGGGCAGCGCGTTAAGTTTAAGCGGGCTGCCAAGGGCTAAATTAAGTTTTACCGCGGTGGGTTCACTGATCGCGGCCAACTTTCCTTGGTAGAAGCGCGGCCAAAAATCGCTAACATGAGATTTAAACACCATGGTTTGTTGTAAAGTGTCTCTGTCTTTGGTGCCAAGCGAGATCGGCAAACCTTGCAGGTTGTCGTCCACATAATACTGTTTATAGACTTGCTCAATGTTGCTGAAGCGTTCAAGCGCGTGCTCGACGCTGGCCATATTCGCCTGTGAAGGGCTGACATAAATATCGGCATGCAGCCGTTGGTTAAGCCATTGCTTTAAAGTGGATTCGAAGCTGCCGACCAAGGTATTCATGCCGATATTGGCGGTGACCGCCAGCAGCAGTGCCATCATGGCGAGTGAGAGTGGCGCGATCAGTTCAAGCAGTTCGGCAAACAGATAGTGTATCAGGCCCGATCTCGTGCGCCGTTTACTCCAGCGTGCGAGCGCGCCGAGCGTATGCGGCAGGTAAAAGGGGATGGAGAGCACCAACACGCCAAGCCAGGCCATGGTGAAACGATGATGGTCACTTACCCATAACCCGGCCAGAGCGAACAGCGTGAGCAGAGCACCAATGATAAACAGCTGACGTTCATTCGCCCTTTGCGGCGCCTGATACAATCCGCTGTGGGAAGCGAGCGGCTGCTGAACCCGCTGTTTAAAGTGCTGCCAGCACGCCAGCAGCGTTGCGGCCCAAGTCAGCAGCAGCGCCTGAGCCCACCATTGCCAGCGCCAGATCCCGGGCAGCAGGGTGGCCCCGTAAAGCTGCTCAAGCGTTAAGGCGACCGTGGGGTGCAGCCAGTGGCTCAGTTGCATACCTAATATAAACCCCAGTGACGCACCGGCTGTCACCAGCGCAGTCAGTTCCACTAACAAAGCGGACAACACCAACCGCGCTGTAATGCCGGATTGCTGGATTTGTACTAACAGCCGGTTGCGTTTAAGCAAGCTGTACTTCACACCGTTGTAGGCGATGAACAGACCGACTAAAAATGCCAGCAAACTCATTGCTGTGAGATTGAGGTGGAAACTTTCGGTCAGCGCGCTAAGGTCAGTACTTTGAGTATTGGTAATCCATTGTCCTTGTTCGCCGACCAGATTGTGCCAGTTGGAACGCGCCTTATTGCCTGACTCAAAGACAGCGATATAGCTCAGTTGCCCCGGTTTATTCAGTAACCGCTGGGCGAAACTGATATCCATCAACATGCGGCTGCCCAGTTGCCATTCATCGGGCACCACCACAACCTTGGTTTGGATGCTATCCAGAGTCATCAGCGGGGCTGAGCCCAGCGTTTTGTGTTGGGACTGACTCATCATCACTATCGGCTCACCCGCTAAGAGTTCAGTCAGAGGCAGGGTACTATCAAACAGCGAGATCGGTGGCCCGTGCTCAGAATCAGCAGAGTAACGAGAAACCCGAAGAGAGCGCGGCAATCAGATCGCTGCCCTGTACAGACCAACGACGGCCTTGCGCATCCCTGACTTTGCCCTCAATCACTGGCAGTGAAGCGCTCAACCCTTGTTGCCGTAGTGAAAAGTAGAGCGATTCGGATAAATAGCGCTGACCTGCGGGCGGAATAATCAGAGTTTGAGCTTGTGCACTCAGCTGTTCGGTCGATTGTGCATAGCTGCGTTTAGCATTGAGGTTGATGGCCTGCACCGCGACAAACAAGGTGACCGCCAGCACGATACCAATCAGAATCGCCGCCGCTTGCAAGGGCGCCTGCCGGTAATGCGCCGCAAATAACCTCAGGGTGAGTTGAATATGCGCAAGCTTAGTCGGTTTCATGCGGCTGGCCGTTATTCTGGTGCATAGAGCTTTGCTGTGCAGAAGTCAGCTGTCCATTGTTTAAGCGCCCATTGTTCAGGCATAAGTGAGTCTGCATAAATCCGGCACATTCCGGGTTGTGAGTGACCAAAAGTACCGCGGTGTTGCCCTGTGTGGTGAGCTCGCTGATCAGCCTCATCACTTCTGAACCGGCTTTTTGATCCAGGTTGCCGGTTGGTTCGTCAGCCAGTAACAGTTTGGGTTGGTGGGCTAAAGCCCGGGCTATCGCCACGCGTTGCTGCTGACCGCCGGAAAGGGCAGAGACATGCCGTTCAAGCAGGGGACGGATACCCAGTGTGTCCACCAGATAGTCACACCACGCATCCCATTTGCGCTGGTTTAACTGCAGCGGAAAGGCGATATTTTGCTGAACGTTGAGAGGCGTTAACAGATTAAATTGCTGGAAGATGACGCCAAGCTTTTGATAACGAAAGCGGCCCCATTGAGCATCTTTCCAGGTGGCGGTGTTCTCTCCGTCTAACCACAGCTCGCCCTTAGTCAGCTGCTCAAAGCCCGCAATCACATTGAGCAGGGTACTTTTCCCACTGCCACTGGCCCCGGTTAACGCGACACTTGCCGCGCGCGTCAGGGAGAAATCGACCTGTTCCAGAACGCGATGTGTCTCTTTACCATCGACAAAGCTTTTACTGGCTTGTGTAAGTGTGACAACTGGGTGTTCCATTGCCTCTCCCTGAATTGTCATGGGCGCTGTGTGTTTTGGTGGTTGTGTATCTGTAAGATTTTAGACAACAAACGGAGGTCCTGTTTTGTTGTCAGTTGTTGGCGTAAGAAATATTAGCCTCTGGCAGGTCGAGTATCAGTGAGGTGCCCTTCAATGACGGAGGATTACAGCAACACTTGAGAGCACGGCTTTAAACCGTTTTGTCCTGTTGTTGGTTAGAGCAAAACCTCACTAGCAATCCTCACTTGCAATCAATGCCAGTGAAGTTTCAATATGGGTTTATAACTCTGGTAACGCTTCAGTAAGCGTTACCAGAGGTAAGCGCGGTGATAGCGATGAGTCTAACGGACATCACTGTTTATCACTTCCTGCCGCAGTCCGACATTCGAGAGTCGAATAGGTACGAAGCCAGGTAGATCTTCTACTCGTTTAAGCCAAGCTTTGATAGCAGGGTAGTCAGTTAAATCTATGCCGCCTTCTGGTGCCAATTTGATATAGCTGTACAGGGCTAAGTCCGCAATCGTGGGCTGTGTACCGACCAACCATTGGCGGCCGTTTTGGTAGTTCTGGAGTTGAACAAGTAGCTTATAAGCTTCTGCAGTTAACGGTTCACTGTCTATGCTGCGATTAAATAAGTTTGCTGCGCGTAGTTTGGCTATTGAGCCCGCCAGCCGATGAGCTGCCAGAGAAAGAAACTGCTCGATACTTGCACGTACCAGAGGCACCTCCGGTAACCATTGCTTTTCCTTATCGTAAACGGTAGCGAGATAAACCAATATTGCGTTCGAATCTGAAATGATGGTTTCACCATCGACTAAAACTGGGATTTGACCAAACGGATTAAGTGCCAAAAACTCCGGCCGTTGATGTTCCCCAGCCGGCAGATCGACGGTAATGAGCTCAAAATCCAATTCGAGGATACTTAACAGCATGTGCACGCGGTGTGCGTGCCCTGAGATAGGGTGCCAGTATAGTTTTAGCATTGTTTTCTCCTAACTATTTGTCTGTTCGTTATTTAAGAACAACTTGCGAAGAAGAAAAACCCCGCTAACATGGAATGATAATTTCCAGTATGTTGATAATTTATGGACACTATCGATGGTATGAGAACAGTTGTGGCAGTAATAGAAACGGGTTCATTTACCGCAGCTTCAGAACGGTTAGGAATATCTAAATCGCTGACGTCCAAGTACGTTAACCGCGTCGAAGAGCAACTTGGCGTCAAACTTTTTCACCGTACTACTCGTAAGCTTTCAGTGAATCAGGCAGGCCAAGATTACTACCTTCAAGCACAACAGGTTCTGGATAAGTTTGACCAGCTATATCATCAGCTCCACTCAAATAATCAAGAGGCTTCGGGTCATATACGCGTTACGGCTTCCCAAAGTTTTGCGGAAGAAATGTTAAGTCCAATTATCCCTGAGTTTTACGTTCGCTATCCGAATATTCAGATTGATATCATCGTTACCAACCAAAAACTGGATTTAGTGGAACAAGGCATAGACATCGCCTTTCGTGCCTGTGAACTTGAAGATTCCAACTTAAGATACCGTAAGGTAATGTCACTCCAAAGTTCAGTGTATGCCGCGCCTGATTTAGCGAAACAGTACCGTCATGAGCCGGAATTAAAACAACTGCCTTGCCTTATCGATAGCAATCTTCACTCCACCGCTCGCTGGCCGGTGGTGGCTGATACTTTGCATCCGAAAAATGCTGGTAATAGTCTAGCCGTGCTCGCTGTTTTCAAAAGCAATAGCCCAAGGCTTATTCGTCAGCTGACGCTCTCAGGCGTCGGGGCGAGCTATCAACCCGATATTCTCGCTGCACCTTATGTCAAAAAGGGGCTTTTGCAAAAACTTGATATCGGTTTTATGCCGCTCAAATATCCGTTGAATGCTCTCTACCGTGGCGGCTCTTATCAACCTGAACGGGTGAAAGTCTTTTTAGATTTTGTGATTGATAAGCTTGGTGCACAGGATTGAACGCAGTAGGTACCGATGGAGTGCTGAATTTTGTCCTGTTCAGCGTTGCTTTGAAAAACGGTTGAACGCTTGAATATCAAATAGTAACTATCGAGGAAATAATGGAATATCGCGAAGCAACACTTGAAGACGTTGTACAATTGTCCAAGCTTTTTCATGCCTATCGACAACTTTCTGTCAGTCTAGATAACCATGCTAACGAAGATGAATCGTCAAAGTGGATTTCATCAAGAATATCAGACGGGAAAGGTGTTTTTTTAATCGCATTAAATGATGAGAAACTATTGGGCTTTGTTACTTTATATCAGGGTTTTAGCTCAATTTCGTTAAACCATTACTGGGTGCTGAATGACCTGTATGTTACAAGCGAAGCAAGAGGTTTAGGATTGGGCCGTGGTCTAATGGAGTTCGCTGAAATTTATGCAGTAAAGACTGATTCAAAAGGTATAGAGTTAGAAACTTCGCTTGATAATAAAGTGGCCCAGTCGCTCTACGAAGATTTGGGGTATTTAGAGAACACTCGTTATAAAACGTACTTTAAAAAGACTGCTTAATTTCAGGCTTTAACTCATCGGGTCGCTGAGGGAGCGACACGCTTTCCAAAAATAGGTTTTGGAATATCTTCTTATGCCTTACCCCAAGTTATATTGCTCAGTTTAAACCACACTTTCCGAGCATTCATATCGTGCTTAACGACATTCCAAATTAGGTGACAGTCAGTTCAATCCTCGTTGGCTCATTTCGCTTTACCTCAGTGAGCTATTTACTATGGAATTTGTGTGGCCCCATTGACAGAAAAACCGTCATGACGACGGCTTTTCTGTAATTATCGGGTGCTTAAGCACAGCATTTTTTGTACTTTTTGCCAATTCCGCAAATACATGGTTCATTACGGTTTGGTGTTTTGTCGTAGGTAATTGTTTTCGGCTTGTTTAACAGCGTATCAAGCTCGACGGTGTTCTCTGCTTGGTTTGCGTCGACGACAATATGAGCCACGATTGAGTGCTCAGAAAGTAGTGCTTCAATTTCTGCTTTACGGGCCTCGGTTGGGACGACAAGATTGAGCGGAGCTTCTTCAGTGCCTGCTTTTACGTCACGTTTCACGTTGTAGCCTGAAATGACGTGATTTTGCCGAGCATCGATTCGACCTTTGAAAAATAGTTTGGACATTTGCAACTCACTGATGATGGATGGGGTGTAATTTGGCCGCGATTATACGGGCTTATTGCAATTGATAAAGAAGTTCCTGCGATGCGCATTGGCGCCGGCATAATAAACGCCAAAGTCATTTCCGACCCAGAGCATGTTGCAGCGTCAACGAGAAACGCCAACGAGCAGGTAACAATTCAGGACAGCCAAATGCATTCAGGTTGAACTGAACCGACAAAATCTTCGTAAAACCATCACATTACGAATATTTCCTTTTTTACTACGGAGCCAAAATGAACCGCATCAATCCCGCCAAATTGCTGAATAGCAAATGGACTGCCGTCAAACCTGTCAATCGCGAGAAACATTTTCTGATCTCAGAAATGGAGTTTGATGAAGAGGGCGCAGTGACGTTATGCAAGATAGAAGCGGTTATGTCGAAGAATGAATACCCGATCGACTGGCAGGAAACTGAAGAACCAGGCCAAATGGTTACAGGGCTGGAAGTAGCAAGTGTTTAACGAAGATTGTGATCACCGAATATGGGTTGCTGCGCATTACCGCGCAGGAACCATAAACCATTAAACGTTATTCCTGCTCTGCAGCTCGCAAGGTGTGGTAACCGGAGTAAATACGCGTCGCGGTGGTAAACCAGCAGGCAGCGCCAAACAGGTAGGCGATGAGCGCAAAGTGAGCCGGAAACAGGCAGAACAGCACTAATGTGGCGATGGTTTCCGTGCCTTCAGTCAGGCCACTCATGTAGTACAACGATTTATGCTGGTAGACCGGATTCTGAATGCCGCGTTTACCGGCCATGACCGCAAAAGCGAGAAAGCTGCAACCGGTACCGATAAAAGAAAAGATCAAAAAAGCGCCGGCGATGGCGTTGTGTTCCGGATTGGCGACGACGAAGCCAAACGGGATCAGTGAGTAGAACAGGAAATCGAGACTGATATCGAGAAAGCCACCTGCGTCGGTCAGCCCCTGCATTCTGGCCAGAGCGCCATCGAGTCCGTCACACACACGGTTGAGTATAATCAGCAGCAAAGCAAGCAGATATTGTTCCAGTACCAGAGCCGGAAATGCCAGGCAGCCAAGCAGAAAGCCGAACAAGGTGACCTGATTGGCGGTAATGCTGATTTTATCCAGCAGGCTGGCGGACTGGTTTAGTGGCCAGCGGATCAAAGGGATTAGGTGGCGGTCAAGCATGAGAATTCTCCGTAGGCCATTGGATAATGCGGCCGTCCTGCGGCGCATCTTCCTCGTCGTGTGTCACCATCAGGGTCGGGATGGCTGCCTGTTGTAAGCGGGTAAACACCCAGTCGCGAAACTGACCGCGCAGGGCTTTATCGAGTTTATTAAACGGTTCATCCAGCAAAGCGATGGCAGGCTTGGCGAGCAGCATGCGGGTCAGGCTGACGCGTGCGCGTTGCCCTCCGGAAATCTGCTCCGGAAAGGCATCAGCAATGGCGCTGAGCTGAATATCTTCCAGGGCCTGCAGCGCCTGTTGCCTGCGCTGTTTGCCTTTGATGGCATCGGGTAAAGCAAATGCCAGATTCTGCCAGATATTGAGATGGGGAAACAGTAAATCGTCCTGAAACAGCATACCGACCTGTCGCTGGTGGGCCGGCAGAGCATTGAGCATCACCTTATTCAGCTGCAGTCTGCCCTGATAGCGGAAATCGTCACTCAGATGGCCGGCAATCACACTCAGCAACGTCGACTTGCCACAGCCGCTTGGCCCCATTAAAGAGACCACTTCACCGGGTTGAATGGTCAGGCTGAAGTCGCGCAGCAGAGGAGAACCGTCCGGACCATTGAGCGTGAGTTTTTGAATTGAGAAGGTCATGGTTTTTCACTTGTGGTTGCAATCTGCGGCGCAGAAAAAGTGCGTCGTCGGCGCGTCTGCATGCGGCTTAAAAGTACCGCCAGAGTAAAGAATATAAAAGGCAGCAGTGCCTGCCAAAGCGCATAAATTGCCATCACCCGACGGTCAAAGCCGCTCGACAGGGCGACCGCTTCGGTGGTAATGGTGGCGATACGGCCGCCTCCCAGCATCAACGTCGGCAGATATTGCGCCAGGCTGACGCTGATCCCGACCGCCCAGGCATACAAAATCGCCGGCAGTAACAAAGGTGCTTTGATCCGCCAGAACAGCTGCCACGGACTTTTACCGAGACTCAGCCCGACGCGGGTATAGCCGGCATTGTAGCTGCGCCAGGGCCCATCCAGCGCCAGATAAACCAGCGGCATGGCAAACAGCCAGTGCGACCAGACCACCCACAAGTAATAGCGCTCTGCGGCAACCCATAAGGTGGTGACCTGAATCCCCAGTAGCAGGGAAATTTGCGGCACCAGCATCGGCAGCACCATCAGCCACAGCGGTAATGTCCGTTTGTGACCGATGCGGTACTCGTGCGCCACTATGGCCGCGAGCAGAGCCAGGCTGCCGCTGAGCAGAGCAATCCAGATGCTCTGCCACAGGGTCGGCAGCATCGTCGGCCATTCACTGAGCCAGAAACGCAGACTGAACTGACTTGGCCACAGATCCGGAAAGCGCCAGCGCTGGGCAACACTCCACACCAGCATCACAGGCACCAGTGCGATGGCGATACCAGCAACCAGCCACAGACACAAACGCCCCGGCAGAGCGAATCCGCTGCGCCCTGACCATTGCCAGCGGCGGTATGCCTGCAGCACGATTTTTTCAATCATGACGACCGCAAACAACATCATACCGGCAGTCATAAGCAGCACGACAGCGCCCGCTGCCGCGCGCGGCAATTGCTTAAGGTCAGGATCGTTAAACCATTGCCAGACCAAGACGGCAAAAGTCGGCGGTGTGTTGGGGCCAAGGATCAGGCTGACATCGACCACAGAAACCGAATAGGCGATCACGGCAAACAGAGCAAAGCGCATGGCTCTCAGCCACTGCGGGAACAGCACCTTACTCCAGGTCTGGTGCGGCGCATACCCGAGTGCGGCACCGACTTTGAGCTGGTTACGAACATTCAGTTGCTGCAGGACGGGTATACTCATCATCAAAAGGAAAGGGGTTTCTTTTAAGGCCAGCGCGACGCTAAGCCCAAGCGCATAACTGTCCTGAACCAGCCAGACACCGATGGGGTGAGCGCCTTCATCGGCCAGTAGGGATGTAATTATGCGTGCCAGCATGCCGCTCGGCGCAAACAGGAAAGCGAAACCGATCGCAAAAGCAACGTGGGGAAAAGCCAGTAAACCTGCCAGCAGATTTTCAACCCTATGCCAGAACCGGCTGTGCCACAAGGTTTGCACAATCGCAAAACAGAGCAGCAGCGCCAGATAGCTGCTGAGCAGCGCAGAGCTAACGGAGAGCAGCAGTGAGTAGCCAATGCCGTGCCATTGCCACACTGCGCTAAAGGCCGCGAGCGAGAAGTGGTCTGCCCCGAGTACCGGTATGTAGCTGAAAGCAGACAGCAACATACCCGCTGCCCCCGGAACCAGAGGCAGCAGACACAGGGTCAGCAACAGATAATAAGCAGCTCGCATTACGACGCTAACACTAACGGCTTACTGACGGCTGCCGTAGCGTTTCTTGCCACTCTGCTTCCAGCGCGGTCTGCCAGCTAGGATGAGGCTCAGCAATGGCTTTGAACAACTGTGTTTTGGCGGCGCTGCCGCTTAATGCCGACGCTTGCAGCACCGACGGGTCGCCCCAGGTATTGATATCACCTTTGAGCGACTGAGCCTGCGGGCTGAGCAAGAAGTTGATTGCCACCAGAGCACCGGGTTTGGCTTTGGCATTCCATGGAATGGCGAGGAAATGAATGTTGGTTAACGCACCGGCTTCCATCGCGTAGCTGCGGGTGGTCGGCGCCAGTTTACCGGACACCTGAGCTGAGTAAACGGCGTTCGGGTTGAAAGTGATCGCAAGGTCAATCTGTCCGTCGTCCAATAGCTGCATCATTTGTGCCGAGCCATTGGGAAACTGTTTGCCCGCACGCCACGCCAGAGGATGTAACTGATCCAGATAGTGCCACAGCGGTGCGGTTACGGTCTGAAAAGTCTGCTCATCAACGGGTTGGCTTAGCGCCTGATCGTTATCGGTCAGTTCAATCAAGGCTGCTTTGAGAAAGCTGGTCCCGTGAAACTCAGGCGGACGCGGGTAGGTAATACGGTTGGGAAATGCTTTGGCATAACTAAGCAATTCTTTAAAAGACTGCGGTGGGTTATTCAGGGTTTTGACATCGTGAATAAACACCAGTTGGCCGACACCCCAGGGTGCCTCTAAGCCGTTGGTCGGCTCTGAAAAGTCGGTCTCTACCGGCAGTGCCTGATTGACGTACTGCCAGTTTGGCAGGGTATCAGCAAGCGGCCCATATAGAAGACCATTGCTTTTCATTGACTTAAAGTTCTCACCATTGATCCAGACCATATCCACGCTGCCGTCCTGATTCTTGCCGGCGGCTTTTTCTGCCAGCAGGCGGGTCGCGGTTTCAGCAATGTCGCTCACTTTGACCTGTTTCAGCTCAACTCCGTATTGTGCCTGTAATTGTTCCCCGGCCCAGCGGATATAATTGTTGATCTCCTGGCTGCCTCCCCAGGCATGGAAATAGACAGTTTGACCACGAGCTTGTTCGGTAATCTCCTGCCAGGATTGGCTCCAGCCGGGGAGTGAGACCAGACAAGCGCAGACGAAGGTAAGCAGTTTTTTCATGGAAGTCCTTTGCTATGCGAAAGTGACGCGAGCCCAAAATGACCTCGTGTCATCGTTATCAACCGGGCCGGTGCCATCGGGTACACAGAGACAGACCGGGTGGTTGGATAGTTTCATTCATTATGAATGAAAAATAGCAAAAGATCTGATTAGTAAGGAAATAGTTCGCGTCACTGCTCACG
Organism: Vibrio sp. CDRSL-10 TSBA; assembly: GCA_039696685.1. NCBI lineage: Bacteria > Pseudomonadati > Pseudomonadota > Gammaproteobacteria > Vibrionales > Vibrionaceae > Vibrio > Vibrio sp. CDRSL-10 TSBA. The sequence continues at coordinate 1,946,713 of CP155566.1, read as the reverse complement.
ATATCAGGACCGTCAACAGGACATAAGGGAATGATTGGGCGATGACACGATATCCAAATATGGTGAAGTTGCTGTCAACACTGCTGCAGTTTCAAGTAGCAAGGGTATAAGAAAGGGAATAAACAAGGATATAAAAAGGCAGCCAACGGCTGCCAAATAAAACAGGAAGATTACTGCTTCCAGTCTTGCAGGGTAAAGGTCAGAGTGTGGACGTCATTTTTCAGCGTCATTGTCTCTTTGGTCAGTGTGATGTCGTTCCACTCTTGCAGAGACTGGGAAACCGCCTGTTCGGTATCCATGATATCGCCGATACACATCTTCATCGTCATACCCATTTTTTCAATGCGCAGACGGTTGTCTTTCAGCTCAGCTTTACCGAAAAAGTTGTTACAGCCCGCGTTGCCGCTGGCCATCATTTTTTCGCCGATTTCCAGGCGCGGTACTTGATGACGGTCACCTTGTTTGACCGCCTGGCCATCAATTTGGGTCAGTTGCCAGTTATGATGTTGCAAATCCTGTTGGCTAATTTGCGCATCATCACCATTGCTTGCACACGCTGCGAGCAGGACGGGCAGTGTGATTGCTGCAAGTAATGATTTTGAACTAAGCTTCATAATATTCACTCCAAATGTGGAAAACGCGGACAGTATAGACAATAAAACACTGTTTTTGTCAGTAAAAGGTTATAGTTTAATATGCAATACGATCAAAAAATAGAACGAATATCTCTATTTTACAGAGTGTTACACGCAGATTAGAGGGTATTGTCGTCGCTTATGGAGCAGCTAGAATTTTTCCAGGTTTCCCAGCCCGTGTGTCGGGGTATGCAGTCTTGATGATAAAGGCTACTGCCGAGGCTGTATGCGCAAACGTGAAGAGCGTTTTCGCTGGCTGGAGATGACTGCCGCAGAACAACTGCATGTGATTAAGCTGTGCCAGCAGCGCTATCGCAGACAAATGGCGGCCGGAAAACCGGGCGCGCAAAATAATGATGAACCAGACAGCCCGCAGCAAGAGCTGTTTTGATCTGCGTTGATCGCTAAGCAGACAGTATACCGCCCTTTATCTTGCCTTGGTGCCCAGACATTGAGGTCGATAAAGCCGCGAAGTCGACAAAGCAGTGAGTTTGATTACGAGTTCAGGAAGACTCTGGATGCGGATTAGCGATAGGGTCACGATGGTTTGAAGCGCCTGCTTTTTTCTGTTCGTTACCGCTATTGGCTAAAGCTTAAGGCTGCTAAGTAAGAGGTTCGCTAGGACGCTATTATTTTTATCCCCTTCCTACTTGAAGCTGCAGCGGTGTTGGCTGCATTCGTTCACCCCAATCACATAGTGTCTCTATGCTCATGGGGATTCACTCATTTGCCGCCTACCTGCAACTCCAAGTTGTTTGGGTATAGATACTTAATTTATTGTTATTCCACACTTAGGCTAATGTTGACACTAGCCTAAGTGACATTCTGTTCGTTGCTGTCGGGCTTTTATTATTTATTGAGTTGCCAGCGATCACTGACCCAGCCACCGGCATGCTCATCAAAGTGTGCGCCGCTGAAACTTCGAGTGGATTCTTTTTGGGATTTGCTGTCGGATTTTTTAGAAAGTAACGTTCGTATGTAGTTCGCCATCGGATCGAGAGTAGAGGATTGCTTTCGTAAGGCGACTTCTTTAATGAGCTGAAGACGGTAGCTTGGGTTGGCACGTTTCATTTTAGGGACCTCCGTTGTGATGACGACTAATGTAAAAAGTTAGAACCTGGTTACTTTTTAGTCAACCGCAAGGGTGCCCTATATTTTCTAATGCATTTACTCCATCAATTATACGCTCAGGCGCGGTATAGAAAGGCTTTATATATTAGTAAAGCCTGAATGTTGAATCACAAACATACAAAATGTATTGCCGAGTTTACTGATTAATTTGTCATTTTAACTCAATGAACTTAATCGAGAGATTTCTTAAAGCGTAAAGAAGCCATCACAAGGCCGAGCAGAGTGAAAGCGGCCAGCCATAAACTGTCCCGCCACAGATCAACCAAATCTGCGCCGCGCAGCACAATGCCTCGAATCAGACGCATAAAATGGGTCGCGGGCAGGGCTTCGGAAATCCACTGCGCCGCAACGGGCATGCCTTCATAAGGAAACATAAATCCGGACAGCAGGATGGAGGGCAGCAGAATAAACACCGTCATCTGCATCGCCTGCAGTTGCGTGGTAGCAATGGTTGAAATCATCAGCCCCAGGGTCAGGCTGGCGGAGATGAACAGCAGGGTGCCGAACAAGATCTGGCTGACTGCGCCATTAATCGGCACGGCAAAAATCACATGACCAAGGCCAAGAATAATGAACACCTGAATCAGGCCGACAAAAATATACGGGATGATTTTGGCGATCATCAGCTCTATCGAATGCACCGGGGTTGTGATCAGCAGCTCCAGATTACCTCGTTCCCGCTCACGTACAATCGCGGCGCTGGTAAACATAATCATGGTCATGGTCAGTATTACGCCAAGCAAGCCGGGGACGATATTGACTGCGGCCCGTTTGCTGGGGTTATAAAACAGGGTAATGGCAAATGTGGCAGAGGGTGCAGCGTGGCGGTGAAACGCTATCTCTTCAGTCGGCATCGTCTGCAAACCGGAGATCGCACTGGCAATCATGGTGTCAGATCCGTCTATCAGCCACTGGCCAAGTTCACGTCCATCTTCAATACGGCGGTTCAGATCGGGCGGAATGATCAGCGCGGCTCGTACTTCGCCGCTGGCAATCGCCTGCTGAGCCTGCCGGGCGGTAGTGTAGACATGTTTAATCTCGACCACCTGGCTGACACGAACCGATTCTGTCAGCCATCGTCCGGTGACGGACTGGCTGTTATCGACCACTGCCACCGGGATACTGCGTACATCGGTATTGATGGCAAACCCGAACAGTAACAGCTGGATCAGAGGGATCATGATTACCATGCCAAAGGTGATGCGGTCACGCGATAGCTGGCGAAACTCTTTAATCATCACTGCTTTAATCCGAAACAGACTGTTCATTGGCGATTCTTCCCGGTTACAGTGACAAACACATCTTCCAGGCTGGGACGCGCCAGCGTGATGTTGGCTTGTGCCAGTTGCGGCAGGGTGCGGCGCAGCCACTGCACCGGATCGTTAATATGACGGTAGATCAGTACCCGCAATCGTACGCCCAGCTGGGCGGCAGAGCGGACCTCTGACAGTTTTAAGACGGTCTCTTTCAACTGGCGTAAATCCGGAGCGGTTACTTCGACCACGTGCACACCCATTTGCTGCATCAGTTTTTCCGGTTCGTCATCAGCACGAATTTCGCCCGCATCCATAATGGCCAGGCGATGGCAGCGCTCCGCTTCGTCCATATAGTGGGTGGTGACCAGTATGGTTGTCCCCTGGGCTGAGAGGTCGAACAGTTGCTCCCAGAATTCACGCCGGTTTTCCGGATCCACCGCCGAGGTCGGTTCATCAAGAAACAGTAATTGCGGATGGTGCATCGTCGCGCTGGCTAACGCCAGACGCTGTTTTTGTCCGCCGCTCATACTGCCGACCCGCTGCTTACGTCGTTGATCCAGGCCGTACGTGGCGAGTTGCTGATTGGTTCGCTGGCGTAATGCCTGGCGGTTCATGCCAAAGATTTGACCGATAAACTGCAGGTTCTCTTCCACGCTCAAGTCGTCATACAGAGAAAATTTTTGTGTCATATAACCGATATCGAGGCGCAGGGCTTCTGACTGACGCGGAATGTCGAGGCCGAGTACATTAACGCTGCCCTTAGTCGGCGTGAGCAGGCAGGTCAGAACCCGAATTGTGGTCGACTTACCACATCCGTTCGGGCCGAGAAAACCGTAGATGCTGCCGGTGGGGACATTGAGGTTGATGTCCTGAATAGCAGTGAAATCGCCAAATGACTTACTGACGCCGCGCGCTTCAATGGCGAGATCGCTCATGGCGCCTCCTGCGGAAAATCAACCTGGGCCGGCACACCGGATGGCAGGTTGTGCGCGTCGGCAGGTAAATCGATCTCGGCCAGATACATCAGCCGGGCACGTTCATTTTCGGTCAGAGCGTAATATGGCGTAAAAGAGGGCTCAGTCGCCACCCAGCGCACCGTGCCCTGATAGCTGCTTTGTGTGCCGTCAACATGGACCGTCACACTGCGGCCGGGAGTAAAGCGTGTGCGTACCCGATCCGGTACGTAAACACGGGCATAGGGCGCTCCCTTTGATTGCAGAAACTGCAACCACAGCGCCGCTTGGTACACGTTCACCAAGATGATAGGGCAGACTGTCAAGGATGCCATCGCGGGTTGCTGTGACGGTGAGCTGAGCCAGTTTTTGTTGCTGTAGCGCGACTTGTGCCTGTGCGGCCGCCAGCTGTGCCCGCGCCTGATCGATATCTTCAATTCGTGCGCCGGCCGTCAGTTTAGTCAATTGCTCAGTAGCGGAGGCTAACTCAGCCAGTGCGGTGTCACGGCTGGCTTTGACCCGGTCGAGCTCGGACTGGCTGAGCAGACTTTTGCTGACCAGCTCGGCCACACGGCGATACGTTTGCTGCGCCTCGGTCAGTTGCGCTCTGGCACTGTCGAGTTGCGCTTTGGCCACTGCGATGTCTTCGATTCTTTCTCCGTGGGTCAGTTTCGCCAGCGCTGCCTGCGCTTGTGCCTGTTGAGCCAGCGACTGGGCCAGCACGGCCTTTTGCTCTGTGGCATCAAGCTCGACCAATACGTCGCCAACACTCACCTGATTGCCTTCTGCTACCGGCAACTGGCGGATAATCTCATTACTGGTGGCGGAAAGAGTGACCCTGTCACGCTCAAGTGTGCCGAGAGCTTGAGATGCGTCCTGCTGACCACATGCCGTCAGCAAAGGAATAATCAGTAACCAAAACCAGGCGCGCAGCATGCATTGTTCCTTTGGATTGATGAAACACATTTAATTGGGTTGCTCAAACATGTTGAAGGATTCGTCGCGAACTTTGCCAACAACTCTATTGTTATCATCAGTGTACGACAGAGTCTGCCGGGTAACCGCCGCATAGCCCGCATAATTGACCGCTCGTTGCTTTTAACGTTTCTCGCTGATTTCAATATTGAGGGAAAGTTAGCCGCTTACGAGTTAGCGCTATGTATAACGAAACATGTACAAAAGAAAACGGCCCGCATAGCGGGCCGTTAATGAAGGATAACCGGACGGTTATCCTAACAAGCTGAACAGCAGGGCTGAGACGGCCAGTACGCCGACTAGCAGTACAAAGTATGTTCCCATGTGTTTACGATAGCCTTTCAGTGCCTCGATTTTGAAGACAGCAATCATCGGCATAATAAACAGGATCATGGCGATTACCGGCCCGGACAGAGCTTCCATCATGCCGAGAATGCTCGGGTTCATCACCGCAGCAAACCAGATAGCGATAAACATCAATGCGATGCCGAGCTTATCTGCCAGCGCAACCGGCAGTTTGGTGTACTTGGTCAGCAACCCATTCAGGCTCTCACGCGCACCCAGGAAATGGCCCAGGAATGATGATGTAATCGCAACAAAGGCAACCAAGGGGCCGAGCGTGGCGATAAACGGGTTATTGGTGGCGTTGGCGAGGTAAGACAATACCGACACATTTTGCGCTTTTGCTTCCAGCAGTTGTTGTGGCGACAGCGCGAGAACGCAGGAGAAACACGAACATCAGTACAAACGCAATCAGCATGACGCTGGTGCGCTTAAGGATTTGCTCAGATTTCACCACAGCTTGCTTGCGATAGTGACGGCGCTGAATATTGGCAAAGCTTGAAATCGCCGCGGCGTGACTGAACGAAAACACCACGACAGGAATCGCCAGCCATACGGTTTGCAGGAAATCTCCCGCCGCCGGGATGGCCAGTGATGGCATGCTCCAGTAAGGGATCAAATACAGCGACAATGCCGCCAGAATCGCTGCCAGCGGATAGACCATCACGGCAAAGGCGCGCAACATGATTTTTTCACCGCCCAGCATGATGGCAATCAGGCTAAATACCAAAACGCCGGACAGTAATGCACGCGGAGGCGATACCATCTGGGCCTGATTGACCAGAAAACTGTCGACCGTGTTGGTGATCCCAACGCCGTAAATAAGCAGGATCGGGAAGATCGACAAAAAGTAGAGCAGCGAGATCAGGCGTCCGCCGCGGGCACCGAAATGCTCTTCAACCACATCGGTAAAGTCTGCATCAGATTGTTTCGAAGACAATACGAAGCGTGCCAGACCGCGATGGGCAAGGTAAGTCATCGGGAAGGCGAGCAGTGCCATCAGCACCAGTGGCCAAAAACCGCCGAGGCCAATGTTGATCGGCAAGAATAAAATACCGGCACCAACGGCAGTGCCAAATAAGCTGAGTAACCAATGTGTATCGTGTTTGTTCCAGCCGGTTTGAGTAGTGGATACTCCAAAATCGACGGCGTCTTGAGTTTCTTTCACTGAAATAATGCCATGGTGTGAATTATAATATTGCAAATCCTACTACCATTGGCAGATATGATCACATTGTGATGCTGGTCAAATTGACTGACAGATTTGTTACTCTCTGATGAATGAGACTAGGTATTTTGCAAAATTACAGGTTATTGTTCTGTGTTTTAATCTTAAATGTGGAATAAAACACTAAAAAATATCTATTTTCTAGTGTTCAGTTGTGTTAACAAAGTGTTGCCTGCCTTTTGGTGTCTGGCATGAGCTGCGTTGGCTAACCTACAGAAATAAAAGCGCTTTGTAGTGGAGTTGTCTATGGATATGCCTCACAATTAACATCTGCCTGTTTAACAATAATAACAACTGATCATGTTTGCTAACCTGCGTGCTGAATTCATTCTGATTATCACAACCTTGCTGGCTGGTGCCGGCTGGGTCTTTTCCAAACAAGCCATTGAAGGGCTGCCGCCGATAGGCTTTATCGGTCTGCGTTTCGTTACCGCTTCGCTGCTGTTATTGCCATTCTGTTTGCCTGCGCTACGCAAAGCGCCGCGTGGCGAAATTTTGCGCTCGATGGGCGTCGGCGTCTTTCTTGGCGGCTCTATTTTCTGTTGGATCTACGCCATCTCAATCAGTGACACGCTGGGTGAGGGGGCGTTTATTATGAGTCTGTCGATGCTGTTTGTGCCCTTGGTTGCCTGGGCACTGTTTAAACGTCGTCCGGGTCGTCCGTTCTGGCTGTCTTTACCGATCGCCGTAATCGGATTGTTTTTACTGGCCTGGAACGGAGAATGGAATATTGCCGCCAATCAGATGTGGTTCCTGGTTTCGGCGGTGGGGCTGGCTGTGCATTTCAACTTTAACAGTCAGTATTCGGCGCGTTTTTCACCGATGTTGCTCACCACGCTGCAGCTGTTCGCAACCGGATGTCTGGGTTTGGTGCTCTCTTACAGTGTGGAAACCTGGCCGGAAAATGTCAGCATCATCACCTGGCAGTGGTTCGCGCTCAGTGTATTGCTGGCAACCAGTTTGCGTTATCTGATGCAGACCCTGGGGCAAAAACACGCCAATCCGACCAATGCGGCACTGCTGATGCTGCTTGAACCGGTCTGGACCATGATATTGAGTGTCTGGATTTACGATGAGTCGATGCCGCTCAATAAAATTATCGGCTGTGCGATGCTGCTTGGTTCGCTGGTACTGTACCGTCTCAGTAGCATGAGAGCTTAGTTGGTGCGGCGAGCGCTATCCAAAACACAAAATACAACATATAAAAAAGCAAAAAGGGCGCTGCGGCGCCCTTTGTCTTTTCCGTGACTATGATGCTGTCACCATCTGCACTGAATCATTAAGACCAGATTTGTTTCTCGATTTCAGTCAGGAAGCGGATTTTATCCCACTGCTGTTCGATAGTTAGTTTGTTACCCTCTTCAGTCGATGCAAAGCCACATTGCGGGCTGATGCACAGATTTTCCAGCGGTACATACTGAGTGGCTTCCTGGATGCGCGCTTTCACTTGCTCTGCATCTTCCAGTTCCGGGAACTTAGAGGTGATCAGACCCAGTACAATTTGACTGCCGTTGTTTGACCAGTGACGCAGCGGCGCGAAATCACCAGAAACGCTCTGAGTCGTACTCAAGGAAGAAGCCATCGTATTGAGTTGCAAACAGGGCTTCAGCTACTGGTTCGTAGCCGCCTGAGAACAGCCATGAAGAAGCGTGGTTACCGCGACAGATGTGAGTGGTCACGATCAGGTCTTCAGGCTTGTCACGCAGTGACTCGTTGATGATTTGCGTACATACGTTTGCAATCTCATCCGGGTTGATGCCTTTTTCGATCAGGCTTTCACGCTTGCTTGAATCGATCAGGAACGCCCAGTTGGTATCATCAAATTGCAGGTAGCGACAGCCACGTGCATAGAATGCGGCAATTGCGTCACGGTAAGTCTGCGCCAGATCCTGGTAGAACTCTTCAATTTGCGGATAAAGCTGATGAATTTTTGAAGAACCATCATTAGCCAGAACTTCCTGACGCAGAATCATGGTTGGGCTGGGAATCGTCGCTTTAGCCACAAATTCACTGTCGGTGCCCACTGCGTTAAGCAGAAATTCAAAGTGGTCCAGGAATGGGTGCTCTGGATTGAATGCAATTTTTCCGGTTGCGCGGATGTTGTAAGCCGGCGCTGCTTTACCGTGGAATTTCTGGTTGTAGCTCTCAGCCGTGTAACCTTCGATACCGGTCAGATTTTCCAGAAAGTCGATATGCCAGAAGCCGCGGCGGAACTCGCCATCAGTGATGGCTTTGATGCCGACTGCTTTTTGTTGGTCGATCAGCTCAAGAATCGCTTTATCTTCGACTTCGGTTAACTGAGCACGGTTGATGGTTCCCTCTGCAAATTCGCGGCGAGCTTGATGAAGATAAGCTGGACGAAGAAAGCTGCCTACGGAGTCAGTACGGAAAGGAGGGCGATTAGCCATGACAGATACCTCTTGTTATTTATTCTGCGTTGTTAAGGCTAGAGTAATGGATGGCTAGACGTCCTGTTAATCCATATTTTTTCATATACAACATGAAGGAAATTCATGTTGTTGTTTAATTGAGCTCAAATAACATAAGGCATAATAAAAGAACCGGAAAACGTTACAGGTTTTCCGGTTCAGAGTTTAGAGGGGTGATTAAAAATAACTGTCGGCCTGGTGGTCATTACCACAATTAACACAGATCACGCATCAGTGTTTCATACTCTTCTTTCGCTTCTTCAATCAGAGTCACGAGTTCTCGTGCATCCTGACCCTGCAGAGCAATACGCCAGTCGTGCTCGGCGTCTTGACAAGTCAGCTCAGTTTTCCGGTCCTGAGTTTTGAAACTCAGGCTTTCAAACTCACCGTCAAGTTTCGTCGCTTTCCTCCATGATATCGATGTGTAAATAACCTGTCGGATCCACCATGACCAGTGCATGGTAGTGTTCCTTTCCAGCCAAAGTGTAAGAACGATGTTTAGTGTACATAGTAAGCTCAATTGAAACGTATGAATTTACGCAGCCGTATACAGCAAGGATGCCCCAACTACAGTTTAAGTATAGCTAAGCAGGAAAAGAGCTCTTGCCGCCAGTCGGATTTTCTTAGATCGAATCTTTGTAATAGCGGGTGGATAATTAACTAAACGGAATGAAGGGTGGAAATAGTTTGATCCGGGTCAAAATGAAGGTGCTTTAGGTAAAATGTCGGCCAATCGGGTCTGAACTTTGCTTTATCGGGTCAGAGCTTTGCTTTTAACTGCTAAAGACATGAGAGGCCACGTTTATGGATCATACCTGCGATCTACAAATTGTGGTTGAGCTGTCCGGGTGATTTGTTAACAGGGTGCTTCGTTAACAAGGTGATTTGTTAACAAGGGTATTTTTGAACTGGCAATATTAAGGAGGCGGGTAGGATGTTTACCTCCCGGGATTGCCAGTTTCTATTGGTTTTGCCTCTGACTGTTATTCTGAGGCTGTTGGTGTTAATGATGTAGTCCGTGACCACCTGATCCGTAACTACTTAGTGCATTCCTGATTAGTTGTTAACGCATTGGCTTGTCACTAATAGGTTTCTGACTAATATTTCTGTGCCAAGATGGCGGTCGTATAACTATGATTTTTTCTCTGCTTGTTTCGTATCTTTCCAATATTGAATACGAACACGATGCAGTTGAGCTTTTCTCATTTTTTTCATAGTAATCTCCTTTATAAGTAACGCCCTTTGTGGGCTTATTTTCAGGTTTACTTTGCTACGCTTCAGCACTTAAGACGTTATGACTATTATTCTGCTATAACTCAGTCTGTTGTGACTCAGTCTGCTATGAGTAAGTCTGATACAACTGAGTCTGATTTAACCGAATCTGACATAACCGAAGATGCCTGCTTTTTCGCAGCACTATTCTTACAAGTTTCGATGTTTTCTTCATAACTCTGGTTTACCTTAACCAGCCTGTATGACAGTAGTGTGTCAAACCAAATCGGGTTTAACATGTCATCGAATATTCATATACATACACCCAAACCTATAGTGAATGCAAGCATTAAAATGATGTTGTGCGTAGCTGTTGGCAACTTGTGGCGTTTGCTGTGGATAAGTGTCGGTTTTATAAGGCGCAACATCAGCGTTGCGCCCCGGATTTTACTTGAATTACAAAACAGCGAGTTAAGGTAAATACATCCCCAGGGTGTTTAAAATCGGGTCTAACTCTTGCTGGTGACGGTGAGAGGTGTCGATAATTGCCCTCAGTTTCCTGCTGACTGAGGGACGATCCAAAGATAATAAAGCAGCGCCATTGGTTTTCTGCCAGGCTGAGCTGAGACAGAAAGTGAGGGTAGCTGATTTCTCCTTCTTCATAGACCAGATAATAGGTGAGCATGGTGAGTAAGCGCGGGTAACACGCTTCACGAGCGATAGGACGGGTGGATAATGTAGTGGTTAACCGTTCTTTTAGTTCACGACGAATTTCACTAAGCGAATGATCGATGATATCAGCCATAACTCTTCTCCAAGCGACGTGGTACCTTCAAGTTAGCGTAATTTCTAGCGTATAGACACTATTTTATTGCCTCGGATTCAGAATTTTGTGGTGTGCAGTTGAGCGTGGCCTTGTACCCGGCTGGAATACTAAGCCCACGTTTGTAGACCAATCCTTGGGATAATTGGTGTCTGTTGTCAGCGTTGAGGTTGCCCGCACGTCAAACGGCGGCGGGCATGGTCAGGCTATTTATTTGCAGGAAAATCAGTCTGGCTAGCAGGGAAATCAGCATGGAACAACGGTTTCAGTTGCTGATAGAGGAGGATAAAGGTTTTGCGTTTTTCCGCCAGCGTCTGGTGGGCCGCTGACTGCGGAGTGTGAGTTTCTACTAACTGCGGCTGCGAGCAGATCTGCTCAATGGAGGCACGATCGCCTTCGATGGCCAGTTGCGCCAATCGTGCCGCTCCCAGGGCCGGGCCGACATCGCCACCCTCGCGATAAACCAGATCTTTGTTGAATATATCGGTCAGCAGCTGGCGCCAGTACGGGCTGCGCGCGCCGCCGCCAATCAGGGTAATTTCTTCGGGTACGTCTCCGGTGATGTGCAGCGCGTCCAGTCCATCCTGCAGCGCGAAACCAACCCCTTCCAGAACCGCCTGGGCCAGATGGGCCGGGCTGGCGTCATGAGTTAAACCAAAAAACACCCCTTTGGCGTTCGGATTGTTGTGCGGCGTGCGCTCACCGGACAAATAAGGCAGAAAAATAACATCGGTTTGCGGGCGTTTCTTGTTCCAGTACATGCATCATCGCTGGCACGTCATCAAATCCGGTCAGCTTCGCTACCCAAGTAAGGCAGGACGCAGCACTGAGAATGACCGACATGGTGTGCCAGGTGCCAGGCAGTACATGACAAAAAGAGTGCAGGGCGGCTGTCGGGTTGGTGGTAAACCCCTGGCTGACCGCAAAGTAAACCCCGGATGTGCCCAGTGAGATCATCGCCTGACCAGGCTTGACGATCCCAACGCCTGCCGCTCCGGCCGCGTTATCACCGCCTCCGGCGACGATCGGTACGCAGGGCATCGCCAGTTTTTCTGCCAGCTCCGGGCTGAGTGTGCCGGTGATTTGATTGCCTTCAAACAGCTGTGGCATTTGCTTGCGGCTCAGGCCACAGGCTGAGAGCAGCTCATCACTCCAGTCTCGCATACCAACATCAAGCCACATGGTGCCGGCGGCATCGGACATGTCGCTAGCGAAGTTGCCGCTGAGCAGGAAGCGCAGGTAGTCTTTGGGCAGCAACACTTTAGCGACGCGTGCAAAACACTCCGGCTCATGTTTGGCGAGCCATTTCAGCTTGGGTGCGCTAAATCCCGGCATCATCAGGTTGCCGGTAATAGCGCGGCTCTCCGGCACGAGTTGCTCCAGTTCGAGGCACTCCTGTTCGCAGCGTCCGTCGTTCCATAGGATGGCAGGACGTAATACCTGGTTTGCGCTGTCGAGCAGAGTCACGCCGTGCATCTGTCCGGACAGACCAATCGCCTTGACCTGCTGCAGACTATGTTGTTTTCCCAGCTCTGACAGTGAATTGAGAGTGGCATCCCACCACTGTTTTGGGTCTTGTTCAGACCATAAAGGCTTAGGACGAGAGACTGTCATCGCTGTGGTTGCTGAGGCGAGTATCTCTCCGCTGGCAGAAAGCAGAATGGCTTTGACACCTGACGTGCCCAGATCAATCCCGATATACATAATTTATGTCCTCTTTGGCGTAGGCCAGTTTGTTATTTTTAGGGTACTGCAACCAGTCTATTCATTTGCTGTGCGGTCTCAATTATGATTTTTATTAATTGCGTTTAGATATTTAGCGACTCCCTTAATGATCACATTATTTTTTGTACGATATTGTTAAACTCCGCCAATTCTTTGACCAAGTGGTTGCTGCCTATGGATAAAAATTATCGAATCTCTTTACTATTTAATGCCAATAAAGTTTATGACCGGCAAATTATGGAGGGTATCGGCGAATATTTACACGCATCGCAAACTCATTGGGACATTTTTGTTGAAGAAGATTTCACCACCAATATTGATCATTTCCGTGCCTGGCGCGGTGACGGTGTGATTGCCGATTTTGATAATCCGGCCATCGAGTCGCTGCTCAAGGATTCGGGGATCCCGGTGGTCGGTATTGGTGGCTCTTACAAAGATGAACAGCAATACCCGGAGGTTTCCCTATGTTGCGACGGATAACTATGCGCTGGTGGAGATGGCGTTTAACCATCTCAGGGATAAGGGGATTGAAAAGTTTGCCTTTTACGGTATTCCCCATGAATCCTGGGAGCGTTGGGCTTCCGAAAGGGAAAGTGCGTTTATTAAACTGGCGACACAAAATGACTATTTTCATTCGGTCTATCGTGGCAATAAGACTAACCCGCTCAGTTGGCAATATGATATGAACCGACTGGCCGACTGGCTGCAACGTCTGCCCAACCCGATTGGGATCATTGCGGTAACGGATGCGAGGGCCAGACACATACTGCAAACCTGCGATGCGCTGGGGCTAATGGTGCCGGACCGTATCGCTGTGGTTGGTATTGATAACGAAGAGATGACGCGTTATCTCACCCGAGTATCTCTGAGCTCGGTCGGCCAGGGGTGTAAATCGATGGGCTATACCGCCGCCAAGATGCTGCATCGTTTGCTGGATAAGAAAGAGCAAGGCGAGGCGATGACCATCAATCCTGCCCGGGTGTTGATCCCGCCAACTAAGGTGTTTGAACGAGAGAGTTCGGATTTTCAGGCTCTCAACGATCCTTACGTGATTCAGGCGCTACATTTTATCCGTCATAACGCCTGTAAAGGGATCAAAGTCGAGCAGGTACTGCATCATGTCGGTATCTCCCGTTCCAATTTGGAAGCGCGTTTTCGCCAGGAGCGCGGGTACTCCATCCACAATGAAATTCATGAAGCAAAATTAGAACGAGCGAAAAATTTATTGATTTCCACTGAATTGCCGATTGCAGAAATCGCTCAGGCATGTGGCTACCCATCATTGCAATATATGTATTCGGTATTCAAGAAAGCGTTTGGTAAAACGCCCAAAGAATATCGCTCGAACGGAAGTGAAGAAAATAATTAATTCAGTTCACTAACGCTGCCAATAAATAAGCCTGCTATTTGCAGGCTTATTATTTTTTCAGACTGAGTACTTGGTTTAGATTTAGTTCTTGGTTCCAAATTGAGTACTCAGTTCAGATTTAATGATTAGTAATAATCTTCTCTTCACCGGGTTTGGGAGATTTCTCCCATAATTCTTCCAGTTCCTCAAGCGATTTACCTTTGGTTTCCGGTACCCACTTGTAGATAAAGTAAATGGTAAAGATACCCATCACGCCGTATAACCAGAACGGAAAGCCACCGTTAAAGGTTTGGTACACACTGCTTTGTGGATCGTTCATCATCGGGAAAGTCTGCGAGACCACAAAGTTTGCGGCCCATTGAGCAAACACGGCGATTGACAATGCTTTAGAACGAATACTGTTAGGGAAAATTTCTGACAGCAACACCCAGACCACTGGACCAAGTGACAGCGCAAATGCACCGATGTAGAGCAGTACGAAGATCAGCAGATATCCGCCGATAGCATTGAGATAAGCCGCGGTACCAATCGCAATCATACTGACCGCCATTAAGGCTGCACCCAGCATCATCAGCGGGCGACGGCCGAATTTATCCACGGTCACAATCGCAACGACAGTAAAGCCGAGGTTGACGGCACCGACCAGAATGGTTTGCAGCAATGCAATATCGATACTGGAGTTACTAAAGCCTTTCAGAATGGTCGGAGCGTAATACAGGAATACGTTGATGCCGGTGACCTGCTGCAGCACACTGAGCATAATCCCGATCACCAGTACACCAAAGAATCCGCTGGCGACAATCGATGTGCTGTTGTGTTGCTTGAATGAAGACTGGATGTCCTGCCATTGGTGATCGACATCTGCACCGTTACCATTGTTAAGTGCTTTAAGCAGTGAGTAAGCCTCATCGTTTCTGCCCCGCATCGCCAGCCAGCGTGGCGTTTCCGGTACAGTAAACAGCAGCAGCAGGAAACAGGCCCGCCGGAATCACCTCAGAAGCAAACATATAGCGCCAGCCGGTGGTATTAAGCCAGGTTTCAGTGCCAATCAGAGCGATACCGTAGTTAACGAAATAGACCACCAGCATGCCGAAGATGATCGCAAACTGGTTACAGGCGACCAGTCCGCCACGCTTTTTCGGCGGGGCGACTTCCGCAATGTACATTGGCGAAACCATGGACGCGATACCGACACCGACACCCCCGATAATACGGTAGATGACGAAGGTCCAGTAGCTTTCCGGAATCGCTGAACCGACGGCTGAGATCAGAAACAGCAAGGCAGCGATTTTCAGTGCGCCACGCCGGCCGTAACGGCTACTGAAATCACCGGCGACAATGGCACCCAGTACACAGCCGATCAGAGCGGAAGAGGCGGCAAAACCGAGTTCGGCCGGAGTCAGTTGGAAATAGGATTGTAGTGCTTCGGTTGCTCCTGATATGACGGCAGTGTCATAACCAAATAAGAGCCCACCGAGTGCTACCACCAGAGTCAGGCGCAGCACGTTGACTTTATTATTCATGTTTATTCCTCGTTATATTTTTTGTAGGGCGCTAATATTCTTGTAAGTAAATCCTGATAAATAAATTACGGAATAAATCATCATCATTATGATATTTTGTAATTGTGATCTTAAAGTTACTTTTTAAGTAAGTCATTGTTTTGTTTGGTATTGATTTGGAAGTGTGGCGAGTATCACAGTTGAAAGATATCTGAACTAGGTTGCGAAAATTCGTAATTGAAGATTCTCTGTTATCAATGAAAATAAAGTTATTCCTGACGTTTGATTGATGGAACGTTATTCAAATGCAACGGATTGACACACTCACTAAAATAACGAGAGCAAGATTATGAATGATTTTTTTCCTAATGTAGATTCCATAAAGTTTGAAGGCCCTGAATCCAATAACCCGCTGGCATTCCGTCATTACAATCCGGATCAGATGGTGATGGGCAAATCGATGAAAGACCATCTGCGGTTTGCCGCTTGTTACTGGCACAACTTTGTCTGGCCGGGCTCTGATGTATTTGGTAACGGTACCTTTGACCGCCCTTGGCAAAAAGCGGGCAGTGAGATGGAACTGGCAATGATGAAAGCCGACGTGGCGTTTGAATTTTACAAAAAACTTAACGTACCGTTTTACTGCTTCCACGATGTGGATGTAGCGCCGGAAGGCAACAGCATCAAAGAGTATGTGAATAACTTTGCCCGCATGGTCGATAAGCTGGAAGCCAAACAGCAGGAAAGTGGCGTCAAATTGTTGTGGGGTACGGCGAATGCTTTCTCTAACCCTCGCTACATGGCTGGTGCAGGCACTAACCCGGATCCGAAAGTATTTGCTTACGCGGCAACCCAAATCT
Organism: Vibrio sp. CDRSL-10 TSBA; assembly: GCA_039696685.1. Taxonomy (NCBI): domain Bacteria; kingdom Pseudomonadati; phylum Pseudomonadota; class Gammaproteobacteria; order Vibrionales; family Vibrionaceae; genus Vibrio; species Vibrio sp. CDRSL-10 TSBA. The sequence goes on along the minus strand of CP155566.1, from coordinate 1,930,273 downwards.
TTAACGCGATGAATGCCACCCAGCGTCTGGGCGGCGAAAACTACGTGTTGTGGGGCGGCCGTGAAGGTTACGAAACTCTGCTTAATACTGATTTACGTCAGGAAACGCGAACAACTGGGTCGCCTGATGCAAATGGTGGTTGAGCATAAACATAAAATTGGCTTCAAAGGCACGATTCTGATCGAACCTAAGCCGCAGGAACCGACCAAACACCAGTACGACTACGATACCGCTACTGTGTACGGTTTCCTGAAACAGTTTGGTCTGGAAAATGAAGTGAAGGTCAACATCGAAGCGAACCACGCTACACTGGCAGGCCATAGCTTCCAGCATGAAATTGCGACCGCAACATCTCTGGGTATCTTTGGTTCAGTCGATGCTAACCGTGGTGACCCACAACTGGGCTGGGATACCGACCAGTTCCCGAACAGTGTGGAAGAAAACACTCTGGTGATGTACGAAATTCTCAAATCAGGTGGCTTTACCACCGGTGGTCTGAACTTTGATGCACGTCTGCGCCGTCCGTCTATCGACCCTGAAGATCTGTTCTACGGTCATATCGGTGGTATGGATACCATGGCGCTGGCTCTGAAAAAAGCAGCTCGTATGCTGGAAGATGACAAACTGGGCAAAAATATCGCGCAACGTTACGCTGGCTGGAATGAGCCGCTGGGTAAAGCGATTCTGTCCGGCGATCACAATCTGGAAACTCTGGCAAAATACGCGGTCGATAATGAAATTCAGCCACAGCGTGAGTCCGGTAAACAAGAGTATCTGGAAAACGTGGTTAACCGATATATTTTCGATTAACCAATATATTTTCGACTAAACCCAAGGGTGATGAGACCCTAAGTTTAGCGCTGTCACTTCATTTCGTCTGTAGGGGACGGAAAGTCGGGTAGGGCAGAAGTGACAGCGGTCGGGCTGGTCACAGGCACTGAATAATATTCAGCCACCTGTGCCCAGCCCGATTTTTTATGCTCGAAGCCGAAGTCGGTATGCCTGTTAACGTGACATACACCTTACAGCGTACAGCTTTTTAGTATCAGGCGGCAGCGAGCGCACGTTGAATTTTCGGACGTACGATGAAGACCATGATCATGGCAATCAGGTAACCCAGTGGCAGAGCTTTGAGCAGAGTCAGCGCCCAGAAAGCGATGAACTGGCTGGCACTGTCTGCCTGTGAAGTGGAAAGCACGGACATCAGGCTGATGATTGATTCCAGGCTCAGCGCAATCAAACCACATAAAATCAGTTTGCGGCTTAACGGCTGAATATGAGGCAGACGGCGTTCAACCAACTGCGCCAGTTTCATGATCAGCAAGCCGGCAATCGGCAGGATCACGACCAGAGAGAATAAGAATGACTTCAGCCATTGGCTAGCGAATTCAGCACTCAGGCCGTGGTTAATGTAGGTAATGAAAGCTGAGATGCTCGCCACAATACAGACAGGAGCAGGCAAGGTGATAGCCAGTTTTTTTAGATTCATATGGTCGATTCGGTTATTAGTTGATATAGTCAACTATATTAAGGCGATTAGTTGACAATATCAACCATATGAAAAGTAGTCCTTTAGAGCATCATGTCGCTTACCTGACTCAGTGCATGCGTGAAAATATTACCCAGGAGCTAGAAAAGCAGGGAGTAGACCTGCCGTTTTTTCAGGGTTTGGCTTTGCATTACATTGCGACTCATGTGCCGTGCACCGCGCATGATGTGGCCATGGCGATTAAAAAAGATAAGGCGCAGATTACTCGTTTGATCAATGAGCTGATCAAGCAAGGTTTGGTAGATCGGATGAAAAATCCGCACGACAAACGTGAATTGATACTGTCGCTGACCGATTCGGGTCAGGCGCTGGCACTGCAGATAAAAGAGGCGCGCCGCGCGGTATCGACGCGAATGACCGAGGGGCTGGATTATGAGCAGCAAGCGCAGATGAAGCAGTGGCTGGTGATGATGACTGCAAACCTGACGCGTTCCGACTGACGCTCGATTAGCGAACACACATCAGATGTTAAGTGGTAAACTATCCGCTTAGTTTCGCGTCAATCCTATAGTTAGAGTCGTACTCATGGTTAGAGAAAATATTTCGTTAAAGGGAGCTAAGGTCGAGGGCCTGAAGAAAACACGCACTAATGTCGAGCCCGGTACCCGGCGGCGTAAAAAGTTTGCGGACAAAAGACAATTTATTCTTGAAACCGCATTGTCTGTATTCTCAAAGTTTGGCTTTCATGGCACGACCATGGAGCAGATTGCCACGGCCGCAGATATTTCCAAAACCAACCTGTTTTACTATTTCAAAAGTAAAGAGGCACTCTATCTGACCATTCTGGAGAATATTCTCAATGACTGGCTGGCGCCAATTGGCAGTTTTGAAGAGCCGGATGATCCCAAAACCGCTCTGGAAAAGTACATTCGTCTTAAGCTGGAGTTATCGCGCGATCAACCTCAGGCTTCGCGTCTGTTCTGCCTGGAAATCATCCAGGGTGCACCGATCCTGAAAAATTATCTCTCCGGTCCGCTTAAACAGATCATGAGCGAAAAGTCGAAAGTGATTGAGCAGTGGATAAGCCAAGGCAAACTAAAGCCCATCGAAACCCGCTCAACTGATCTTTATTATCTGGTCTACGACCCAGCACTACGCTGATTTCAGCGTTCAGGTGAAAGCGATTACCGGTAAAGATCTTAATAACAAAGAATTTTTTGAAGATACCTGCCAGACTATTCAGGGAGTGGTATTGGGCAGTCTGTTCTGACTCTTATCCATCCTCAATCTCTTATTTATCCTTGATTATGATTTGGCGCGTCATCTGACGCGCCTTTTTCTTTCCTTTTTCAGTTTCTCGTTGTACCGCTTCATCCTCTTCGTATCGCTTTTCCTGCACGCCTGTCCGTTTTCTCCTTGTCCGTTTTAACATCGATTTGAGCAAAAATTGCGCACTCAATTAGTGCTATTGCACCATTTTTATTGCAACAAAACAGACCAAATGGTCTGTTTTAGATTATATGGTTTGATTTAAATCATTGTTATATAAGTTAAATTAACTTTTGGCATAAAGATTGATTAGGATCAATGCGAAGAGCAGATAAATGCATGTCGAAAAAAGGAGTTTCTATGCAGATTGGAGTATTCATTCCCATTGGCAATAACGGCTGGCTGATTTCAGAAAATGCCCCGCAATACATGCCAACCTTCGAGTTGAACAAAGAGATTGTGCTGCGCGCGGAACATTACGGATTAGATTTCGCGTTATCCATGATTAAGTTACGCGGTTTTGGCGGCAAAACTGAGTTCTGGGAACACAACCTGGAATCTTTCACCCTGATGGCTGGTCTGGCGGCCGTGACCTCAAAAATTAAGCTGTTCGCAACCGCGGCGACTTTAACCCTGCCACCAGCGATTACCGCGCGTATGGCATCGACGATTGATTCCATTTCCAACGGCCGTTTTGGCGTCAACCTGGTCACAGGTTGGCAAAAGCCGGAGTACACCCAGATGGGGCTATGGCCGGGCGATGAGTTTTTCGCGTCGCGCTATGACTATCTATCTGAATACGCTCAGGTATTGCGTGATTTGTGGGACGAAGGGGTTTCTGATCTGAAAGGTGATTACTTCACCATGCAAGATTGTCGTTTGAGCCCGCGTCCGCAGGACACGATGAAAATTATCTGTGCCGGTTCCAGTGATGCCGGGATGGCATTTTCGGCCCAATACGCCGATCACAACTTTGTGTTTGGCAAAGGTGTGAATACGCCGAAAGCCTTCGCGCCGGCCGCTGATCGCCTGCTTGAAGCGACGCAAAAAACGCAGCGTGACGTGAGCTCATTTGTGCTGTTTATGGTCATCGCTGATGAAAGCGATGAAGCCGCCCGGGCGAAATGGGAAAGCTATAAAGAAGGTAAAGACGTCGAAGCGCTCAAGTGGCTCGGTGACCAGGCGGCCAAAGACACCACCTCTGGTTCGGATACCAACGTGCGCCAGATGTCGGATCCGACCTCAGCGGTCAATATCAACATGGGCACGCTGGTGGGCTCTTACGAAAACGTGGCCAGGATGCTGGATGAAGTGGCCGAAGTCGAAGGTACCGGCGGTGTGCTGCTGACATTCGATGACTTTATCAGCGGCGTGACCGCTTTTGGTGAGCGTATTCAGCCGCTGATGAAAACCCGTCAACACATTGGTTATCAGGGAGAGTACGCAGCATGAGTCACGACGCGATTTCCGGCTACACACTAAATCACAGCGATTCCCCTTTGGTGGTCAAAGCCGAGCCTGAAGCCTTAGCGATTAAACCGAGTGAAACTGCGCTGATTGTGGTGGATATGCAAAACGCCTATGCCAGCCAGCAAGGCTATCTCGATCTGGCCGGATTTGATGTTTCCGCCACCGGCCCGGTGATTGAAAACATTAACCGTGCGATTGCGTTGTCCCGTCAGGCAGGGATGCAGATCGTGTTTCTGCAAAATGGCTGGGATGCCGATTATGTTGAAGCGGGTGGCGCAGGTTCACCGAACTGGCATAAATCCAATGCGCTGAAAACCATGCGCAGTAAGCCGGAGTTATCCGGCCAGTTTCTGGCCAAAGGTGGTTGGGATTATGCCCTGGTGGATGAGATTGTTCCGCAAGAAGGAGACTGGGTAATCCCTAAAACGCGTTACAGCGGTTTCTTTAATACTAACCTCGACACCATGCTGCGCGCACGTGGGATCCGTAACTTAGTGTTTACCGGTATCGCCACCAACGTGTGTGTTGAATCGACCCTGCGCGACGGCTTTCATCTCGAATATTTCGGCCTGGTTTTATCGGATGCGACGCATCCGGCAGGCCCGATGGCAGCGCATGAAGCTGCGCTGTTCAATATCCGTACTTTTTTTGGCTGGGTTTCCAATCTGGAAGATTACGCCCAGGCTCTGGCAAATAAATAAAGGAGATTATTATGCCTAAACAAATCGTTGTCCCTGAAGGAACCGGTACACCTCTTGCCCCGTATTCCCCGGGTACTCAAGCCGATGGAGTGGTGTATGTGTCCGGCACACTGCCGTTCGACCACGACAACAATGTGGTGTTTCCCGGTGATGCGGCGGCGCAGACCCGTCATGTCCTCAACACCATTAAAGATGTGGTGGAAGAAGCCGGCGGCACCATGGCTGATGTGACTTTCAACATGATTATGATCCGGGACTGGAAGGACTACGCAATGATTAATGCGGTGTACGCGGATTTCTTCCCGGGCGATAAACCGGCGCGTTATTGCATTCAGTGTGGTCTGGTGAAAGAAGAAGCCTTGATCGAGATTGCTTCGATTGCCCATGTTGGCCAGGCGTAAACGCACAGAGTGAGGTAGGGCAGCATGTATTTTGAGATCCATGGCGATAATCACCCTGAAACTGTTTTGCTTTCATCCGGTCTGGGCGGCTCCCACCACTACTGGGACAGTCTGGTCCCTGAGCTGGCAACGCGCTTCAGAGTGGTGGTGTACGACCAGTTTCGGAACCGGCAACAGCGATGGTGCGATTAGTGAGGGTTACAGTGTCACGGATATGGCGCAGGAAGTGAATGCGTTGCTAAGCACCACTAAAACGCAGCAAGTACATTTCATTGGTCATGCATTAGGCGGTTTGATCGGCTTGCAACTGGCGCTCGATGCCCCGCAGAAAGTGGCCAGTCTGCTGCTGATCAACAGTTGGGAGAAAACCGATGACCATACCCGGCTCTGCTTTGAGATCAGAAAGCGCTTATTGCAGGAGTCCGGAGTCGAGATGTTCGTCAAAGCCCAGCCGCTGTTTTTATACCCGGCGCAATGGATCAAACAGCATGCTGCACTACTGAGTGAAGAGGCGCAAAAAATGATTGCTGCCTTTGCCGATACAACAAATTTGCGCAGACGTATTGCGGCCATCGAGCAATTTGATCTCTCCGGGCAGTTGCAGAATATAGGTTGTCCGACCGGTATTATTGCCAGTCGTGATGACTTATTAGTGCCTTATTCATGTTCGGAGCGATTAAATCAGGCCATACCCGATTCATCGTTATATTTTATGCCGTATGGCGGGCATGCCTGCAATATTACTGAACCGGAAGAATTCACAAAGATACTCGATCATTTTTACAGCTAAATGCATTAATAAATATATTTACTCACCAGAAATATTGATACGCAGGAGACAACAAATGAGTCACATCATGGATGAGGCAGCACTGAAACAATTATTTACTGAGGCGCGTACTCATAATGGCTGGCTGGATAAAGCCGTCAGTCAGGAGCAAATTGAGCAGCTCTATCAACTGACGTGTATGGGGCCGACATCCGCCAACTGTTTCTCCGGCGCGTTTTGTGTTTGTCACTTCAGCAGAAGGGAAAGCCCGTTTGGCACCCACTTTATCCAAAGGCAATCTGGACAAAACCCTGTCTGCACCTGTAACTGTGATTGTCGCTTATGACAGTCAGTTTTACGATGCGCTGCCCGCACTGTTTCCGCACGGCGATGCGAAAAGCTGGTTCACGTCCAGTGAGGCGCTGGCCCAGGAAACCGCAATGCGCAACAGTTCAATGCAGGCGGGATATATGATTCTGGCCGCGCGTGCCATGGGGCTGGATACCGGTCCGCTGTCAGGTTTCGACCCGCAAGCGGTGGATGAAACCTTCTTTGCCGGCACCAGCTGGAAAACTAACCTGATGATCAATATTGGCTATGGCGACAGCAGCAAACTGTATGGTCGTTTACCGCGTTTAACTTTCGAGGAGGCATGCCGTTATGAGTGAAATGAGTCTGGATTTAGTTGTCAGTGAACCGGTCAGTAATGAGATGAATTTTACCGAGTTTGCTCAGGTGGCAGATAACGGAGTGCAGGCCTTTAAAGATGGCATGGCAAGCCTGGGGTCTGCGGTTAATGTCGTCACCACAATCGTTGACGGGCAGGCCGCCGGATTTACCGCAACGGCGGTGACCAGTGTGACCGACACGCCACCGACGCTGTTGGTGTGTTTAAACCGATCTTCATCGGTGTTTGAGGTATTCGATCAAGCGCAAACCTTGTGCGTCAACACGTTAGCGGCGGACCAGGCGCAAGTGTCCGGCTTATTTGCCGGTAAGCTCAGCCAGCAGGAGCGCTTCGACAGCGTGGCATGGCAATCATTTGTCACCGGCGCGCCGGTGTTAGCGGCCAGCTCGACCGCATTTGACTGCAAAATTGCGTCGCGCGCGACGGTCGGCACGCACGAAGTGTTTTTCTGTGAAATTGTGGGTATTGGCGCTGCTCAGCAGGTCTCCAACCTGGTGTATTTTGATCGTCGCTATCACAAATTAACCTGATCACCGCCGGAGGCTGAATCATGATATTTGCTTTGGAGGAGTTTTACTTACTTCCGTACTCGCAGGACTATTTTTTGAGTGACGGATTTATTTTTACCACACAATTTTGTGACTGATTTTACCTATTGTCATCTTGATAATGTGCTGACGATTTTAGTGGGCGTGGTTAATTTTTTTGATGGTTTTTGTCGATAACTTTGGCTCGGTAAATCTATTTCAATAAACAGGTGGTTTGAATAATTCAGCGTTGTAAAAATTAAGGACAATAAATGAATCTCAACGGGATGAGGACATTTTTATGCAAACGCAAATGAAGAAAGTGGGTGACTTCTATGAATTAGAAGTCGGGGACGATTTATTAAACAGTAAAAACTTTAATCAGGATTTAGCGCCAACTAAGATCAAAGAGCGCAGTTGGAGTCAGTGGAATATTGCGGCTCTGTGGGTGGGGATTGCGATTTGTGTGCCGACCTATACGCTGGGCGGGATACTAACCGCTTATTTTGGTCTGTCGGTGGTAGAGGCACTGCTGACTATTTTTATTGCCAATATTATCGTGTTGATCCCGCTGACGCTGAACGCGTTCGCCGGAACTAAATACGGATTACCTTTTCCGGTGCTGCTGCGTTCATCGTTCGGGATCGTGGGTTCGAACGTACCGTGTCTTATCCGCGGCTTTGTTGCCTGCGGCTGGTTTGGTATTCAGACCATGTTTGGCGGGCTGGCGATTCACCTTTTATTATCGGAAATTTCAACCAGCTGGGCCAGTCTGGGCGGTCAGGGTGAGGTATTTGGTTTCTTTATCTTTTGTCTGCTGAATATCGGTGTCGTACTCAAAGGCGCTAATTCCATTAAGTGGCTGGAAACCTTGTCGGCACCGCTGCTGCTGATTGTTTCGCTCGGACTGCTGTTCTGGGCCAGTGATAAGGTCTCTTATGCTGAATTACTGTCAACCCCGGCTAATCGCCCGCCGCAGGATGGTGTGGCAAAATATTTCTTGTCCGGTTTAACCGCTATGGTCGGCTTCTGGGCTACCTTGTCACTCAACATTCCTGATTTCAGCCGTTATGCCAGGTCGCAGAAAGATCAGATCGTTGGTCAGGTAATTGGCTTGCCACTGACCATGTTCCTGTTCGCAGCGCTGGGTGTGGTATTAACCGCGGCGTCGCAGACGCTGTTTGGTGAAACTATTTCAGACCCGATCAATTTGATCGCGCAAATCCAGAGTCCGTTTCTGGGTCGCTGTCGCCATGGTGCTGATTATCATCGCAACCTTGTCGACCAATACCGCGGCTAATGTGGTTTCACCGACCAACGATTTTCAGAATATTGCCCCGCGCTACATCAACCACACCAAAGGTGTCTTGCTGACCGGTGCGGTGGGTATTGTGCTGATGAGTTGGGAACTGCTGAAAAAAATGGGCTGGATTGAGTCAGATGTCAGCGTAGAAGCATTTATCTCTAACTGGTTGTTGGGTTACTCGAGCCTGCTGGGGCCGATTGCCGGGATCATGATTGTCGATTATTTCATGATTCGTAAGCAGCAGCTCAATATCCTGGCGCTGTATCAGGAGCATGCTTATCCGGCGGTGAACTGGGCTGGCTTTATCGCCTTTTTGATCCCGGTCGGGTGTACCTTCCTGGCAATTTCGTTTGATGTGATGACCTGGTTCTATGATTACGGTTGGTTTACCGGGGCTATCAGTGGTGCTGTGCTTTATTTCGTTGCCAGCAAGTATCTGACCGCACCACTGGCTAAACCGTTTATGCCAGCCGGTTTGAATAAAGCCTGAAACAAAGACGACCGATATATCTAAGATGACCAAGAGTGACATAGACAAGCAGCGCGAGGCTATGTCACTCTGAATACGCACAATGACTGTTTGAAAGAAGGAATGAGAAATGTCGAAAGTTGCATTTATTACCGGCGCAACATCAGGTTTTGGCCGCGCTGCGGCGCGAAAGTTTGCCTCACAAGGATGGTCGGTAGTGATTACCGGGCGGCGAGAAGAGCGACTGCAGGCATTGAGTGACGAGTTAGCTGCACTGGCCCCGGTGCATTATCAGGTACTGGATGTCAGAAACAACGAAGAAGTGGTGCAGATGGTGCAATCCCTGCCTGAGGCATTTAAAAACATCACTTGTCTGGTCAACAATGCCGGTCTGGCTCTGGCTCCGCAGCCGTCGCAGACAGTGGATATCAATGACTGGCACACTATGATTGATACCAATATTACGGGGCTGGTCAATGTCACGCACGCTCTTCTGCCGACTTTGATTGAAACCGGTAGCGGCGCGTCCATCATCAATGTCGGTTCGATTGCCGGCCAGTGGCCGTATCCGGGCAGCCATGTTTACGGCGCGAGCAAAGCGTTTGTGAAACAGTTCAGCTATAACCTGCGCTGTGACTTGCAGGGCACGGGTGTGCGCGTGACCGATTTGGCGCCGGGCATTGCGGAAACCGAGTTTACCCTGGTGCGCACCAAGGGCGATCAGGCTGCATCGGATGCGCTGTATGAAGGCACCCGGGCTCTGGAAGCAGAGGACATTGCCGAAACCATGTTCTATCTCGCGACCTTACCGCCACACATCAACGTCAATCGCATGGAAGTGATGCCGACCGATCAGGCCTGGTCTCCGTTTGCGATTCATCGTGAAAACTGATTTATCGTGAACACGAAGTCACCTCGGACCAGCCACCGCAGACCAGTCACCGCGGCCTGACAGGGGGGCTGAAATAAAAAATGGTCTGTTATACAGGCCATTTTTTATCGGAGGATACAGCCTCAATCATAGTGAGAGAGGCTGCATTGGTCTTTTTATACTGCGGGTGTAATGGTCACGCTGACGCCGGTTTCGCTGTATATCAGCTGCGCCGTGTACGTGGTGCCGTTCGCGTCAGTTGCGCTCACGTTGTCAAACTGACCCTGCAGATAGTCTGCACTCAACAGCATGTAAGTTGTCGCAGCGGATAACACTGGCACAGTCAGTTGCAGATCAGCACCGCTCAGATAGATGGTCTTGTCAGCCTGAACCTGAGCGTTATTGACCAGGTTCAGTGCCAGAGTCCCGCCATCTTGTACAAAGTCCGAGACATTGAGACTGCCCGCCGCCGCGTCGTTGTTTCCGGCTTCGATTGACACAGAAAGTACACCATCCTGCTGATAAAGCGTGCCTGTCCCGGTTGCAGAAGACGATGCCGCAATCAGTTCACCGCTTTGCAGTACAACGCCGCCGCTGAAGCTGTTGTTGCCTTGCAAGGTCAGTGAGCCACTGCCTTGCTTGGTCAGCAGACCATGACCGGAAATGTCGTTACCCCAGGTATCCTGAGCACTGAATCCTTCGTCTGCGGCGTCCATGACCACAGTGACATCACCATTGAATGCGCCATAGCCATCGGCTGCCATAACCAGATCCAGACGTCCCCAGCCACGAGATTGGTTGATGACCGGATAATTTGAATCAATTTCCGTCGTGGCCAGCACCGCGCGGCGCTGCGCATCGCTCAGGTAAGGGAAGCGTGTCGCCAACAGAAACTTCAGCGCCTTTTGGTACTTGCGGCGCGACACTGGCTTCATCCAGCGCCGGAAAACCGTACGTCAGAGCGGCGCGATAGCGCGCTTTCATCGCGTCGTGGTCTGTATAACGCTGAGCCTCTGCATCAGAGGTTGCGCTGTGAGCAAAAGCATACACAGAGTCAAAGCCTGCATCCTGTGCTTTCTGAGCAAAATAGCTGTTGGCCTGAGCCAATGCTGCACTGGCCAGATCCGGGCGCGCGTTTAATGCAGCGGCGGTCACGGCTGTGCCCATGATACGGCCGCCGATAACATCAAGCGGAGAGTGCATGCCAGCCACGATGCGGTTGGTGCCCAAATCAACTGCGCGTGCGGCCATTTCAGCAAAGCGTTCTGGAATGGCGTACGCAAAGGCCAGACCGCGGTCAACCGCTTCAGTGGTGTGTCCGCTTGGGAAACCGCCATCTTTAGCCCGACCCGAAACCCAGGCATCGCCGCTGCCGGCGGTATAGTTGGAACTGAATGAACCATCGCCGTTATCAGTGTAAATCGTTCGACCGGCACAACGCAGGCCGGGAATAGGGGACACAAGCGGATTGACCGGGAAATCATAGAATTTGGTATCCGCGCTGCCATCCAGATTGTAACAGGTGAGCTGGGTGACATCATTGATGTCGCTGAAACTGGCGACACTGTAGTCGTTTTCAATCCGCCATGGACGCGGTGATTCAAAGTGGTATTTAGGTGCCTCCGTTGACGCGCCAAAGTCTCTGACCAGATTGAGCAGCGTGACCACATCGTCAAGCTCGTAACCAAGTTCACCATAGTTGGTTCCATTGCCCAGACCGTCGTTCATCAGGCGGGATTCATCAAGAATATCAATGGTTGTTCCGCCGACAGAGACCTCAGTACCATCAGCACTGTAGGCATAATTGGAGACGGAATTGGCACCGCTGCGATAGTCGTCCGCCAGTGCACCCAGGCCTGATGTCAGGCTGTAACCTTTATCGCGCTGATCATCGAGATAAGCAAACACTTGCGAAGCCGCGTCAGTGCGATCCACATCAGGAGTGCTTTGGCCCGGACGGGTCAGCGTTTTTACATAGTCAAAGTTATATTGCCATACGTCCTGATCAAGCGTCTGCTCTGCGCCGAAATCGACCAGCAGAGCACGACTGGTACTGTTGGTCGCACCACCACTGATACCCGGGTAGGTTTCGTAGCCAGCCGCAATACTGAGTGAATCCGAACCTGTGCTTGCCCAGGTGGTATCGCCCAGCGTCCAGATATCATCAAAGCCGGCCAGGATCTGCAGAATCGGGTTCACGCCGGAGTGGTAGGCCACAACGTTACCTTTGGCGTTGGTCACCGGTATGTCCCCATCCACGACCGGCGTTCCGCTAATCAGAGGGACACTGACACTCTGTTCATAGCCCAAGCCTTGTGGCACTGCCGGCTTATCATAGTTGGTTGAGTCAGAATTACAGGCACTGAGTAGTGCGGCGGCCAGAGCGGTTAGCGTGAAGATTTTATGCTGGTGGTGAAGTTTCATCGGTGAAAGTTGTCCTTACCTTTTACAATGCGAGTCCTGACGGTATGCGCCAGAGGCTTAAATCAGGCGAGGATGCTAGTCGCTGCAAATGACAATCAGGTTTCAGCTTGATGAAGTTTTTATGCATACTTTGAAATATATCAATAGGTTAATGGCATAACCAACAGTAAACCTGCGACAGATGTCCTGACCAAAAATCCCAGATGCCGCGTATCCGCGGCCAGCGAACGATGAAAAGCTGTGCTATCTATTGAGTAACGTTACTGCCGGGTCTTTGGTATTTTTTCGTTAATTCAGGAGGTCGTATGCAGAGTGAGCAAGCGTTTCAGGATCAGATTCCCAACAACCATTGTTTTGGCTGCGGACCGTCTAATCCGCTCGGGTTACAGATAAAAAGCCATTGGCGCGGCGAGAATGAATCAGTGTGCCACTTTACCCCGGCCAGTCACCACAGTGCCGGCCCGCTGCATTTTCTTAATGGCGGTATTATTTCCACTCTGATTGATTGTCATTGTGTGTGTACCGCTATCGCCAAGGGTTACCAGTTACAGCGGTGCCCGATTGGCAGCGGCGACGCGGTTTGGTTTGCGACCGGGCAGCTTACCGTCACTTATCTCAAGCCTGTTTCCCGTTGATCATCCAGTCGAACTGATTGCAGAGATTGAGGATGTGCAAGAGAATAAGATGAGTATAACTTGTCAGTTATACTCACAGCATGTCCTATGCTGCCGCGGAGAAGTGCTGGCGGTCAAAGTATCCAGCCAGTGGCTTAATTCGCTAAAAAGCCCCCGGCCTGCGGGGTAGAAGCAACAGGTTGGGTATCGTGTTTTACCCTTGCTACTTGAAGCTGCAGCGGTGTTGGCTGCGTTCGTTCACCCCAATCACATAGTGTCTATATGCTCATGGGGATTCACTCATTTGCCGCCTACCTGTAAATCCAAGTTGTTTGGGTATACCTATAGAGATTAATACGCCGTTACAATTGTCGGTTAGGTATTATACTTTCCGGGTGGTTAAAATTTAATCACTTAAGGAGGTGTGTATGAAACGATTTGAGAACATACTGTATGCCACCCAAGGGTTACCTGGCCATAGTGACGCGCTCGACCAGGCTATTCGAATCGCCCTCAATAATGGCGTTGCTGTCACTGGCCTGATTGCCTGTCCGGCTTTCCCGCAAGAGTGGGCTCATTACCAGCAAAGCTATGAACACTCCTTGTCGCATTCGCTGCAGGAAAAGGTGGCCCGTTTCAGAGCAGAAAATGACTTATCTGAACAGCAAGCACCATTTCCGCTCCTGGTCAAACACAGTGAGCAACCTGCCATCTGTATCATTAAACAAGCGCTTGAGAACGGCCACGATCTGATCATCAAAGAAGCGGAGCCGCTGCGTAATGGGGCCGGCGGCTTCAAAGCGCTTGATATGACCTTATTACGAAAATGCCCGTGTGCGGTTTGGTTGCACCGTCCCACCGATAAGCCCAAAAACAAACGAAGAGTTGCGGTAGCGATTGATCCGACGCCAAGCGGTGAGGCGCAACATGCGCTGTCGTTGCGTTTACTGGAGCTGGCCCGCTCGCTTGCTGATTCCTGTGACAGTCGGCTGCACCTGATTTCATGCTGGGAATATTATCTCGAGCACTATCTTGAAGATAACAGTTGGATCCATGCCGATCCGCAAGAGCTGAATCAGGAAGTTGATAAAGCCAAAAACAGCCATCAACAAGCGTTACAGCAATTGCTTGAAGAGTCCGGTATTGCAGGTGAAACAGTGATTCATTATCTGCACGGAAGTCCAGATGACGCCATTCCGGAATGCGTGCAGCAGGAAGAGGTGGATGTCCTGGTGATGGGCACTCTGGCGAGAACCGGCATTGCCGGATTTGTCATTGGCAACACCGCGGAGAATATTCTGCAATCTATTCGCTGTTCTCTGGTCGCTCTCAAGCCGGAAGGATTTATTTCTCCGATCAAGTAGTGATGTGGCCGATGTTAAATAGCTAATCTGATTTCAAATAACGATTCTGATTTCAAATTACTGACCCAATTTCAAGTAACTGATTCGATTACAAATAACTAATCCGATGTTAAATAAATAGGGAGCTCGATATGCAACGATTTTGCCCTCGATGTAAAACAGAAATGATAGAACGTCTTAATGTTTACGTCTGCCCCAGAAATGATATCGGCGATTGCACTTACGATGCATTTGACAGCACGGACGGCGATTACGAAAGCACGCGGAGTCAGTCTGTTCACAGCGATCTGCGTTCTTTTAACACCGCCGACAGCAACAAATAGCTCAAACGGGCAATCAAGATACGCCGGGTGGTGTCGCGCCATATCTCTCAATAAATACCTGTTACAAATGTTGCTGACAGGGTGGGCTAACCGGCTGTTGGATACGCCGTTTAGCTCCCCCCTTAGCGTTATCATCACCGCTGTATCAGATTGTAGCTGAAATGTCTGAACTGACTCATCATGCTCGTTCACAGCCTTTAGCCTGGCTTTTGTTTCCGTTGTTGCCGCTGATTATATTGGTGGCCTTGTTTTTCTGCTATGACGCGCAGGGGACTGATGCACAAGGGATAGTCTGGTCTGTACCCTGGGTTGCGCCGATGGGGATCAACCTGAGTGTTCGCCTCGACGGGTTATCTGTGCTTTTCGCCGGATTAATCAGTGGTATCGGTTTTCTGATTCAGGTGTATGCCCTGGCGTATCTGCGTGGTAAACCGGCCCGGTTTTCCTTTCACTGTCAACTCACTCTGTTTATGCTGGCTATGCTCGGTTTGGTGGTCAGTGACAACTTGTTACTCCTGTTTGTTTTTTGGGAGTTAACCACGCTCACTTCTTATTTGCTGATCGGGTTTAACCATGAGAGCCCGACTTCACGCCAAAATGCATTGCAATCGTTACTGGTTACCGGCGCGGGTGGGCTGGCTTTGCTGGCGGGGCTGATCATGCTGGGTGCCATGGCGAACAGCTATGAGCTGGAAGTGATATTGCAACAGACTGAAGTGATAGCCAGCCATACCCTGTTTTTGCCCTCCATGGTTCTCATCTTTCTCGGTGCCCTGACTAAATCGGCACAATTTCCTTTTCATTTTTGGCTGCCCAATGCAATGGCGGCGCCGACACCGGTCAGTGCTTATCTGCATTCGGCGACTATGGTCAAGGCTGGGGTCTATTTACTGGCTCGCTTTTCACCGATCTATTCCCACAGCGAAGTGTGGTTTTATACCCTGGTTGTCATCGGCGGAATAACGGCGGTCTGGTGTACGCTGGTCGCTATCCGGCAAACGGATCTCAAGTTAATGCTTGCATACAGTACTAATGTTGCTCTGGGTAAACTGATGTTATTACTCGGCATCGGTACTCAGTTATCGGTGTCAGCATTGCTGCTTTTTATCGTGGCGCACGCTCTGTATAAAGCGGCTTTATTCATGGTGGTGGGAAACGTTGATCTGGCTACCGGGACGAGAGATATACGGCGACTGTCCGGCTTGAAATCAGTCCTGGTCATGAGCACAACCGCATTGGTGATTGCGGCGTTATCAAAGGCCGGTCTGCTGCCCATGATGGGATTTGTCAGTAAAGAGTATATGTACAAAGCCTCGCTGGAAATCGGGGTTATGGTTACCGCGACTCTGGTTGCTGCCAATGCATTAATGGTATCAGTAGCTATTTTGTTAGTGCGCAAGCCATTTTTCTCCCGTCAAACCGGGACGGCATCAGCCATCAAACCGGTCGAAAAAACCTGGGCGTTGTGGCTTCCCGCGACCTTGTTAGCATTTGGCAGCCTTCTTTTACCTCTGTTTGGTCTGAACTGGCTGGATGAGCAGGTCATTAAGCCCGGCGTCGCGGCGATCCTGCCCGGAGCCGAGCCTGAAGCAACGAAACTTTGGCAAGGGTTTAACTTCGCGTTATTGCTGAGTGTCATCACGGTTTTGCTTGGGGTGGCGGTGTATGCGTTATGTCCGGGCCTGCTTTGCCGTTGGCGCAGTGCAGGGGAGCGCGTTATTAAAGCTGAGGAGGTGTTTTCCGGGATCATCCGGGCGATGACGGACCTTGCCCGCTGGCAAACACAGTGCCTGCAACACAAACCGCTGCGAAGTTACGTATTATTGTTTTTTAGCGTACTGGCCGGTTTGCTGCTCATCAGCTCGATGGCGTTGACCTCGCAGCCCTTTCATTCCCTGTCTGATGTGGCTTTTTACGAAATTGCGATAGCACTGTTGATGGTGGCGGCGGTGTTGGTTTGTATCACAACCGGTGCACGCCTGCTGGCGATTGCGGCGCTGGGCAGCATAGGGTTTATGACCACACTTGTGTTTATGCTCTACAGTGCGCCGGATGTAGCCAAAACTCTGCTGTTGGTTGAAACTTTGATGGTGGTATTTATGGCGCTTCTGATGCGCCATATTCCCCGTCTGGAAACGGTGCAAGCGCATTCCACTCTGCGTAAGACTGTGCATGCGATCGTCGCTGTGACGATAGGGTTCAGCGTCTGTATGCTTTTGCTCCATGTGACCAAACAGCCGCTGGACCTGACGGTGAGCGACTTCTATGCACGCAACAGTGTGCCGGGCGGACACGGGCGTAATATCGTTAACGTTATCCTTGTTGACTTTCGGGCGCTGGATACTTTGGGTGAAGCGCTGGTGGTTGTCATGTCGGGTCTGGCTGCGGTGAGTTTGCTCTCTTCACGCTATGGTAAACAAAATCGTATCCAGTCGCTGATTTTCGCGACGACCTCTCATATTGTCGCGGCTCTGATGCTGGTCTTCTCTCTGTACTTACTGCTGCGCGGACATAACCATCCCGGTGGCGGTTTTATCGGCGCGTTAATCGCGGTGATCGGTTTCTCTTTGCTGATGTTTGCTAAGTCACCGCGCTATGTGCGTGACAGATTGCAATATCCGCCGTTTCGGATTGCGCTGTTCGGGGTGCTGTTGAGTCTGACGGCCGGCAGTTTCAGCTATGTTGCCGGTTTACCCTTATTAACCGGTTTATGGTGGACAGAACCCGTCACGATAGGCACTCCGCTGATGTTCGACATCGGTATTTACCTGGCGGTGATCGGCGGCGTGATGGGAATGCTGCTGCGTATTAATGAGGAGCTGGACTGATGGAACTGCTCTGGAGCATGGTCGTCGGTGTATTTGTTTCGGCAGGCGTCTATCTGATGTTAGAGAGGCATGTGCTGCGGTTACTGTTCGGGCTGATTCTGCTCAGCAGCGCGATTAATCTGGCGATCTTTACCGCTGGCCGGTTGACACCAGGCTTACCGGCACTGATTGAAGCCGAACAGGCCTTACCGCCGGAAGGGGCGGCTAACTCCTTACCACAGGCCTTGATCCTGACCGCGATTGTGATTGGTTTTGGTTTGCTGATATTCACTTTGATACTGCTTTACCGTGCCAATTCTGAAGCAGGTTTCGGCCGATACGGATAGCATGCAGTCATCGGAGGAAGACAAATGAGCTCTGTATTGCTGACTCTGCCGGTGGTGATTGCTCTGTTTACGGCGATCGGGCTGTTTTTTGTCCGGGATTCTCATCGTGTTTCGGAATGGATCAGTGCGATAAGCTCGATTTTTACTCTGATCGTGAGCTGGGTACTGGGTGTTACTGTGTTTGAACAGGGGCCACAGGCGGTGGCTTTGGGTCAGTGGCCGGCACCGTTTGGTATTGTGTTTGTGGCTGATCTGTTTAGTGTGGCGATGGTGACGGTAACCGCCCTGATCGGCGTGGTGAGTGTGTTTTATGCCATGGCAGATTTGTCGTATAAACCAGGCTACGGACTTTATCACATGCTGATGCACGTGCTGCTAGCCGGTGTGTATGGCGCTTTTCTGACCGGCGATATCTTTAATCTCTATGTGTGGTTTGAGGTGATGCTCATCGCTTCATTTGCTCTGATGGTCATCAATGCACGTCAGCAACAAATTGACGGTGCGGTGAAGTATGTCGTCCTTAATCTGGTGTCTACCCTGGTGTTCTTACTGGCGATTGGCTTGCTTTACGGCGCGACTGGTACGCTTAATCTGGCAGACTTACATGGTAAAGTGGACAGCTTGTCGGGCGAAATGCAGACCTCATTAGCCGCGTTATTTCTCTTTGCGTTTGCGATAAAGTCGGCTTTGTTTCCGCTTTTTGCCTGGTTGCCCGCGTCCTATCATACCTTACCCAGCGGTGTTGTGGCCCTGTTTGCGGCTTTACTGACCAAAGTGGGCGTGTATGCGCTGATGCGGGTTTTTACCCTGGTGTTTCCGCTGCCCGGCAGCGGATGGCAGTCAACCTTGCTATGGGTTGCCGCATTGACGATGTTGACCGGTGTGCTCGGTGCTGCCAGTCAGTTCAGCATTAAAAAAATATTGTCATTTCATATTATTAGTCAGATTGGCTACATGATCATGGGGCTGGCGTTGTATACGCCGCTGGCGTTATCCGGTGCCATTTTTTATATCGTTCATCATATTATCGTTAAAGCTAACCTGTTCTTAATCGGCGGTTTTCTGGAACGCAAATATGGCTCGGACCAACTGGTGCAGTTGGGGGGCGTGTATAAGGCCATGCCGTGGCTTGCTGTGTTGTTTTTGATACCGGCATTCTCGCTGGCGGGATTTCCGCCTCTGTCGGGGTTCTGGGGCAAGTTTCTGGTGATAAAAGCCAGTGTGGAAACAACGTACTACGCACTGGCCACGGTCGCTTTGGTGGTCGGATTGTTAACGGTATTCTCCATGACCAAAATCTGGAGCGAAGCGTTCTGGAAAGCTTCTCCCGAGGTCCGGAAAGAGGCCTTTCTACCGGCGAAAATCCAGTGGTTGTATTGTGCACCAATCGCACTGCTAACTTTAATCAGTCTGTTGATTGGCCTGGTGGCCGAGCCATTTTATCAGTTTGCTGTTCAGGCGGCGGGACAGTTATTACAGCCTGATGGCTATATTCATGCTGTGCTGGGAGAGAAGGGATGACGTATTTATTACTCAATCTTTTTTTAGCCCTGATCTGGATGATGCTCAACGGCAGTTACACCAGCCTTAATTTTATCGCCGGATTTGTGATTGGTTTAATTATCTTGCGTCTTAGCCAGCCTTTTGGACTCAAAAGCAGTTATTTTCGACGCTTCAGCGCGGTGTTCGCTCTATTGATCTATTTTGGCTATGAAGTGATTCTCTCATCTGCCCGTGTCGTCTGGGATGTGATTACGCCGACTCATCTCAGTGACCCCGACATCCTTTATATCCCGCTGGATGTGCAGTCTGACCTGGAAATTACGCTTCTGGCGAATATGGTTTCTCTGACTCCGGGCAGCCTGAGCCTGGATGTTACATCGGACAAGAAATACCTTATTGTGCATGCCATGTTCGCTTCTAAAAAAGACCAGGTGGTACGAAGCATTAAACAGGGACTGGAGAAAAGAATTCTGGAGGTGACTCGTGACTGACTGGTTAGCACTGAGTATCAATATCGCCTACGCCGGGTTATTAATTAGCCTATTATTTGCGTTTATCCGCTTGGTTTCTGGGACCGACGCTGGCCGATAGAGTCGTTGCGCTTGACCTGATCTCATTTACCACCATCGGTTTTGTGACTGTCTATACACTCGATAGTGGTCAGCAAGCATTGTTAGATATTGCGATTACACTCGGGCTGGTTGCATTTCTGGGGACAGTCGCGTTTGCCCGGCTGATCATTAAACAGAAGGGAGACGAGTAATGGAAGTCATCACGGGAATTCTGCTGTGTCTGGGAACGGTATTAATTGTGATCGCGAGTTTAGGTGTACTGAGAATGCCCGACCTCTACACACGCATGCACGCGGCGACCAAAGCCGGTACGGTTGGCGTCAGTTGTTTATTGCTGGCATTAGCGTTAAGTATCCCGGAAATTACGGTTATCTCCCGCGTTCTGGGTACGATTTTGTTTATTCTGCTTACCGCTCCGGTTGCCACTCATCTGCTTGGCCGCGCAATGATAAAAACCGGTTATAAAATCTGGCGCAATGACTGAAACGGCGTCAGGAATTGGCATGCTTACCTTTCAATTACTAATGGTTGTGCTTGGCCTTAACCGACCCGAGCGTCGCAGGTGTTTCTGGCAACGTTATGTGATAAAAAGAAGATTAAATTCATTCTTTTATTCGGGCTTACTATGCAAAGAAACTTTAACTCTGCTTGCACTGACACTGTTGTTGCCTCTGACCGGGTGCGCGACTTCTGAAGTACAGCCACTGGCTATTGGTGATAAAGTGAATCTGGCTGGTCTGCAGGACCAAAATGAGAACACTTTCACTCATCAAAACAACATGCAAGCCTTGTTGTTTGTCGACGGGATGGCGGGTAAAGATCTGATTCAGAACGCACTGAATGCCATCGATACGCAATGTATGGATGAAGGGAAATTAGTTTATCTTGCGGATATCAGCGCGATGCCGGGGTTGATCTCAAAGTTCATCGCGGTGCCAAAAATGCGTGATTATGGCTATCCGGTCTGGCTCGACCGTGACGGCGAGGCTTCTGCCGGCCTTCCAACGCGTGAAGACCAAGTGACGCTGCTCAACATTGATAAACAGAGCATCACCGGCGAAGAGTTTTTCTCTGACAGCGTATCTCTGACGCAGCATCTCAGCTCCTTGTGTGGTGAAGCCAAGTAAATATCTGCTGAATGCTGGTGGAGGACACACATCTTAGATAAAGCTATAACGAATACTCTATATTCCGCTGAAGTTAGAAATAGTCCGGCTGAATCGTAAACGTTTTTAATAGGTTATCAGGAGCTCAAAGTGATTATCATCCGCGATTATCAGCCAGGCGACGGCCAAGTACTACGTGAACTCTATTTTAGCACCGTACACAATATCAATCGTCGAGACTACACAAGAGACCAACTGCAAGCATGGGCTCCTGATGAGTATGACGAAGCTGCCTGGGACACACACCTTCAGGCGCTCACTCCTTTTGTTGCCGTCATTGATAACAAAGTAGTTGGCTATGCAGATTTACAGTCCGATGGTCTGATTGATCATTTCTTCTGTCACCATCAATATCAGGGGCAGGGAATAGGGCGGAGCTTGATGCAGCATATATTGGAACAAGCCCGGCAACGGTCTGTTCTTTCTCTTCGTGCTTATGTCAGTATCACCGCGCGTCCGTTTTTCGAACATGCCGGTTTTCAAGTGGTGAAAGAGCAGCAAGTGAGGTTACGAGGACAGTCACTGACTAACTACCGAATGGAAATGGAGATAGAGTGAGAATGCCTATCTCAATATTGGTGAGACGCCATCTTTTCATAAGCGGCGTTAATTATATCAGTCAGTAGGACATATGGTAATCAGGACCGTCGCGGAGCAAGATATCGCGGCTATCACTAACATTTACAATCACTACATCAAGCATGCGACGATTCATTACGACCAAAATGATCATTCAGATCAAACAGTAATCTATTTTTAATTCTGAATAACAGGGGATTCTACCTACGCATCCGCTTGCTCTACACACATGGCCAATTGGGTGAGGACACTATCTCCAATGTACTGGGGTCTACTTACCGTAACGTCATCAAGTTTTTTCTGTCGTTTGGGGCAAAATAACAGATTTGAATATTGTTATGATTGCATGAGCATGTTTCTGTTAAGCTACAGTAACTAGCTGATTTTTAGATGTTCAGGGTGGGTTGGATGACGGGGATAGTGTTTCTTCCGCTATTAATATTGGTGTTCAAGTGGAAAACGTTCAGTAAATATGAATGGGCGTTTACGCTTTATTATTTACTCTATGCGCTGACGTTAGTGACGACGAAAGATATGCCATTAAACTCTCGAATCGGCTCGTTTTACTTAGGTGTTCCGGCGTTTCTCTTACGCGGCGTTCATATTCTCGGATCTGCAGGATTCGGTGCATGAGAATGTAGTCAGAGTATTGAGTGCCTTGGGACTGTCCGCGGCACTCATCGCGTTGTTAGTTATCTTTTAGCTTTTCCCGTAGATCTAACAAGTTGACCTCCAGATTCTTACCTCGAAGTGATGTGTCTATTTGGTTCAGCTTTTCTTTCTCGAAATCATTCAGTTCGCGTATGCGTCGGTTGTTGTAGATTGACAGATAACGGTAGCCCAAATCTTTAGCGTCAACAGGTTTATCGCTGGCAGCTAGTTCATCCACTAGCGC
Organism: Vibrio sp. CDRSL-10 TSBA; assembly: GCA_039696685.1. Lineage (NCBI taxonomy): Bacteria > Pseudomonadati > Pseudomonadota > Gammaproteobacteria > Vibrionales > Vibrionaceae > Vibrio > Vibrio sp. CDRSL-10 TSBA. Next base: position 1,907,719 of record CP155566.1, on the reverse strand, counting down.
TTTCATCTCTTCTTGAGAGGAACATTGCTGAATCCTGATGTCTTTGATAAGGAACAAGTATTTTTCAACGTCTTCGGGCTTTAATCGTTCTAGGTCGTGCGCGGCAAGAGGAGCTTTGTTTTTCTCGATATCAATACAGTTGGTAACCGCTTCTTTGTACTGATCATAACTACTCGCGGCTAAGCATACTGAAGGTACAAATAACGACAGTATTATCAATGTCTTCTTAAAGTGCATCGTATAAACATCTCCAGAATTGCTTTTCTTCATAAGACAGTGATGACTTCAAATACATTCGAGCTGCAATGTTTTCCACCTGACGAACTAATATTGGGTTTGAGGAGTACATAGATTTAGTAAGGAGCTCAAAATCAGTTGTGGATATTTTGTATGATGAACCAATTACACCGTTACCTGCGAAAATATCTATCATTGCTGACATCCCAATGAATACAGATAGGACATTTGCCATATCTTTCATTTCTGAAATTTCGTCTAAAGCCCTTCTACTTTCCAAACTGAACTCTACATCAATGTTGCAAGCCATTTAGATACCTTTATAAGTAGTTTCATTCAAAGGAGACTAACATGTTACGCAATTTGTTTTATATTGGTGGCGGAGGTTTTGGTGCAAGATCCCAAAACTGAATGGGTTTACTATTGATGGTAATTTTGCCAATTGGCGGGATGTGCATTGGAAGCCCAGAACAATTTGAACAGACTCATTTTGAGGCATCAGGGTGTCAATGAAATACGGGCCATTCCAGGGAAAAACGTTGAGGTAAAGAAGGGGAGAATGGGCTGTTGAAGGGGGGAAGAAAATGACGTTAAACCTGTGCTTATCCAACTACTGTATAACTACACCCTAACTACACCCTTAATACACCCAAAAAATAGTCAGGTATTTTAAGTGTTTGATCTTAATTGGTAAATTGAGTTTTTCAGGCTTTAAAAACGGTGAAACCCCGATGTTGGTAGCATCGGGGTTTCGAATTTTTAGATGTCTCGGTTGGTAAGGCCGATAATCTTTATGCAAAAGGCTGGATTAAATCCGGCTAATTCCCTGGTGAGGAATTAGATGCGGATGAAGTCCATGTGCTCAACTTTTGGCTTGAACGCGTGACGTTGAACGTCTTGTGGTTTAACCTTAACTTCAGCACCATCGATTACTAGAACGATAGTTTCGTAGAATTCAGGCTTATCCATCTGGTTGATCACGTCATCGTGGTTCAGAGCGATAGAAACTGGCGCAGCCTCACCACCGTATACGATAGCAGGGAATTGACCAGCGTGACGTAGGCGGCGGCTCGCACCTTTACCTAGCTCAGTACGTACTACTGCTTCAAATTTCATAGTATTTACTCTCAAATTAGTAAAAATAGATAGTGTTACAGTAACAATGCGACCTTGTTACTGTGTTAAAGTTTTGAAACTAACGAAGAGTTAGCATCAAAACGAGCGCGGATACTAGCATTCAAAACACTTTTGAGCAATAGAATTTCACCTGTCCCGATGCTGTGTGATGCCTATTTGCCCGATTCCCGCTGCCTTTAGCAGCGTTTGGTTATTCGCTGATAAAAATGTGCTGAAATGAACGTCTTAATCGGATAACGGCATAACCTGATCACTGCGCTGGTTGCTTAAGAAGCAGCGTGACTTTCAGTCCGCCCATTTGACTACGTGATAAAGTCAGTTTGCCCTGATAACTGTGCGCCATTTCACTGACAATATTGAGCCCGAGTCCGGTGCCCGGTTCACTTTCATCCAGGCGTACGCCACGTTTTGTCGCACGATGCAAATCAGCCTCATCGATGCCCGGCCCGTCATCTTCAACGATAATTTCCACCCGTTGTTTATCAACGGCACGGCTATAAACTCGAATCAGAGATGAGGCCCACTTATAGCCATTCTCCAGTATGTTACCCATCATCTCATCAAAGTCGGTGCTTTCGACACTGACTTCGAGTTCTGAATCCAATTCGTTGACCAAAATGATGTCACGTTCGGCGTATACCTTATCAAACGCGATGGATATGGCGTCAACTCGTTCACTCGGATTCGTTTTGGCGGCCAGAATATTGGCCGAGCCGGCCATTCGGGCCCGGCCGAGATGATAGTCAATCTGAGACTGAATCTGCTCAATAGAAGGTTGCAGCTTGCTTTGCTGATCCTGTGGCAGTTGTTCGCTTTCGTTTTTCAGTACCGACAGCGGGGTTTTCAAAGCATGGGACAGGTTACCGGCATGATGACGGGCGCGTTTCCAGCAGCTCCTGGTAGTGGAACAGCAGGGCATTGAGATCGCGAATAAGCGGAGCGATTTCTTTCGGGTAACTTTCATCCAGACTCGATTGTTGCCCTTTACGCAATGCGACCAGCTCTTTTTGCATTTTGGCCAGCGGCCACAGAGACCATGAAATCTGCGCACCAATCAATATCAACACGCTGATAAACAGTAAGCCGAGGATCCCCCACAATTGGCCTCCGACCTGTTTCAAGGTCGCCATGATAGGGGCTTCATCCACTCCGACCACAATGTTAATCGGATTGGAGAACTCGCGCAGATAAATGGTACGCGACAGCACAATCAAGGGTTCATCTTTGGCGCCAAAGTAACGGGTTTTAAGTGCATGGGTTTCTTTGGTCATTGATCGGTCCCACAGAGAGCGTGAACGCAGCTCCTGGCTGCCGACTTTGGCGGTCCAGTACAGGCCGCTGTAGGGCTGATAGAAACGGGGATCTGATAAGCGGATACCAAGGCTCAAACTGCCGCGGTCATTGGCTCCGAGGTTCGCCGTGATTTCATCCATCGCGAGAGTCAGCTGCTGCTCGGCATCGGTAACCAGATAATCTTTGATAAGGCTTGGTATCAGATAACCGGCGGCAAGAATCATCGCGCCCAGCCATAAGGTTGCAGCAAGCAATAAGCGGGTTTTTAGACTGAGCTTTCTGAGCGGCGAGGACTTATTCGGCATTCAGCTGATATCCCAGGCCACGCACGGTTTTGATGATTTCAGGTGCGACTTTTTTGCGTATCCGGCCGATGAACACTTCTATGGTATTAGAGTCACGATCAAAATCTTGCTTATAGATGTGCTCAACCAGTTCGGTTCGTGAAATCACTTTATCCGGGTTATGCAGAAAATAGGCAATCACTTTATATTCCAAAGCCGTCAGGCTGACCGGTGCGCCCTGCCAGGTTACAGTGGAGGTGCGAGTGTCCAGACTGAGCTGGCCGTATGACAGAACCGGTGACGCACTACCGGATGCTCTGCGCAACTGGGCACGCAAACGCGCGATCAGCTCCAGAACTTCAAACGGTTTGGTGAGATAGTCATCTGCGCCCGCATTCAGTCCATCAATCCGTTGGGTTAGCGTGTCACGGGCGCTCAGAATAACGACCGGTGTGTTGATGTTCTCATCCCGGATACCTTTAAGTACCGTCAGGCCATCGAGTTTTGGCAGGCCTAAATCGAGAACAATCGCATCCCAGGGCTCAGAGGTGGCACGATACAGCGCATCCACGCCGTCTTTGGACAACTCTGCGACCCAGCCAGCCTGATCCAGGGCGTCGATAATTTGTTCGCCCAAGCGGGTATCGTCTTCGATAACCAGAATTTTCATGTACTTTCTCTTTGTTATTTTTTATTCAGTTTATGGCGCCGGCAGGCGCCATATCTTTTCCCGAGTTAGCGTTTGATAAACTCAAGCACGTTACGTCCTTCAATAGACATTAGCTCAAGGGTGGTGGCGTTGTATTCCACCTCAATCACTTTATTGTCATGCACCAGCTTGAGTTCGTAGATCCACTCATTATCGTCTTCTTCGAGTTCGACTTTAATCACGCGGCCATAGAGCTGCTCATCAATCGCCGCATATAATTCTGAGAAACGGGCGGATACGGCCCTGTTGCACAGCGGCAAATACTTCATCCTGGTCTTCATCAATCTCGACGCGCGCTCCGTGTCGCTCTGCATCTTGCAAAAAATCATGTCCGACGCTTTGTTGAGCCATAACCGGTAATGACAGGCAGCCAAGCAGGGTGATACAAGTACGAAGTTTTAAGCTTTGATTTAACATAGGTGATTCCGTCCGATTGTGGTTAACGATTTGATGCTCAGTATACGAAGCACAAAATGAACCCAAGCTGAATTGTTTGTTAAGCTAACATCCGGTTGCATATTGGTGCAATGTCAGCAAACACATGGGATTGGCGCAGAATGGTATCGTTCAGCGCAGTTCATCTTCAAAAATTTTATCGCGCATTTTCCAGAATCGGCCGGATTTTCGCGCGATGACAAACTGCGGCGGGCGGAAGCGATGCTGGTTGTTGACCACCTTGGTCGGGGATGCCTCGTCAAACGGACGATGTTTGTCAGCCAGATGAGGCCGGACAAAACGCTGCCTGAAGGTTGCTTTCTGTTTCGGGGTACTCAATGACCAAAATTCATGTACTTGGGCGTTGTTGTCGCCACGGTAGGTGACTTTCAGTTGGGACTTGCCTTTATCGTCTTTCAGTACCGATAAGTCCATTTCCAGACATTCGAACACCAACGCATCTTTCAGATTGAGCGCTTCTTTAAGCTTTTTGTCCGGGTCGACCAGGGTCGCGTCGCACTCATGACAGATGCGCGCGGCTATGTCGTTATCAGCGCCGCATTCGCCACAATATTTGGCACGGAAACGGTAGCCACAATGTTCCCGCTCGCCGGTCTCTTCGTCGGTGAAATAGCCCTGGCAGCGGCGGCCAAAGTGTTCAAGCAAAAAGCCGTTACTGTCGAGTTTACCCCAGAAATTGTTGTTGAAGCCGCAGGCCGGGCAGGGAATCGTGATGATTTCACTGTCAGAATCCGGTTTCGGATCGCCGACCTCAGGTTGATACAAATCGTAAGTGTTGCCAGCGTAGTCTAATACCAGACATTCGGTTTTACCCGGTGACAGACGCAGACCGCGGCCGACGATTTGCTGATAAAGACTGACTGACTCGGTCGGGCGCAGGATCGCAATCAGATCAACGTGCGGGGCGTCAAAACCGGTGGTCAGGACAGACACATTAACCAGAAATTTCAGTTCACGTTGTTTAAAGCGCTGAATAATGGTGTCGCGCTCAGGCGAGGGCGTATCACCAATCACTATGTCGGACTGTCCCGGTGGCAGTAAGCCGAGAATTTCCTGGGCGTGGCGCACGGTAGCAGCAAACACCATCACGCCTTGTTTGTCCCGGGCAAGATGGATGATCTGCTCGACAATCTGCGGTGTGGCCCGTTTCGACTGTTCAATCACCATATCCAGCTCCGACTCTTTATATCGGCCGGTATTGGCGGGCTTGAGCTGGGAAAAATCGTAACTCAGTACCGGCGCATCAATCAGTTTGGCCGGCGTGAGGAACCCTTCATCAAGCAGATAAGTGATCGGCAGTTCAAAAATACAGTCGCGAAAGAAGCGCGCTTCTTCACTGCGCACCAGTCCGCGGGTATGATACTGGTATATCCAGCCCATGCCTAAACGGTAGGGCGTGGCGGTCAGCCCCAACACTTTCATCCCCGGATTGAGGCTGAGTAAGTGGGTAATGACTTTTTGATAGCTGCTGTCTTTGTCATCCGGGACACGGTGACACTCATCAATCACCAGCAACGAAAACTGATTTTTAAACGCATCCAGATTGCGCACTACAGACTGCACGGACGCAAACACCACCTGCTGATCGGTTTCTTTACGGCCAAGGCCAGCGGAAAATATGGCGCCTTTCTGGCCATAACCTTCATATTTTGCATGGTTTTGCTCCACCAACTCTTTGACATGGGCAAGCACCAATACCCGGCCTTTGGCCAGACGAGCCAGTTTCTGCAATCACCAGGCTCTTACCGGCGCCTGTCGGCAGGACGATAACTGCGGGTGTATTGTTATGACGAAAATAATGAATGACGGCTTTTACCGAGTCAGCTTGATAGGGGCGAAGTGTATACATACAGTCGGACGATGAATTCTGTGAAATAGCTCAACTATTTAATGTGGGCTCTGTATAATACCCGACTTCGAGCAGATGAGGTATGCATGCGTTTAGATAAATTCCTGTGTGACGCCCTGGGCACCACACGTAAAGAAGCCACTCAGATCCTGAAAAGCGGCGATGTCACCGTTGACGGTCAATCACAAAAAAGTGGCGCATTTAAAGTCAGCGACACATCCGTTGTTGAATGGCAGGAGCGTGAAGTCACGTTGAGTGGTCCACGATACATCATGTTGTTCAAACCGGAAGGGTTTGTTTGCTCTCACGAAGATGGTTTTAACCAGACGGCGTTTGTTTTGCTGGATGAAGCGAATATGCGCGGACTGCATTTTGCCGGTCGCCTCGATGTGGATACCACCGGTCTGGTATTGATTACCGACGACGGTCAGTGGTCGCATCGTATTACATCGCCAAAACACAAATGTGATAAGACGTACCGTGTGTGGCTGGCTGATCCGATTCAAGCCGATTACGCAGAGAAACTGGCGCAGGGCATTGAGCTGCGTAATGAACGTGAGATGACTCTGCCAGCTCAGATGGAAGTGGTGGATGAAGCTGAAAACGAACTGCTGCTGACCATTCATGAAGGCAAATATCATCAGGTGAAGCGTATGTTTGCCGCTCTGGGTAATAAAGTTATCGGCCTGCATCGCGAACGCGTGGGGGACATCGTGCTGGATGATACCCTGGAGCCGGGTGAATACCGCTTCCTGACGGAAGAAGAAGTCGCGTCGGTCTGGAAATAATCCTGTTAGCGGCTTGAGTCACAGTGGTGTCTGTCCTTCTTGTTCCCTCTGCTGTTTACCGGGTAAAGAGGAATATAAGCAAGATACTCGCAGTTCACCAGTTTGCACGTGTGCGGTTATAAGCATTTAAGTGCCAACTAGCGTCAAGAAAACAAGGACAGATGCCAAGACAAGGTGTGTGTCCTTTTTATTTGTGTTGTCCATCTGGAGTGTGTTTCCTCGTTAGTAAGGTGTTACTCAGATACTGCATAGATGCTGGTAAAAGTCGGGTTTGTCTCTGTTCTGGGTTGAACACTGAGTTTAATTAGGAACTAAAAATCGAATTAGGAAATAGTTTATTTCCTAATAAGAACTAGAAGTTTCTCAGCTTTGCCATAAGCTAGAGAGTGAAATCAATGTTTTCGATATTACCCTGTCGATTTGAGTCTGACCTGGCGTTATCTGCCTTCGTTTTCCCGAGCATGATATTTTCTGTTGTGGGCTCACTCATTTCTCGCCTTAGGCCTGATTGTCCGGGGTGTCGAAATCGAATCAATAAGTGCGGCACCTGGTGTCGCACTTCGTATTTTTATCAGAGTGGAGATGTATGACCTCAACTAATTCCCCCCTTAACTACGATGCGTCGAAGATAGGCTTTTTGTTATTTATTGTGCTTGGTGCGATTGGTGCACTGACTCCGCTTGCTATTGATATGTATCTGCCAGCGATGCCGGCTATCGCCCAAGATCTGGGTACCACCGCCGGCCAGGTGCAGATCACGCTGACTGCTTACACCGCAGGTTTTGCTATCGGCCAACTTTTGCATGGCCCCCTCGCTGATAGTTATGGACGTCGTCCTGTTATGTTGGGCGGTATCTTCCTGTTTGCGGTAGCGGCTGTCGTCAGCGCCACTACGCATGGTATTGATGCGCTGACTTATGTGCGGGCGGCGCAAGGTTTTGCTGGTGCTGCTGCGGCTGTGGTTATTCAGGCCGTGGTGCGCGATATGTTTGATCGTGAAGATTTTGCCCGCGCGATGTCGTTTGTCACCTTGGTGATCACGATTGCACCGCTGGTGGCGCCGATGATTGGCGGTTATCTGGCGGTTTGGTTTGGCTGGCGTTCGATCTTCTGGTTACTGGCTGCGTTCGCTGTGGTTGTTATTGCCATGGTGTTGTGGAAAATCCCGGAGACCCTGTCTGATGAAAACCGTCAGCCGCTGCATTTTCGCAGTACGATGAAGAACTATCTGCGTCTGTGTCGCAGTGGTCAGGCGATGGGTTTAATTATGGCCGGAGCTTTCTCGTTTCTCAGGCATGTTTGCCTTTCTGACCGCAGGTTCATTTGTCTATATTGATCTGTACGGCGTAAGCCCGAGTGAGTTTGGCTACCTGTTTGCGCTTAATATCGTCGCGATGATCGGTATGACGACCCTTAACGGCCGGTTGGTGAAGAAAGTCGGTTCGCATGCCATGCTGCGTTTTGGGCTCTTCGTACAGTTGCTGGCCGGGCTGGGTCTTTTTATCGGATGGTTCACCGGCGCTGGCCTGTGGGGTACGGTGCCGTTTGTGGTGATGTTTATCGGCACCATCTCGACTATCGGCAGTAATGCGATGGGGCTGTTGCTCAGCGGGTATCCGCGTATGGCCGGGACGGCTTCTTCGTTAGCGGGCACGTTGCGTTTTGGTACCGGCTCGGTGGTTGGCGCATTGGTGGCCGCGATGCCAGGCGGAGAAAGTTGGCCAATGATTTTCGTTATGGCCGGATGTTCGCTATTATCTGCGAGTTTTTATTGGACATTAGGAAGAAAAGCATAGTGTCAGACTATTATCTGGAAATTCAGAACGTCGTAAATACGGCGTTAGCCGAGCTGAGCGCAGAGCATAGCGCCGGAAAAGTGGCCGATGCCCCGGTCGCAAATAACCACTTTCTGGTGCACTGGGTGACTAAGGCGATCAAAAGCCAGCGCTTCCACCGCTGTGTAAGTGACGATTTGCTGCGTTGGCAAAAGGCTGGCCGCTCAAAGGGCAATCAGTCTGAGCTGCTTTTTACGTTTAAGCGCATTTCGGCTTACTACGCACAATTTTTTGCCGGTGATGCCGCCGCGGAACGTAACGTCATTACAGATAAAAAGATTGAGCAGTTCCTCGATACGATGGAGCACGCTGACTGGGAAGTTTCAACCTCAGAGCCTCTGGTCGGTTGCGGTAAAGTACAGATCTTTACCGACGGCCAGAACTCGCTGGCACTGTGTGCCGAGCAGTGTGAGTCTTGTTTTGACGGTGAGCTGCTGGTCAAACCGATGAGCTGGTTTGTCCGTGGTTACCACGCTGGTTTTATTGAGAAGGCGGCCGAAGCAGGCTTTATGGTGCATAAGCGCACCGATTATAAGTCGAACGTAAAATACCACGGCGAGTATTTGATCTATCCGGGCAATCAGGGTCAGCAAGTGGCTGAAATTCCGCTGAGCTTTAAAGCTGATTAAGCCCTTAAATCACGCTTGAATGTTGTAACAGGAGAGGAATACCTCTCCTGTTTTTTATCTTTAAACAACCTGCCTCAGAAATGGTAACGCCAATAGACGGCCCCAAATATCGCATCATAGCTTTGCATCACATCCCCCATGTTCTCTTCTTGCACGAACAGGTAGTCACTTTCTGTGTATTTTTCATAGCGGATATTAAGTAAGACGTTCTGGTCGTCGGAGATTTGATAGTCACCGGTCAGCTCGAAGCGATGTGCGCTTGCCCTGTTATCGGGATAGCGGTAACCGTTTGAGCTGGTGTCGGTTTCACCTGTACTGCGACTATAGGAATAGTCGAAAGAGAGCTGCAGGGTATCTTGGAAAAAGTCATCTTTGCTTAATCCCAGGCCGACCGTGGTGATGTTATCCCGTGAACGGGTGGTATAGCGGTCCCATCCGACAACGTCACTATTCGCATGATGTTGTTCTGCGCGAATATATTGCTGATTAATAAAGGCGTGTCCGTTTACACCACTGTCGAGTGAAAAGTTGACCGAAGCATCATAGCCGTAATCTTTGCCATCACTGATGCCGATGTCCGGAGTCGGGTACTGGTCATCGGCATACCAGGTTTCGACAACCAGTTGCACCCTGGGTGAAAACTGATAACTGCCGTCAGCGCGCAGTTCCAGTCTGTCTCGATCGGCGAGATAATATTGTCTCAGGCGCGGGGCGTCGGCATCGCTGTTATTCCAGGCAGATCCGTCACGGGAAGCGTAAGTGAGTTTCCCCCCCAGTGTCCAATCGGCCTGAGGCCGATAGCGTGACCCGACATAAATGGCTTGCTGTTCGGTCTGCTCCCGGTCGGCATAAGGGCGTCTGTCCCGTTTATATTCATAGCCGGCGTTAAGACGTAGAGAGCGCGATAATTTATGATTCGCCGCCACCTCGAGCCGGGTTCGGTCGCGGTCATATTCTTTACGTGTGGTACCAATCACGGTGTGACGGTCTGAATCATCGTTGCGATCCAGATAATCAGCACTGACTTTAACGGCGGTCTTGCGGCTGAGCTGATTGTGGTAATCGGCACTGAGCTGGACAGTGTTGATTTCACCGCGAAAGCTGTCTGACACCACCGGGGATTGAGGGAATGGATTCATCCCGCTTTCTGATGTGCTGCGCGACCACAATAATCGACTGTTAAAGGTTTGTTCGTCGAGCCTGTAGTTGCCGGAGAGTGCCAGCTGGTGGAAATCATTGTCAGGTTCATAGGCGATCTGGTTTTGATACGGGTTCGCGGCCAATCCGTAGTATAGCGCGGGCTCATCATTACGGAAAAAAGAGCCTTGGTAGGAGAGGTCGGTCATCCAGTCCTTGGCAATATAGCTGATGCCGAAATCGGTATTGAGGGTTTCGTTTCTCTATCGGTTTAGGAATAAAACCAGGGTTATTGCCGAGGCCGGGATTGACAAAAGTATATAACGCGCGAGTGCCGGTCTTACGCTCGTGTTTCATCGATGCATGAGGTTGCCACGGTGAACGGGGGGTATATTTAACGCTTAGATTAACCGTTTCACGCGTGGTTTTTGGGCTGAACGTATCGAGTGAGCCACTGGTCAGGTAGCTGCCATTGTCGTGATAAACGCTGAGCCAGGAATAGCCTGCGAAATAAGGCGTTTCACTGTAGCTGCCCTGCAGACGCAGACCGTCGTAACGACCGCTTTCCCACTCCAGCAGGAATCGTTGCAGACCGAGGTCGAGGGCTGTGATGCGATTGTAATAGCCGTCGTCTTTATACTGTTCCATGTTGGTATTCAAAGCGGGATTAAGCGATTTATTGAGATCGCCCGTGCCGTAGACCGGTGCATTCCAGTTGTTGAAACGGGCGCCCTGATCGGTATCCAGGTACCCTAAGCCGAACTGAATATCTCCGTGCCACTCTCCATTGCTGCTGCACGGCTCACATTGCCAATTTGCAGTATCGGCGCTGGCGCTGCGCTGCAAAGAGTAATCTGCATGGACAAGACTGGCCGCTGGCGACGCCAAGGCAATCAGAACCGATAGTAAGGATAATTTCATCTCTGCCTCCTTAGTTTCTCAGCGCCTGCCCGCGAGGGTGACTGGAACCGTGCACCTGGCTGTGACAGTTGAGACAACTTCCGCCGCGTACGCGCAGGTCATTGGCGGCGAATTCGACGTTAGCATGGGGAACCTGATGACATGACTGACACAGCTGAGGCAGTCTCTGTTTCAGCATCGCCTGATTGACCGAACCATGCGGGGTGTGACAGGCAGTGCAATCTTCACTGACCGGTTCGTGCTCCCATAAAAACGGGCCGCGTTTTTCTGCATGGCAGTCATAACAGGCGGCGTTGACGGACGGTTGGTTGAGGCTGAACTCATTGACGCTCTGATGCGGGTTATGGCAGTCACTGCATTGCATCGTACCGTTGAGCATCGGGTGACTGGTGCGTTTATGTAAGTCAGCCTTGGTCTGGCTGTGACAGGTAGTACAGGTCTGAATTTGTAGCCCGGCATCGAGCATGGGATCTTGTTTTTTATGCACCTGATGACAACTGGAGCAGGACAGGCCTTCAAAGGCATGTTCGCTGCTGTGCCAACTGGCCCGTTGTGTGTCCTGATGGCAGGACAGACATACGCTGTTTTGCTTTTCAGCCGCAACCGGCGAGTCCGGGCCAAAGGTGATCATGGGCTCTCGTAACTGGCCCTTACGCGGAGAAACGGGCATGATTGCCGGCCGGTCCGTGGCAGGCTTCGCACTGCTTTTCCCGCATAGGACCGTGGATGTTGGCCATTTTGCCGTGCACATTGGCAAAAATACCGCTGGCCGGGTGATCCGATTCGTCATCATGGCAGCGCAAACATCCTTCGGCACCGCGGCGTGAATAATTCCCCTCGCTGAACTTTTCATCCAGCGTTGTTTCAGCTTCGAGCCTGGGGTCATCGTCAACGCTCTCTTGCGCATTTAGCGTCGGGAACAATGCCAGTAACACGAGCATGATAAAACACCACAGCTGCACACCTTTTTTCATAACCCATTCCTGTTTTGATGCGTTATTCGTTGGTTGTTATTAGTTATCAGGTTGTTTTGTCGCCTCAGTCACGATAATCATAAACGTGGTGCACCTTATCAACGCCTTGTGGTTGCCCGATCGCATGGCAAGAAGCACACTGCTCTGTTCCGATAGCGGCTGCAGCACTATCGGCAGCGAATACAGCACCGTTATTGATCATATGCGTCAGAATGGCATCTCCGGCGACATTATCCGGATCAGCATTGGCTAGTGCTGATTCCAGATGACAGGCTCCGCAGGCAACCAACGCAGGGCTGAAATACTGTCCTGATGCCAGAGAAGGACGAGTGTTTTCGCTCGCCGGCAGGTTGTACTGGCTGTTGGTATGACAAGCTTCACAGTTGTTGAGTGCTCCCGGAAAGCGTGACTCTCTCGCTCTTGCCGAGCCATAAGCATGGAAAGAGTGCACATGGTATTTCAGATCCGCTGCCATACCCGGATAGAATGCGGACCGCTCAGAATTGTGGCAGTTTTTACACTGCTGGAAGTCGGTGGCCGCATGAGGATGGTCACCCAGTTTATGAATCGTTAACTCTTGGTGGCAGGTATTGCAACTGTTGATATCCGCCGCCACCGGCAGTTTGTGGGTCAGGCTGACACCACCTGTATCAAAGGAAGAAGCGCTATTATTGGCCGCGATGACAAACGGGTATTTCAGCAGATCTATCCCGGTGAAGTTGCTGCAGTCGCTGAGTACGGCATTTCTTCTGTCGCCACAGAGCGGAATGTCAGCCAAATTCACCGTCAGTTTGGAGAGCGCCCCGGGTTTGAGCGTTGCAGTGCTGAAATCTTTATGACAGGTAAACAGGCCGCTTCCCTGGGCAATGCAACCGTCGCCCAGATTACCGTCTGCGGCCATATCCAGCCCGTTATTGGCTAACATCGGGCCGTCGCCATTATCCCAGTTGAGCAGTAAATTGAGATGGCCATGTTCATTAATGAAGGAGGTAATATCATCCAGACTACTCACCGCGCTGCCGTCTTTTTCAATACGGACGTCGACTTCAAATTGACTGTTAATGAAACGGGCCTGTTCAATTGTGATCCGGAGTGAATCTCTTGCGACAGCCAGGTTTTGTAAACGAGTCATGTGGACGGTTTTAGCGCTGCGACTGGCATCCTGGCCAATAATGGGTTGGTTGTTACTGTCGAGGTCGTACGGGCGATGGCACCCGGTACAACTGTTTTGCGCGACGCCGTTACGAACCCAGTTGGTGCCGACCTGATTACTGTGCGCGCCGCGATCCCGGTAAAGGTGGCAGCTTTCACAGGCCACCTGACTCGGATGTTCGAACCAGTTGTTGGCATCTGAGGCAAGCGTGGTATTGTCCGAGTGGCAAGTGGTACAGTTGCGGGTATCTTGCGGGAAAGGGTTGCCTTCAATAACCAATCCATCGATGTCCGTTACCAATTGGTCATTACTATCAACGGGTTGTTTGTAGGTGGTCAGATCGCTGCTGCTGGTGCCGATTTTAAACACATTACCGTGGTACTGATGAACCAGCACTGCCAAAGGACGGCGGCGGGGTGCCGCTGCCGGATTACTGTCGTTATGGCACGCGGTACACACAGCGATGTTGTTGTCGATTGAGCGATAACCGGGGCCGTGATGAAGGGGCTCATTCATATGACAGTTGGCACAGGTACCATTTTCAATCACGTTTCTGGACACCGTATTGTCTGAACGGGTGCCGGGTACCCATTCAAAAACCTGAGTGAAGCCGAGGTTGTGATCGCCATAGGCCATCACAATGCGATGCAATTTATCCTCATCCCACGCAATAAATCCGCCGTTATCGGCAGAGTCAGTGGGGTAGGGATCGGCAACGTTCAGAATATCCGTAATAGCGAAGGTGTAACGATAACCTTGAGCTGTCTGGACAAGTTCTCCGTCCCAGACACTTTCCATTTGTGCCCGGTTATCGCTGGCATTGCTGCTGTGATGAAAGCTCTTCCAGAAAGTGTTGCCGTTACGGCCGTTGTAGGCATAAGCGGCACTGGTGCTGTCGTCGGTATCGATCCGGGCGGGCATCGCTTTCAGCACTGCGATGCGAAAATCTTTGCTATTGTCGAATGTGACACGGCGCCCTGCGCCATCTGTGACTTGAAAGTCGACGACCAGTTTGGTGTCTGTCCCGTTTCTCTGCAGTCAGCAGTGTCGGTGTATCGATTTTAACACTGAAGGCGGTTACGTCAGGTGGCGCCTGATTTTGATCATTTTTGCTGCCGGGCCCACAGGCGCTCAGTAACAGGCTGAGCCCCAGGAATAGCACTGCTGATTTTCTTATTGTGATTGTCGTGCTCCCACCTGAACTTTATCCCTACTCCAATGGAATAACAGCGCAACGGATTTCTTGTGTGCTGGATGTTTATTGCTTATGTGGTTGTTGATTACTTACATGATCGTTAACTACTTATATATTTTAATTATCTGGAAATTATGATTTTTATTGGATTTCTTGATAATCATTTTCTGTGGTTTTTAACGCTGCTTGAGCCATGCCTGAGAAAAGTATAGACAGAGAGAAATACATCACCACATTTTTATTATGGATTTTAATCTATAATCACAAAACTCGATTTGAATCATTTTTTAACTGTCATTGTGAATCCTTACTGACTATTTTTTAGCACAATAGATAAGTAGCAGAACAGCAGTGGCGAGTTAGAAATGCGCGGTGGCGATGTTTATAAAATATGTTTCTTATCTTGTCATTTATTTGATGGCTGATGCTGTTTATTAATTTTAAATTATTCCACTTAATAAACATGGGATTGTAACCTGGTGTATAAATATTGGATCTATTACTCTAATTTAGGATGAGCAAAAATGTTGAACTATTTAAAGTTAATAATGCTGCACTTACCTTTAATTGCCATCAGTACATCTTTTAGCGTTGTTTCATATGCTTCCGGCAGTGATCTAATCCAGCGCTTTGAATGTGAAGCCTGCCATGGCAAGGATGGTGTTTCACAAAGTACAGACATCCCGACCATTGCCGGTATTGCCGAGTTTAATCTTATCGATCAAATGCTGAGTTATCAGGAGGGGAGACCGGCTGATAAAGTGCACCATGTCAGCGGTGACACCAGTAAACAAGGCGATATGGCTACCATTGCAAATGCGCTCACTGAGCAGGAAATTGAGCAACTGGCCGCTCACTACAGTGGGTTGCCTTTTGTTCGAAACTCAGCAGGCATTCGATGCAGAGCTCGCTGCCCGGGGTAAAGTGGTTCATGCCGAAAATTGCGAAAGTTGTCATATCCAGGGCGGTAGTGATCCTATGGAAGAAGCGTCGGTTTTAGCCGGTCAGAAAAAAGGTTATTTAATTAAAACCTTGCAACAGTTTTATAACGGCCAGCGTTACGTAGATAAAAAAATGGATCAGGCAATTAAAAGCCTTTCTCAGGCGGATTTATTATCTTTGGCTGAGTATTATGCGAGTATGCAATAAATTGCTTTTAGCGGGCGGTGTCTATGAACTGGTGGAAAAAACCTAATTCGAAATGGCTGCTTGGAATCCCTTTAGGCGGAATATTAGCATTTATTTTAGGTGTTGTGTCTCTTGGTGCATATCATGGGGCAATGGACTATACCAATAATAATGCTTTCTGTTTCTCGTGTCATATTGGCATGGATACCATAGTTGAGGAATATCAACAGTCGGTCCATTATAAAAATACCAAAGGGGTGATTGCTGCCACTTGTGCCGATTGCCATGTGCCACGTGAACTGATACCAAAATTAATGGTAAAAATAACCGCTACTGCCGATGTGTTTCATAAACTGGCGGGGGATATCAGATTAGATAATTTCGAAACGGAGCATCGGCCGCGTCTGGCGAAACACGTGAC
Organism: Vibrio sp. CDRSL-10 TSBA; assembly: GCA_039696685.1. Lineage (NCBI taxonomy): Bacteria > Pseudomonadati > Pseudomonadota > Gammaproteobacteria > Vibrionales > Vibrionaceae > Vibrio > Vibrio sp. CDRSL-10 TSBA. The sequence goes on along the minus strand of CP155566.1, from coordinate 1,891,573 downwards.
GCAGCAGTTTATCGACAATAAATCCAAACAGTGCCGTTATTGTCATCAGGTAGAGCGGATGGATCTCGACAATCAGGGGCGTACAACAGCCCGCCGTCATCAGATGATGGAAGAGCGGGGACAGTCATGCATAGATTGCCACGCAGGTATTGCTCACAAGCTACCTCAACCTGAGCAATCTGCCCAACCCGCGCAGTCTGACAGTACCCAACAATAACCTGGCACCCGCGCAGTGACTCTTTAGTCCGGGCGAAAGCCATTACACCTGTGGATTGGTGCTGTCGGTTATCTAATCTTCGCAGTTCGGGTGACGATTTCCCCGGACTTCGTTGTGACCCTTCGGGGTTATTCGTCTTGTTCCGCCAATTGGCGGATTGCTTTCACCATGCCGTTAAAAATAAACAGGTGGGCCGGCATCATGGCAAACCAGTAAAGTAATCCTGCGAACCCTTTTGGATGCCACCAGGCGGCAATATTCAGCTCCCGTACGTCACCGTGATCTTTAATCGTTACTTCCAGTCGGCCAAGCCCCGGGCCTTTCATGCCAAATAACAGAGAGAGGAAGTGCTGGTTTTCGATCCGAATCACTTTCCAGGAGTCGATAAAATCACCCACCTTAAGATCCGGGCCGGGAGGAGATACCCGGATGGGTTTGCCGCCACCGACCAGAAAATCCAGCCACTCGCGGGTGCGCCACAGAATATTGGCAAAGAAATAGCCCTTTTCCCGGCTACCGATCTGCTGTGCCACCTGCCACAAGGCTTCAGCAGAGGCGTGTGTCCTTATAGTGGCTCCGGCACATTTAGGATAATAGCCGTAGCCGGCTTGCCAGCGCTGTAAAGCGGCGGGGTCGAATCCCCAGACGTTGCTGCGCACGAAACGTGCCTTCCTGTTCGATGGTGGATTTTGCTGCGTCATAGTAGCTGATTAACGGCTGCGGATAACGAGTGCGAATCGTGTCGGAATCGGTGACGTAATCATGTTCCAGTCCGGCTAATAAGGCCCGGCCAATACTTGATGGCACTGAGGTGACCAGGCCAAGCCAGTAGGATGCCATGGCTGGTGTCAGCATACGGGTTGACCAGAGCCGAAAAGGTTTGCCCGTCAGCTGACAGATGATTCTGAACTGGTCGCGATAAGAGAGTGTATCCGGTCCGCCGGCTTCCAGTATCTGATGTTCAGAAGGCGTTTCCTGTGCCAGTTTGAGCAGATAGTGATTCAGATTTTCTAAAGCAATCGGGTTGGCTTTGGAGTCGACCCATTTGGGTGCGATCAGCACTGGCAGGTTATAGACGAAGTCACGCATGATTTCGAAGGCTGCTGAGCCCGGTCCGACAATGACCCCTGCGCGTAATTCTGTTATCGGGACGTGACTCTGGCGCAGAATATCGCCGGTCTCTTTTCTGGCCTTAAGATGGTTCGACTGCCCAGAGCCTGGTTGCAGCGCACTGAGATAGATCACGTGGCGCACCTGGCTTTGGTCCAGTGCCGATTTAAAGTGATGAGCAAGGGACAGCTCGTATTCAATAAAATCATGGCCTTGTGCCATACCGTGCACCAGAAAAAACACCAGATCGAACTGAGGTACAAGCTGAAGTGTTGCCTGCTCATCAGCCAGATCCAAATGGGTAATCGTCAAGTGCGGATGGGGTGAGGTTCTTAGCGTCAAATAGTCGGTCTGGCGAGCGGCTGCGGTGACATCGTAACCTTGTTCCATTAATAGAGGGAGGAGTTGCGAGCCCACATATCCGGACGCGCCCAGAACCAGAACTTTCTTCATGATCGCCTCTTGCAATGGAGTGGTGTGATTAGGTGCATAAGCGTATAATACCGGTTCATTTTTAGCCTTGCTATCAAACTCTTGTCCTGAGGTGGTCGGTTGTCAGTTGTGTCTCAAGTTTTACATTACACCAAAGGTGATTTCTTTCGTCGTCTGATTGCGATTGCGCTGCCGATCAGTTTGCAAAGCATCATGTTTTCCAGTCGCGGTTTAGTCGATGTATTGATGCTGGGACAACTGGGCGAAGCTGAAATTGCCGCTGTCGGCGTCGCAGCGCGTGCCACCTTTGTGACCACGATTATGCTGGTGGGCGTGACAACCGGTGGCGCTCTGCTGACGGCTCAGTACTGGGGGGCAGGTAATCAGCGCGGGGTAAGGGAAAGTACCGCATTAACCTGGCTGGTTTCCATGTTCTTTGCCCTGTTCACTGTGGCCCTGTTTCTGATTTTTCCCAGTCAGATTATGGCGCTGACCACGGAGTCGCAGCGTGTTAATGAGTTAGGAACCGAGTACTTAATCATTACTTCTTTCAGCATGCTGGCGGTTGCATGCGTCAGCAGCATGGCAGTCGGATTACGTGCCATGCATAAACCGGGTATCAGCACTTTTTTCAGCGGGATTGGCATCCTGGCGAACGTTTTCCTCAACTGGTTACTGATATTTGGTAAATGGGGATTGCCTGCCCTTGGTATTCAGGGGGCGGCGATTGCGACGGTGATCAGTGGTTTGCTCGAAGTCGGCTGCCTGTTTGGTTATTTGTATGCCAAGCAGCATTTGTTGGCGTTCCATCTAGGCGATCTTCGCGCGGTACTGGTTTGGAAGACCATTGTCCGGTTTCTCAAGCTCTCTTTGCCGACCACAGTCAATTTTCTCGGATGGGCGGGCGGGCTGTTTGTTTATCATGCCATTATGGGGCAAACCGGTGTTCAGGGGTTAGCTGCGTTGTCTGTGATGACGCCGGTAGAATCAATCTCGCTCAGTCTTTTGATTGGCATGTCGAATGCGGCAGCGGTGTTAGTCGGTAACCAGCTTGGCGCCAGAAACTTTGACGCGGTGTATTATCAGGCGATTGGTATTGCGGTATTGAACGTGATCGCCGCTGTGGTGGTGGCATTTTTACTCTATCTGGTGCAGATCCCCATTCTGAATTCGTTCAGCGCACTGACTGAACAGACACGCGAACTGGCGAACAAATTCATCGTGATTCTGAGCCTTGGCATAGTTCTTCGTTCTGTGCCTATGATGCTGATTGTTGGGGTGTTACGAGCCGGAGGTGATGTAAAGTTCTGTCTTGCCCAAGATACCGTTGCCCAATGGCTGATTGGTATTCCTCTGGCGGCATTTGCAGCCATCTACTTGCAGGTGGCGCCGGAATGGATTTATCTGCTGTTTCTTACCGAAGAAGTGGTGAAATGGTTTGGTTCTATTTGGCGTACAAAAAGCAAGCGCTGGATGCGCAATTTGATCGAAAACTAGATATATGACATCTTACTAATGCATCCTGATGTATATTTTGTGACCCAATGTCCAAAATACTTTCTAGAGTGCGGGAATTAGTGTAGATTCTCAGTCCTTAATTTATCGACGGTGAGTGATTTAATGTTACAACTGATAGACCTGTCCAAAGGATTTATGGATGGCGATGAGTTTCACCCTGTATTACAAGGGGCAGAGTTGACGTTAAATCGGGGCGAACAGTTGGCATTAATGGGCGAAAGCGGCTCGGGCAAGAGTACGCTGCTCAATATGATTGCCGGTCTCGACACCGTCGATTCGGGTGAAATCTGGTTTCCTGATTTTGCCATGCACAAGAATGCAGAGCATAAACGTACCGCCTTCCGCCGTAATAATATTGGTCATATTTTCCAGCAATTTAATCTGTTACCGACTCTGAATGTCGCCGACAACATTCGTTTTTGTCGTCAGCTCAAAGGGTTGCCAGAGGATCAGGGATTATTGCGCCAGATTTTATCCGCGCTGGATTTAATGCCTTTGCTTGGCCGTTACCCGGAAGAGGTGTCTGGCGGACAGCAACAGCGTGCCGCGATTGCGCGCGCCCTGTATATGGAACCGACGTTATTGCTGGCCGATGAGCCGACCGGAAGCCTGGATGAACGTAATGCTGAAGCGGTAATGCGCTTACTGACTTCACTGGCGCATCAACTCGAGTGTTCTCTGCTGCTAGTGACTCACAGTGAAAAAGTTGCGAGCCATATGGAAGGGTGTATCCGCCTGCAAGGAGGGCAGTTACATGTTATGGCCCGTAGTTAAAGCACTACTCGGGCACTACCGTCGTTACCCGCTACAAATTTTTCTCGTCTGGCTCGGCCTGACACTCAGTGTTTCCCTGTTAGTTGGCGTTACCGCCATCAACAACCATGCTCGTCAAAGTTACGAACATGGCGAAAAGCTGTTTTCTAATCCTCTTCCTTATCGAATCCGCACTAAACACGTCGCCAATAAGATTCCGCAGGGATTCTACGTTCAGTTGCGTCGTGATGGTTTCAACCAGTGTGCTCCTTTTGACAGCTACCGTATGACAACCAAGTCCGGTGCTGATTTTACTCTGCTCGGTATTGATCCGGTCGCTATGCTCCCGCTGGGGAATGGTCTGACATTGGATCAGATGAGTATGCTGGCGCTGATGCAAAAACCGTCCCCTCTGATGGTAAGTCAGGATTTCGCTGCGCTGCGAGGCTGGTCCGCCGGCGATCCGATTATTCTGGATGATGGCACTGAACTCGGCCCTGTGGTGATTGATACGCACAACATGATTAACGGCACGCGCATTGTTGCGGACCTGTCATTAGTTCGTGAGCTGAGACCAAGCTCGGGCTTGTCGGTTATCGCTTGTACGGATATGCCGCCGGAGAAGCTACAACAGCTGAAACGAATTCTTCCCAATGGCATGACTTTAGTGCGGAGTTCGCGTGCAGAACTGGAATCTCTCACTCAGGCGTTCCATATGAATCTGACCGCGATGGGAATGCTGTCGTTTCTGGTTGGTTTATTTATTTTCTACCAAGCGATGTCGCTGTCGCTCATCCAGCGTCAGCCTCTGGTTGGCATATTACGTCAAACCGGTGTCTCCGGCTGGCAACTGGCGAAAGCGTTATCACTTGAGTTGCTTGTTCTGGTTGTTCTGAGCTGGTTGTGCGGCAATGTATTTGGCCTGATGCTGGCCAATAAATTAATGCCCGCAGTATCGGCCAGCCTGGCAAATCTTTATGATGCCAATGTCGGACTGGCTATTGACTGGGATTGGAGCTGGAGCTCTTACAGTTTATTTATGGCAATCTTTGGGGCGTTTGCTTCTTGTGCATGGCCGTTGATTCGTTTGCTAAAATCGCAGCCGATACGGCTGACAACCCGCCTGTCTCTGATGCGTTTTGCCCGTTCTGAATTCACGTTGCAGGCCTTGATTGCGAGCTGCCTGTTTGTGGCTGCAATCGCGGTGTATCAGGCGCCGAAAACTCAGTCGTCCGGCTTTGCCATTATCGCGTTGCTGCTGATCAGTGTTGCTCTGATTACGCCATTCCTGATCTGGAAAGTGTTCAAAAGTTTCTCTTACACTATGCGGTGGGTAAAAGTACGCTGGTTCTTTGCCGATGCGGCTGCGAGTATGAGTTATCGTGGCGTAGCAACAATGGCATTTATGCTGGCTATGGCGGCCAACATCGGGGTGGAAACCACGGTCGGCAGTTTCCGTGAGACGACGGAGAAGTGGCTTTCGCAGCGTCTGGCCGCCGATTTATATCTCTATCCCACCGTCAGCTCTGCTGCACGGATGAGTGAATGGCTGGCGAAACAGCCGGACGTTGACAATGTGTGGTGGCGCTGGGAAAAAGATTGCTCGACCAATAATGGTGCTCTGCAGGTGGTCAGTACCGGCGCATCGCAAGGTGAGCTTGACTCACTGACCGTTAAGCTCGGTGTCCCGGATTACTGGTATCATTTACATCACTCTCGTGGCGTGATGGTCAGCGAATCCATGGCAATTAAACTGGGTATACGACCGGGTGATTATATCGATCTCTCGATGCCATTGGGCCAGGGCTGGCTGGTGGTCGGTGTCTATTATGACTACGGTAACCCTTATAACCAGGTGCTGATGTCGCATCGCAACTGGCTGTACGCTTTTGCTGGTACGGGTAACGTCGCTCTGGCCGTGAAGATGAAAGATGATACTCAGGTCAACGTGCTGAAAAAACGTCTTGATTCGGTATTCAGGCTCGACTCAGAGCGGGTATTTGACAACCACAGCCTGCACAAAAAAGCCATGCGGGTCTTTGATCGGACCTTTGCTATTGCCGATACCCTGGGCAACATCACTTTATTGATTGCGGTGTGCGGGATTTTCTTCGCTACCGTTGCCGGTGAAGTTTCCCGTCAACGGCATATTGCTTTGCTGCGTTGTCTGGGCATGTCCGGGAAAGAGCTGGTAGTCGTAGGTGCATTGCAGTTGTTCGTTTTTTGGGCTGTGTCTTTAATCATTGCTTTGCCGCTGGGTATTGTGCTGGCTAAGTTAATGATTGATGTTGTGATTCGTCAATCGTTCGGGTGGACAATGGCACTGCAAATGATTCCGTCGCTTTATATGCAAACCGCCATTTTGTCGATGCTGGCTCTGATTATTGCCGGAGCTCTGCCTGTGATGCGATTGGTTCGTCGCTCGCCAATGAAATCATTAAGGGATGCGCTGTAATGGCAATACTGAATAAAAGCCTGGTGAAGCTGTTGGTGGTGGCAACCGTATTGGCGGTTATCGCATTGATCGGTTCATTGCTTTATGCCATTTTCGCTCCGCCTCAATACCAGTCTGATGATAACGATTTGGACTCTCTGTTTGCTTCCCAATCGCAAAAAGTATTTGAATCGGCACTGCCGGGCAAACCTGTAGTTTTACCCGCAGATTTCGCTATGCATCCAGACTATCAACATGAGTGGTGGCACTTCTTTGCCAATGTCAAAGATACCCACGGCAACGAATATGGCGTGCAATGGAATTATTTCCGTATCGCGCGTGATGATCTGGAGCATCCGGGCTGGGATAACTCCCAACTCTATTTTTCTCATGTGGTGATCTCGACCCGGGATCACGTCTGGCGCGAACAGCGTATGGCCCGCGGTGGTATCGGACTCGCCGGGCTCAATGCAAAACCTTTTCGGATGTGGATTGATAACTGGTCCTGGAGTGCAAAGGATGAGAATCCGTTCCCCGGGCGTTTAAGTGTTAATACCGATTCCTTTGCTTTGTCACTGAAAATGGAGCAGAAACGGACAGTATGTGATACCCGGTGAACAGGGGTATCAGGCCAAGCATAATTTGATGCCGGTTGCGTCATATAATATCCAGGCGCCGTTTATCAAAGTACGTGGTTCGCTGAAACTCAGCAATAATTTGCCTCCGGTTGCTGTCGAAGGGACGGCGTGGATGAGCAAAGAGTGGGGCAGTGGTTTGCTGGCAGAAGGTCAGCGTGGCTGGGACTGGTTCGTGCTTGACCTCGATCAGGATACCACACTGACAGTCAGTCGATTCCGACACAATCTGCAGTTACCTTATGTATTCGGAACCTTGTCGACCCGCAATGGCAAAGTTATCACACTGAATGAATCTGATGTGATGATCACCCCTCTGCACATGATGTCGTTGGCGAATGGTAAATTAGTCCCGTTACAGTGGAATATTTCGATCCCGAGCCAGAATATCAATATCACCACCAGTGTACTCAATCAACATTTGTGGCTTCCATTTGCTCTGCCATACTGGCAGGGGCCGGTTTACTCGTTCGGAACACACCGTGCTCACGGTTTTATGCAACTGACGGGTTACTAAACCATCATTTTCTGTAATACGTTAAAAACGACAAACACTTCATACTTATGAGTCGGAACGGGAACATCTTAGATGTTCCCGTTTTGTTATTTTCCCACAAAAGCGGTTTTCTTTACTCGATTTCCTATACTTAAAGTTTGGCACTGTTTAAACGGAATAAACGTAGCATGGAGCTTAACTGTTCGGAATTTTCGAGGTGTATGTTCATTACAAGCGATTTCTCAAGTGATAAGTGAGTGGATACACTCAATTTATTCTTCTGTTTATCGTTGACTAACATAACTACAAGGACGATTTAATGACTGACACAATTCGTGACTTTTTCAAAATGGAATCAGCCGGAGGGATCATCTTAGTGATTGCTTCGGTGGTTGCCATGACCATTGCAAACTCACCTCTTAATGAATTCTATCAGGGTGCACTGCACAGCTACCTGTTTGGTATGTCTGTTTCTCACTGGATCAACGATGGTCTGATGGCTGTGTTTTTCATGTTAATTGGCCTGGAAGTGAAACGTGAGCTGCTGGAAGGGGCACTGAAGTCACGTGAAACGGCCATTTTCCCGGCTATCGCCGCTGTAGGTGGTATGCTTGCGCCGGCACTGATTTATGTGCTGTTTAACTCTGGTGATCCTCAGGCTATCCAGGGGTGGGCGATCCCGGCGGCAACCGATATCGCGTTCGCTCTGGGTATCATGGCGTTGTTGGGAAACCGGGTACCGGTGAGCCTGAAAGTATTCCTGCTGGCTCTGGCCATCATTGATGACCTGGGTGTGGTTGTCATCATCGCGCTGTTCTATACCAGTGACTTATCAACCATCGCACTGACAATTGGCTTTATTATGACCGGTGTGCTGTTCCTGCTTAATGCTAAACACGTCACCAAAATCAGTGTTTACATGGTGGTTGGCCTGATTTTGTGGGTTGCGGTACTGAAGTCAGGTGTTCACGCCACATTGGCCGGTGTAGTGATCGGTTTTGCCATTCCGCTGAAGGGCAAAAAGGGTGAGCACTCTCCGTTGAAGCATATGGAACATGCCCTGCATCCTTATGTGTCGTTTGGTATTCTGCCTCTGTTTGCATTTGCCAACGCAGGTATTTCACTGGCGGGTGTTTCTTTGTCTGGTCTGGCTTCAACCCTGCCTTTAGGTGTGGCTCTTGGTCTGTTGCTGGGTAAACCTCTCGGGATTTTTACCTTCAGTGTTGCGGCGGTAAAAATGGGTGTGGCTAAATTGCCGGAAGGTATTAACCTTAAGCACATTTTTGCGGTATCTGTGCTGTGTGGTATTGGTTTCACCATGTCGATCTTTATCTCCTCGCTGGCGTTTGGCAGCGCCAATGTAGACTACGACACCTACGCACGACTGGGTATTTTGATGGGATCCACCACAGCAGCGATTCTGGGTTACGGTTTGCTGAGCCTGTCACTGCCAAAGAAAAAGGTTGAGAATTCGGCTTCTGCGCAAGTCGATAACAGAACCTGATAAGTTAAAGTGTCCATCAAATACAAACGAAAGGCCCCGCGGGGCCTTTTTTGTTGTGTCTGGTTGTTCTTTAGCACTTTCCGTTCGTTATGGCGCAGGGCCAAGGTGAAAATGGTGGCTATTTCTTCTTGGTGGTAAAAATAGTCCATTCTTCAACGACTTTCTCTTTCAAGCCCACAACGGTTGCTGTAACTCGCCGATTTACCGCATGCGCTGAATTGGAATCGCCATCGTCGACTAAGCGGCTTTCACCATAGCCGACAATCCTCACGCGCTTAGCGGCGATGCCGTAAGAGAGTAATTTGCTTTCGACCGCTTCTGCACGTTGTTTGGATAAGTCCAGGTTGTAATCATCTGTGCCGACTTTACTGGTATAGCCCTGAATCTCAATCGATGCGCTGGGATATTTTTTCAGAAACATCGCCATTTCCTGAATTTGATCGGAAAACACCGGGTTGATTTCATATGAGTCATGGGCAAACAAAATGTGCAGCTGGCGCTTATCTGAATCCTGGATCACTTCACCGCAACCATCATTATCGATCAGTGCTCCTTTTGGTGTGTCCGGACACAGGTCACGAGCGTTGATCACGCCATCCATATCGTCATCTTGCAGATCGGCAATCTGATTCGCCTGCGGCGTTTTGATGTAATCATATTCGTCACTTGCCAGGCTGGGACAAGCTGCCAGGCTGATCATGACAGAGAGTGAGAGAATGGTTATTTTCATATCAGTACTCCACTTTCTTCGTCCATTCCTGCGGAATATCGACCAGCAGGGCGTCAATCAATACGCCAACCGCATTCATAACACGATATTTTGCGTATTGCTCGGCATAGTGCGCATCCAGATAATCCCGGCGTGCTTCAAACAGTTCATTTTCTGTGTTGAGCAGGTCAAGCAGGGTTTTCTCTGGCCAATCTGATACTGCTTCTCGTAAGCAATCACGGTTTGCGATGCAGAATCGACATGGTCTGCCAGAAAGTCTTTTTGTTGCAGAGTTAAGTCGAGCGCACTCCAGGAGAGTCGCAGTCCTTCTTCCACCTGACGGTAGGCGTTATCGCGTAAATCTTTTGAGCGATTGAGCTGATATGCAGCACTTTCACTGCGGTCACTGTCGCTGCCCCCGTTGTACAGGTTGTAGTTTAAGCGCAGCATCGCGATGGTTTCGCTCGCTCCGCCGCGATCACCACCTGCATCATCACGCCAGGTCTGACGTGCTTCAAAATAGATGGTCGGATAGTAGGGGCTTTTCGACTGCTTATACTGGAAGCGGGCTGAGTCGACATCAGCGGCCGAAACCTTGATGACCGGATGGTTGTCCAGAGCCAGCGCCATCGCATCGGTTAACGACAACGGAATTTTAGCGGCGTCTGCGCGGGGATAAATCAGGCCGAGCGGAGCCTGACCGACCAGACGTTCAAACTGTGTGTGGGTGTCAAACAGATTATTCTGGGCAGCTAATAAGTTACCCTGTGCCCGGGCGATACGGGCTTCAACCTGCGTCAGGTCCGCTGTCGAGCCGATACCGGAGTCGACGCGTCGTTTGATATCCCGGTAGATACGTTTATGCACAGCCAGGTTACTTTCTGACAGCGCCAAAACTTCGCTTGCTTTGACCGCGTTGAGATACACATCAGTTACTTGCAATGCCAGGTTCGATGCGTCATCAAGCAGTTGTAACCGTTCAGATTCTGCATCAGCGGCGGTACGATCCATGTCGTTCAGAGTGGCATTACCATCCCAAATCAATTGGTTAAGAATAATGCTCGCTTCTTTGCGGGTCAGGTCTGTGTCCTCATTGCCGGTAGATGAAGCAGGGCGGATACCTTCGTAGCCGATGCCTGCATCAAGGTCCAGCGTAGGAAGATAAGCACCGGCGGCGGCATCACTCTCTTTTACACTACTGACGTATTGGTTGTAACTGGCTTTTATTTCAGGATTATTTGCCAACGCAAGCGCTACAGCCTGCTCAAGTGTCTGAGCTGAAGCTTGGAAGGGTATAGACAACAAACATCCTGCCAAAAGGGGAATGGTCCGTTTCACAGGGTCGCTCCTATTAGTATTTGAATGATTTGTTGAGGCATTCGAATTCGCACTGCAGGCACGAATTCACAGCGATTGCTATCTCAAATCGGAGGTTACTGGAAGCTTAGTTGATAATTTAGAAAGTTGAGAGATTAGTTCAAAAAAGTGCTAATGAATAATTTCTATATATATTGATATCTTAGTCAGTATTAGGATTAAAACTCTAAATATTGAGTTGATTGTCATTAATGGGGTCACTACGTTTAGGTTATGAGAATAGTTGATTAGGTGTCGGGCCTTTCCAGGTCAGGCATCTGCATGCATATCGAGCCTATTCAAACTTCAAGGAATGACTCTCATGAACACACGTACTCTCGCTTCTACGATGTTGGCTAACGTTACCCTGATCATTGACAGAAACGGTCAGTTCCGCGAACAAGCCGCAAATATGCCCCTCAGACCGGGCGACGTTGTCGTTCAGGTCAGCGAAGGTCCTAATCCACAAGTCACCGCTGAATTGGTGAGCCCTGCCAATACTGCAAACACTAATCTGGACGGAGAAATTGCCCAGATTATTCAACAGTTGGAACTTGGCGCTGACCCGACGCAGAATCCTGATTTGGCAACCGCAGCAGGCGGAACTAATGGTTCCAGTCTGACGGCTTCTGCCAGTATCAGTCGTACCGGCGATGAAGTGTTGGCGTCCACCAGTTTTGATACGTCTGGCCTGGAAGGGTTGGGGCTGTCGGCAACACAAAGTCTGGCGCTGGCCGATTTGGTCGCAGATACCGTCACGACATTGCTGTTAAGTGGTAGCGACAGTGCTGAGGCGGATGAAACGGATGAGCCGGTGACTCTGGAAGGGGTTTTACAGGTAGAAGGCGCCGATGGGCTGACATTTGTCCCGCAGCAGGATGAGGCGGGAGATTATGGTCAGTTTTCGATTGATGCCGATGGTAACTGGGTGTTCGTTGCCAATAGTGCCTTCGATGAGCTTAACACCGGTGATTCGATTATTGACCAGTTTCAGGTGGTAGGTACGGATGGCAGCACTCACACGGTTACTGTGACGATTAATGGCACCAATGATGTGCCGGTCTTTGTCGATGTCAATGACGAGGGCGATTACTCATTTAGTTATGATGAGGGTCAGACAGAAGGACAAACAATTGGTCAGGTTAGTGCGATTGACCCGGATAATGAGGTTCTGGCTTTTTCTATCAAGAATAACGTTCAGGACGAGCAGGGTAATGATCTGTTCCAGATTAATAGTGAGACTGGTGAAATCAGCTTGACCGCTGCGGGCGCTGCTTCACTTGCCAACGATTACGAAACTCCCGGATAACACACACAGCATAGTGGTGACGGTAACGGAAGTTGACGCTAACGGTACGCCTCAGTCTGCGGATGTTGATGTCATATTGAGTGAACTTGATATTGACGATAATGCTCCGGTCTTTACGCCCAACGATCCGGATAATCCGGACGGGGCGCAATACGCGTTTGAATACAACGAAAACAGTACGGTTAATGATGTGCTGGGCACTGTGCAGGCCACGGACGCGGACGGCGAAGCCGTCACCTACAGCATCAAACAAAACGTGTTTGACGGCGACAACAACCCGCTGTTCACCATCGATGCAACCACCGGTGACATCCGCCTGACGGCAGAGGGCGTGGCGGCGTTTGCCAATGACTTTGAACTGAACCCGAACGAGCACACCCTGATTGTCACCGCGACCGAAGTGGCGGGGCTGGGCGCGCAGCAATCGACCGATATTCCGGTTGAGCTGACTGAGCTTAACCTGGATGACAACGCGCCGGTATTTGACCCTAACGATCCGGATAATCCGGACGGGGCGCAATACGCGTTTGAATACAACGAAAACAGCACGGTTAATGATGTGCTGGGCACGGTTCAGGCCACGGACGCGGACGGCGAAGACGTCACCTACAGCATCAAACAAAACGTGTTTGACGGCGACAACAACCCACTGTTCACTATTGATGCGACCACCGGTGACATCCGTCTGACTGCAGAGGGCGTAGCGGCGTTTGCCAATGACTTTGAACTGAACCCGAACGAGCACACCCTGATTGTCACCGCGACTGAAGTGGCGGGGCTGGGTGCGCAGCAATCGACCGATATTCCGGTTGAGCTGACCGAGCTGAACCTGGATGATAACGCGCCGGTATTTGACCCTAACGATCCGGATAATCCGGACGGGGCGCAATACGCGTTTGAATACAACGAAAACAGCACGGTTAATGATGTGCTGGGCACCGTGCAGGCCACGGATGCGGACGGCGAAGCCGTCACCTACAGCATCAAACAGAACGTGTTTGACGGTGACAACAACCCGCTGTTCACCATCGATGAAGAAAGCGGGGAGATCCGTTTGACTGCAGAGGGTGTGGCGGCGTTTGCCAACGACTTTGAACTGAACCCGAACGAGCACACCCTGATTGTCACCGCGACCGAAGTGGCGGGGCTGGGCGCGCAGCAATCGACCGATATTCCGGTTGAGCTGACCGAACTGAACCTGGATGACAACGCACCGGTATTTGACCCCAACGATCCAGATGAAAACCGCTACGTGTTTGACTACTATGAAGGTCGGGTGATCACCAGTGAACTGGGCCGAGTATCGGCTTCAGACGCTGATGGGGAAAGAGTGACTTATAGCATTACCCAAAATGTCTATGATAACGGCATGGCGTTATTTACCATTAATGCCGTCACCGGTGTGATCAGCTTAACCTCAGAAGGCGTTGCAGCTTTTACTAACAATTATGAGCTGGCTACCAATACTCATAATCTGGTAGTGACGGCTACAGAGGATGAAGGTTTGGGCATCGTTAAGTCTACGGATATTGATGTGATACTTAACGAGTTAAATGTCGATGATGCTCCGATTGCGGAAAACTTTACCGTGCTGCTCAGCGACAATGTCGAGAGTACGATTGTGTTCGACTCGGATGACCCGCTGCAAGACCATATTTCAGATGTAGACGATGATGCTGCCAATATTCAGGTCATGATTGTGCTGACATCACTGCCCGAGACCGGAACCTTGCTCTATACCGATGAATTCGGTGTCACCCGTGAGCTGACAAGCGCCGATCTCTATGTGGAGGGAGGAGATAAAGTCCTGCTCGATCCGCATTACATCAGCTTCGTTTCCTTCGGGTGATGAAGTCGTTATTGGTTCTTCAGATGATGGTTCTCTGGTTAATAATAACGATGGTACCTACACTTTTGTGTTAGAGAACGGTAATCAGGTTGAAATCTCCGCGACCAAAAGGAATGGTCAAAATACGGTTGATGCAGACGTCACTCTTATCGATCACAATACACAGGGGACCGGTTTATCCGTTGAGGCCGGTAGTGGTATCAACAGTACCGAAACCCTGACAGTGGATTTTAGTGACAACCCATTCTACAAGGTTAGCTTCGCTGTTGATGGATTGAATAATAATCACGTAGCAACGGTCACCTTTACCTTCCTGGATGGGACGACACATGTCGAATATTATGATGTGAATCAGGCTGATTATAGTTATGTGTCGAGTCAACCGATCGTGCAGATGGACTTTTCTGCATCGAGTAACGACGGGACTTCTGGTTCGAACTATGTTGTGACCTATCTGTCCGGCTCTGAAGTTGTCACTGAGGATACCAGTTTTAATTACATGGCGGTCGACTCCGATGACCAGCTCAGTAACCAGGCAACGGTTACCTTGGACGCTGACAGTACCACACCATCTTTTGATGTCGTCATAGGGGAAGACGGAGAGCCAACCATCCACGCGCAGATGGGCAATGATCTGCTTATTGGCTATGGTGGTCAGGCGGATGTATTTACCTGGCTGGATGCGGCCCTGGACAACAGTACCGACGTGGTCAAAAACTTCGAACGAGGCAGCGATACATTAGACCTCACATCGGTGCTGAGTGATGATGAAACCTTCAACGATTTGCTGGCAAAAATCAGTATTGACGAAGTGGAAAGTGGCGATGAAGATCTGACCCTGAGAGTGGATCATGATGGCGGCGAACAGACCATCATTATTGAAAATGGTGTTGATATTTTCGACATCACAGGTGCTCTTGATACTGATACCGCCAACGCGATACTTAACCAAATAGTCAAAAATGATACAGTTTAATTAAGTGACCCGACACAGCCTCCGTTTAACTGACGGAGGCTGTGTAATTTCTTACTTTTATAACTTTCTGAATATTCGATAATTGTTATATTTTCTGTTGACTTAGTTGTAATTTATCGTTGAAAAGGGATTGCAGCGCAAACTCATTTTATGGTAATTTCCGCAACAATCTCGGACAGTGCTTCTGGGGGATACGCGTAGTGACCATTCAGGCTGATTGGGACATTACGTAGGGTAGGTATCAGCAAGCCCTTTTGCTGATAGACGGGATACTCTTGCTGTGGGAACAGCATGTGAATGGGAAACCCAACATTGAACTCACTTAACTTACACACATTAATCAGCTTTGTACTTCCTCTGTGCCCTGTTCGCCAGGACAGTAGCATAACCGAACCTTGATTCCTGTTTTTTAGTGATTAGTCATCAAGCTGATGACCTTTAAGTTAATTCCGAATTTGTCTGCGGACATAGACGGGACGTTTTGCTATTTGTCATTTCTCTTACCAACTATTTTCCGAGAAATAGACAGAACTTTAACCATTCAAGGGGACGAAGATGAGTACAGCCTTTGAAGTCGATAACACTATCGCAACTATGTTTTCCAACCAAGTACCAGTATTAGAAGGTACTTATGATCTAACTCCGGATGACGTCCTCCTTGAACAGGCAGAACATGAGTCCGCAGTGCGCTCATACCCACGCCGTTTACCGATTGCTATCAAGCAGGCTTTTGGCTGTCTGGTAGAAGACACCCGTGGTCAGATCTTTTTGGACTGTCTTGCAGGTGCAGGTACGCTGGCGCTTGGTTACAACCACCCAGAAATCAATCAGGCTCTGAAAGATCAACTGGACTCAGGTCTTCCTTACCAGACTCTGGATATTGCAACTAAAGCAAAAACCAACTTCATCAAAGCGGTGAAGGGATTCCTGCCAGAAGAACTGGGTAACAACTGTGTGATTCAGTTCTGTGGACCATCTGGTGCTGATGCGGTAGAAGCTGCCATCAAACTGGCTAAGCAAACCACAGGTCGTAACACCCTGTTCGCGTTCCGTGGCGCATACCATGGTATGACGAACGGCACTATGGGCATGATGGGTAACCTGAATACCAAAGCACGTCGTACTGGCCTGATGTCAGACGTACACTTCATGCCTTTCCCATACAACCTGCGTTGTCCGTTTGGTCTGGGTGGCGATGAAGGTGCGAAAGCGAGCATCCGTTACATTGAGCGTCTGCTGAACGACGACGAAGCGGGCATCATGAAGCCGGCTGCGATCTTCGTAGAACCGGTTCAGGGCGAAGGTGGTGTAATTCCGGCACCAGCATTCTTCCTGCGTGAACTGCGTCGCATCTGTGATGAGCACGGTATCCTGCTGATTTTTGATGAAATCCAGTGTGGTGTAGGTAAATCTGGCTACAACTTCGCATTCGAAGAAGCGGGCATCGTACCTGACGTACTGTGTCTGTCTAAAGCGATCGGTGGTGGTATGCCAATGTCTCTGCTGGTAATTAACAAGCAGCATGACACCTGGAAACCGGGTGAGCACACCGGTACATTCCGTGGTAACCAGCTGGCAATGGTATCGGGTGCAAAAGCACTGGAAATCATTCAGCGTGATAACCTGGTTGAACAGGCGAATATCAAAGGCCAATACCTGCGTATGGGTCTGGAAAAAATTCAAAGCCGCGTAAACTGCGTTGCAGAAGTGCGTGGTAAAGGTTTGATGCTGGGTCTGGAAATCAAAGATCCAAGCGGCGAGCTGAACAAATTTGGTGAGCCAAAATCGGCACCACAACTGACTCTGGACATTCAGCGTGCAGCGCTGGAGCGTGGCCTGATGGTTGAAAAAGGTGGCCGTGACGGTTCGGTTATCCGTTTCCTTCCACCGCTGATCATCTCATTCGAACAGATTGATTTTGCTCTGCGCGTGCTGGAAGAAGCAATGCTGGTTGCCGGCGGCGGTCAAAAAGACCCAGAGCAGGCAAACCAAGAGTGGAAAAAACACTTCATTCATACCGGTCACATGGGCAGCCAGGAGTTCGCTCAGGTAATGAACCACACGACTGCAGCAATGAAAGCCGTGTTTGAAGAAGTGAATGCACCATACTCTGGTATTGATCCTAAAGCGCTGGAAGAAGCAATTTACGCGGTTGATCTGGATAACAAGAATGCGTCACTGAAAGATGTGATTACCGATACCGCTGAACTGGTTGCTAAGAAACTCTATCATCGTTCAGCACCCGGATTGTATTGCACACCTGCATACGCCGCCGCTGATGCCTTCTGTTGTGGCTGAAGCGATCATCGCGTCTCTGAACCAATCAATGGATTCATGGGATCAGTCTTCTGCAGCAACCTTCGTTGAGCAGAAAGTGATTGACTGGATGTGTGAAAAATACGAACTGGGCGCACAAGCAGATGGTATCTTCACCAGTGGCGGTACTCAGAGCAACCAAATGGGTCTGATGCTGGCACGTGACTGGATTGCTGACAAGCTGAGCGGTCACTCGATTCAGAAACTGGGTCTGCCTGACTATGCTGACAAACTGCGTATCGTGTGTTCGAAGAAATCACACTTTACTGTTCAGAAGTCTGCTTCTTGGATGGGTCTGGGTGAGAAAGCGATTCTGGCTGTTGATGCTCTGCCAAACGGCACCATGGACGTGACCAAGCTTGAAGCTGTGGTTGAACAAGCGAAAGCAGAAGGCCTGATCCCATTTGCTATCGTAGGTACTGCAGGTACGACTGACCACGGTGCTATCGATGATCTGGTGACTATCGCTGACGTTGCTGATAAGCACGAAATGTGGATGCATGTGGACAGCGCATACGGTGGTGCTCTGATTCTGAGCAGCCATAAAGATCGCCTGAGTGGTATT
This sequence comes from Vibrio sp. CDRSL-10 TSBA, assembly GCA_039696685.1. Taxonomy (NCBI): domain Bacteria; kingdom Pseudomonadati; phylum Pseudomonadota; class Gammaproteobacteria; order Vibrionales; family Vibrionaceae; genus Vibrio; species Vibrio sp. CDRSL-10 TSBA. Next base: position 1,873,394 of record CP155566.1, on the reverse strand, counting down.
GAACGCGCGCAATCTGTTAGTGTTGACTTCCACAAGCTGTTCTTCCAAACCATCAGCTGTGGCGCACTGTTGCTGAAAGATAAGAGCAAATTCAAGTACCTGCTGCACCATGCAGATTACCTGAACCGTGAGCATGACACGCTGCCAAACTTGGTTGATAAGTCTATCTCAACAACAAAACGCTTTGATGCCCTGAAAGTGTTTATGACCATGCAAAACGTAGGTCCTAAACAAATGGGCGCAATGTACGATCACTTGCTGGACCAAACTCAACAAGTGGCCGAATTGGTTCGTCAGCATGAAGCTTTTGAGCTTTTGGCTGAACCATCTCTGTCTACCGTGTTGTTCCGCGCGGTAAACAATCAGGCGTCTGACCTGGATGAACTGAACAAAGTTGTTCGTCTGGAAGCCCTGGTACGTGGCGTAGCTGTTCTTGGCGAAACCATTGTGGATGGCAAAACTGCCTTGAAATTCACAATCTTGAACCCATGCTTAAAGACTTCGGATTTCGAAGCTTTACTGGCTAAAATTGAAACTCTGGCTATTGAGCTAGCGAAATAAAGGTATACGGATACTATGTCTATTCTACAGATTGGGGCGGGCGGCGTTGGCTGGGTGGTCGCACATAAAGCGGCACAGAAACAACGACGTGCTGGGTGATATTACCATAGCTTCGCGTTCTATCGCGAAGTGTGAGAAGATCATTGAATCAATCAAGGGTAAACAAAACCTGAAAGATTCTACTAAGAAGCTAGAAGCTCGTTCAGTGAATGCTGACGATGTAGACGCTTTGGTCGCGTTAATCGAACAAGTAAAACCGGACCTGGTGATCAACGCCGGTCCTCCATGGGTTAACGTGCCAATCATGGAAGCCTGTTATCGTGCAAAAGTGTCCTATATGGACACTTCTGTTGCGGTTGATCTGTGCTCTGAAGGTCAGCAAGTACCTGAAGCGTACGATCAGCAGTGGGCATATCGTGATAAGTTTAAACAAGCGGGTATCACCGGCATACTGGGCGCGGGTTTCGACCCGGGCGTAGTGAGTGTGTTTGCCGCTTACGCGGCAAAACATCTGTTTGATGAAATCGATACTATCGATGTGATGGACATCAACGCGGGTGACCACGGTAAAAAGTTCGCCACTAACTTTGATCCTGAAACCAACATGCTGGAAATTCAGGGCGACTCTTTCTTCTGGGAAGAGGGTGAGTGGAAACAAGTACCGTGTCACACTCGTATGATGGAGTTCGATTTCCCTAACTGTGGTCCTTTCAAGGTGTACTCTATGGCGCATGATGAAGTTCGTTCGCTGAAAGAGTATATCCCGGCTAAGCGCATTGAATTCTGGATGGGATTCGGTGACAGCTACCTGAACTACTTCAACTGCATGCGTGACATCGGTTTGCTTAACCCGGAACCTGTGACTCTGCACGATGGTACCAGTGTTCATCCTCTGCACGTGCTGAAAGCACTGCTGCCGGATCCGACGTCTCTGGCGCCGGGCTATACTGGTCTCACTTGCATCGGTACCTGGGTTCAGGGCAAAAAGAATGGCGAGCAGCGCAGTGTCTTCATTTACAACAATGCGGACCATGAAGTGGCTTACCAGGACGTTGAGCATCAGGCCATTGCTTACACGACAGGTGTACCGGCAATCACCGCTGCTCTGCAATTCTTCCGTGGCGAATGGGCTCAAGCTGGCGTGTTCAACATGGAGCAGTTGAATCCGGATCCGTTCCTGGAAACCATGCCGTCAATCGGCCTGGACTGGGAAATTCAGGAGCTGCAACCTAGCGAACCAGTTATCAACATTCTGAAGTAATTTTGACTTACGGTTTGTCAGTTGAAATGAACTTAGATTGAGATGCAATAAACAGCCGTCACTTGTGATGGCTGTTTTTTCCATTTAAAGACTCAAATGATGCTGCCTGCGGCAGGCAGTAATCAGGAAGCGATACAATGCAAAAAAGCGAATTGAAAACTCCATACTTCATGATTGATGAAGGGAAATTGATCGAAAATCTGGAAATAGCCAAACGTCTGAAAGAAGTGTCAGGTGTTAAACTGGTTCTTGCTCTGAAATGTTTTTCTACCTGGGGTGTGTTTGACATCATCAAACCTTACTTGGACGGCACCACAAGTTCAGGCCCGTTTGAAGTTAAACTGGGCTATGAAAAATTCGGTGGTGAAACTCATGCTTACAGCGTGGGCTACAGTGAAGATGACGTGAAAGAAGTCGCAGATATCTGCGACAAGATGATTTTTAACTCTCAGTCACAGCTGGCAGCATATCGTCACCTGGTGGAAGGCAAGGCCTCTGTGGGTCTGCGCCTTAACCCTGGTGTGAGCTACGCTGGTCAGGATCTCGCTAACCCGGCACGTCGCTTTTCTCGCTTGGGTGTTCAGGCAGACCATATTGACCCGGCCGTATTTGAGAGCATCAATGGTGTCATGTTCCACATGAACTGTGAGAACAAAGATGTCGATGCGTTCATTAGTCTGCTGGATTCTATCTCTGAGCGCTTTGGCGCGTATCTGGATAAGCTGGACTGGGTAAGTCTGGGCGGTGGTGTATTCTTTACCTGGCCGGGTTACGATGTCGATAAACTGGGTCTGGCGCTGAAAGCTTTTGCTGAAAAACATGCGGTGCAGCTGTACCTGGAACCGGGTGAAGCGATTATTACCAAAACCACTGATCTGGTGGTCACTGTGGTTGATCTGGTTGAGAACGGCATGAAAACCGCGATTGTAGATTCTGCAACCGAAGCACACCGTTTAGATACGCTTATTTACAACGAGCCTGCCTCTGTCCTTGAAGCGAGCGACGACGGTGAATACGAATACGTGATCGGCTCTTGTTCTTGTCTGGCGGGTGACCAGTTCTGTGTGGCGAAGTTTGATCAGCCACTTAAAGTCGGTCAAAAACTGCATATTCTCGATAGCGCGGGTTATACCATGGTGAAGCTGAACTGGTTTAACGGCCTGAAGATGCCTTCTGTGTACTGCGAACGTACTAATGGCGACATTCAGAAGCTGAACGAGTTTGGTTATGAAGACTTTAAGCGTTCTCTGTCGCAGTGGTCAGTAAAATAATACCGGTTGCGCTTTGACAGCATAAAAAAATCCACCGCTAGCGGTGGATTTTTTATTCGTGCTGATGTGGTTAACCTGATGTGGGTAACGGGTGACCGGTAACCCTTATCAAAGTTTAAAGCGGGTCAGCTTTCCATCTAACTGGCGTGACAAGTCGGCCAGCTTTTCACTCTCTTCAGCCAGATAATTGGCGGCTTGTGACATCTCCAGCGCTGCATCATTAATGCCGCTGACATTACGGTTCATATCTTCTGCCACTGCACTTTGTTCTTCCGCTGCTGTTGCAATTTGCGTTGCCTTGTCACTGACGTGCTGAATGTGGCTAACGATCTGTGACAAATCGCTGCCTGCATTCTCTGCGCGCTCGACACTGTTGTAGGCCAGGTCCTGGCTCTTTTGCATCGCGCTCGCGGTAGTCACGGCAAGTTGCTGCAACCGATTAATGGTGGTTTGAATCTCTTCGGTGGAGTGGTGGGTGCGGCTGGCCAGGTTACGCACTTCATCGGCTACCACGGCAAAGCCGCGACCTTGCTCGCCAGCACGGGCAGCTTCAATTGCGGCATTGAGTGCCAGCAAATTGGTTTGTTCTGAAATACCGCTGATAACAGCGGTCACTTCACTAATCTGCATCACGCCTTCTTTCAGTTTGTTGACTTGTTCGGCGGCGACTTCCAGTTCGTTCGATAACGCCTTGATGCTGTCGACACTCGAGTGGACGTCCTTATTGCCGGTACCGGCTTCGCTGCTGGCATCAAGAGTATCTCGCGCGGTCTCTTCGGCATGTCCGGCAACTTCTGCCACGGTCGCACTCATTTCGTTCATTGCCGTAGCCAACTGATTGAGTTGGTCACGTTGACCGACGACGGCCTGGCTGGTCTCCTCGGCCGAAGAAGCGATGCGTATCGCCGCCTCAGCCACCTCACCGGCTGAATGGGAGGATTCGCGCAGCGCAGAGCGCATCGAACTAACGCTCTCATTAATGCGCTGGGCGACCACGCCGATCTCATCTTTACCTTCTACCTGAACTTCAGCCGTCAGGTCGCCCTGTGCGACAAGCTTCATGGTATCTTTGATGCGTTCGAGTGGCGTCACAATAGCCCGGCTGATGACAAAGCCAAACAGCGACATCACCACGATGACTGCCAGTGTGGCGAGCGCCATTTTCATAAACTGTTGTTGTACTGCCGTTTGAATATCATCGACCAGCATGCCAGAGCCCAGGATCCAGCCCCAGGGTGCAAAACCATGTACGGAAGAGAGTTTCTCTGCAGGCTGGCCTTTATCGTTTCTGCCAGTCGTAAGTCAGAATACCTTGCTGACCATTCTTGGCCAGGTTCACCATATCAAACCAAAAACGCTCGCTGTCGCTGCCCATTTGTTGGCCTATCAGGTCCGGACGTAGAGGATGAACAACCGCCTCGCGTGACTCATTAATAACGAACACATAATTGTCGCCGTCAAATCGTAACGCGTTAATCAGTTTTTTCGCTTCAGCCTGAGCCTCAGCTTTGGGAAGTGTTTTTTCCAGAAATGAAACTTGTGAGAGAGTGCTGTTTAAAACTGCATTGAGTCGTGCTTCACGTTCCGTACGCAGATTACTTTGCAATGCGCTTGATGCGATCAACAGTAAACTGATGAAGCCAATGATCCCGACAGCAATGATGATCGCCAGCTTGTGGCTGACTTTAATATTCTTAAGCTTAAACATCTTTATCCTACCCAACGTTGATTGACAGCATGCTTGTTTTGGCTTTGTACAGAAGGAATATTGTTAGAATTATAAGTGCTCTATCAGAGTACTTTGTTACTGCTGGAACTCTGTTTCTAAGCATCAAGTTAATTTCCAAAAAAATCAATATAAAAAATGTGGTTTGTTAGCTGCTTCAAGAAAATACTGGCAGTTATTTTCATCATTATTGATTTGCTAAAAATAACTATTTGCATTCGATAAGTGAATTATTCTAACCGTACATCATGTTATTTTTTGTGTATGAATTTCTTTCATAAAAAGGGAGGCCAGCGGCCTCCTGAATAATGATACATTCTATATTTTTGTTATTTTATAACGTCCTTATCGGGCGCAATTATTATGAGGTCGGTTTTATGTCTCGATAATTACGCGGGTATCTTCGCTCAGAGCTTCGAGTTCCTTAGCGACGTCTTGTATTGCTATTTCAGCGGGCAGCCGAATCGCTAAATTAGCCGTAAATAAGCTCGAACTGACACCGCCACCTCCGGCGATAAATACCCGTTGACAATCCATATCGAGAATATGGATACCTTGGTTATCCAGCACATGTGTGATCTCGTTAACAATTCCATAACGGTCATTGGCATCAAGCCGAATCTGATAAATCGTGTCTGATTGATGAGGTGCCGTATCACAGTCGACAATTTGCACCAGTAAATCAGGGTAGGAGTGAAAGGCCTCTTTCACCGTTTGAACTTTCGCAGTGGGGACTTCAACCTTAATCACGGCTGCCACTTGCTCTTCGATAAAATTAACCTTACTAATTAACCATTTACCATCATTCTCATGGGTTATTGCTGCAAGTTGTTTAATCGTTGACGGGGTTGCTGTACCAACAAAGTTCACTATAAAAGTGCTGTTCATTCCGACCTCCGAACATCATTCAATTCATCGTTATTAAAGAGTTTAGATGTTGTGCGTGTTTAAATATTGACCGCTATCAACCTTTTCGATAACCAGCGTGGAAAATTTTGGATTAATCCACCGCTGTGCGCAATTTTAACTAAACTGCACAAAGGCTTATGTTGTGGTGATTATAAAAAATAACATCAGTAAGCCGGATGTTAATGAATGTTTAAAAGCTGTGATCAACTTCATGGACAGTCAATGGTAGTTACCAGTAACATTCACACCGCAAGTTACCGGTAACATAAAATTCATAAACCGGTGTTAGACGTGAAACTCGAAAGGATAATTCAATGAAAGCTATGACGAGAACAATTATCGCCGCAGCGGTAACAGGTTTGGTATCAATGTCTGCAATGGCAGCAGATTTCAAACTGAAAATCCAATCTTCGGATCCATCCGGAGATCGCAACTTCCAGATTCAGCAAGACTGGGCCGAGCGGGTCGAAAAAATGTCCGGTGGTCGTATCGATATTGACCTGTTACCTGTTGGGGCAGTGGTTAAACACACCGAAACCCTTAGTGCGATCAAAATGGGCATTCTGGATGGTCACCTGACCGCGACTGAATTCTTCTCTGGTCAGGATCCGGCTTTCGGCCTGCTAGGTAACATGGTTGGTGCCTGGTCAGATACAACCCAGCTGCTGCAATACATGAACTACGGTGGTGGTAACGAACTTTTAACTGAACTTTACAAACCATACGGCGTTCATTTTGTTGGTGCCTCAACAACGGGGGTTGAATCTCTGGTCTCTAAGAAGCCGCTTGATGGCGTTGCGGATCTGAAAGGTCTGAAACTGCGTGCGCCAGAAGGTCTGGTACAGCAAGTCTTTGCGGCTGCGGGTGCTACCCCGGTTAACCTGCCGGGTTTCTGAAGTATTCACCGGCCTGAGTAAAGGCGTTATTGATGCAGCAGACTACACCGTATTCTCGACTAACCAAAAAGCAGGGATGAATGATGTCGCGGCTCATCCGGTTCAACCGGGTTTCCACTCTCTGCCTCTGATCGATGTTTCTATCAGCGAGAAGAAATGGGAAAAAATGCCGGCAGACTTGCAACAAATTCTTGTGACGTCAGTACGTGATTTCTCTTATGACATTACTACTCAGCTGAAAATTGCCGACCAGGCAGCGGTGAAAGAAGCCAATGCCAATCCGAAAATTACCATTCATAACTGGTCTGATGAAGAACGTAAGAAATTCCGTGCTATCGCACGCGATCAGTGGGCAGTATTTGCAGAGCGTTCTCCGAACGCGAAGAAGGTCTATGACTCTGTGACGACCTTCCTGCAAAACAACGATCTTCTATAACTATCCTATATATTTTCTTTCCATTGAGAGAGGGCGCCTTTGCCCTCTCTGTTAAAGCAAGAGTTCGTTATGAGCGAGAATAAGCTACCGGCTGCGCCTATTCATGATGAGCAGCCTAAAAACGCGCTGGACGTTTGGATTGTGCGTGCTGGTAATGCGTTCAGTCTGCTGTTTCTGGTAACGGTTGCGATTTCTTTTTATGAAGTCGTCATGCGTTATGTATTTGATTCACCGACCACCTGGGTACACGAAACGGCGGCGTTTATCGGTGGTTCGTTATTTGTGTTTGGTGGTGTCTATGCCATGGCATCCAATAAACACGTTCGTGTGGTACTGATTTATGATCATGTGTCACCAAGTGCACGTCATTATCTTAATTTAGTCCATCACATTGTCGGGTTAGCCTTTGCCGGCATGATGGCGTATGCCTCTTATATTACTGTTGAAGCTTCCTGGTTTGCACCATGGGGCGATATGCGTCTGGAGACCTCAGGTTCTGCTTTTAACCCTCCTTATCCGGCGCTGCTGAAAGCGGTTATTTTTGTCACACTGGTGATTTTGGTCGTGCAATTTGTGTTGCACCTGATTCAGGAAATTCAAGCCCTAAGGAAAAAGCGCGATGTTTGATCTTTCTTCAATTGGAATTGAATGGGGCAGCCTGCTCATGCTGGTGATGATGATCGGCTTGCTGCTGACAGGTATGCAGCTGGCATTCGTCACCGGTTTCGTTGCCATCTTCTTTACCCTAGGATGGTTTGGTGTCGATGCGATTCCTCTGATCACCAGCCGTATGTACAGCTTCGCTTCGGATTATATTTTCCTGGCTATTCCGATGTTTGTACTGATGGCGGCGATGCTGGATCACTCCGGGATTGCGCGCGATTTATTTGATGCGATGAAATCCGTCGGGCGCCGTGTGCGTGGCGGTGTCGCCGTACAAACACTACTGGTTGCGGTACTTTTGGCATCAATGTCCGGCGTTATCGGTGGTGAAACCGTTCTGTTGGGTATTCTGGCACTGCCACAGATGCTGCGTCTTGGTTATGACCGCAAACTGGCTATCGGTACAACTTGTGCCGGTGGTGCGTTGGGTACCATGTTGCCGCCAAGTATCGTCCTGATTATCTATGGTATGACCGCCAGTGTATCAATCGGTGACCTGTTTAAAGCCGCCTTTGTTCCGGCGTTTATTCTGGCGATGTGTTATGTGGCGTATGTACTGATTCGTTGTTATCTGAACCCTTCGCTGGCACCAGAATTTGATCAGCAGGAGCTGGAAGAAGATACCGAACGCCCGAATTACTTTAAAGCACTGTTTTTCCCGTTACTGTCAGTGGCGGTGGTATTAGGCAGTATTTACACCGGTGTGGCATCGGTCACAGAAGCATCGGCGCTTGGTGTCGTCGGTATTATGCTCAGTGCGGTGATTCGCGGTGAGATGGGTTGGACGATGCTAAAAGAGAGCGCCATCGCCACTATGCGTACCTGTGGGATGATCATCTGGATCGGTATCGGTGCGACAGCGCTGGTAGGGGTGTATAACCTGATGGGCGGTATCGACTTTGTTGAAGAGACGATTCTGGCCCTGTCGGGTGGCAGTGCCATTGCTACTTTGCTGATTATGATGGTGATTCTTCTGGTACTGGGTATGTTCCTCGATTGGGTAGGGGTAGCGCTGCTTACCATGCCTATTTTCGTACCGATCATCATCAATCTGGGCTATGACCCAATCTGGTTTGGTGTTGTGTTCTGTCTGAACATGCAGGTTTCTTTCCTGTCACCGCCATTCGGTCCGGCAGCTTTCTACCTCAAATCGGTAGCGCCGAAGGACATCAGTCTGGGATTGATTTTCTCATCACTGATTCCGTTTATTTGTATGCAAATTCTGGTACTGGGACTGGTTATTGTGTTCCCACAACTCGCGATGTGGTGGCAGTAACCTAAAGCGACCAATTTCAATTTGAGCACAAAGGCCCCATTTGAGTGGGGCCCAGGGAAGTATTGTCCTATGAAAGCGAAAAAAATCTTAGTAATGGGTGTATCCGGTTGCGGCAAAAGCTCAGTTGGCAGCCAGATTGCGCAGCAACTGGGTCTGACCTTCTTTGACGGTGATGACTTTCATCCCCAGCACAACGTCGACAAAATGAGTCAGGGCATTCCTCTGACCGACGACGACCGTTACGGTTGGCTGCAAACGCTGAATCGTCTGTTTATTGATAATGACTCAGCGGTCATAGCCTGCTCGGCGCTTAAGCCGCAGTATCGCGATATCTTACGCGAGAATAATGACGAGTTAGTGATCGTCTATCTGCAAGGCGATTACGACACTATCTGGTCGCGTTTAAGTCAGCGTGCAGACCACTATTTTCAGGGGGAGAAAATGCTGCGTAGCCAGTTTGAAACTCTGATTGAGCCTGGCGCTGATGAAGCGATATTTATTGATATTGCCCAGCCGATGGATGAGGTGGTTGCGAAAGCGCTACAGGTGATTGCGGACAAAACCTGATCCCGGTAAGCATTGTAAGATCATAAGCATACTTGGTTATATGAGCAGACAGTTTATGACCGGACTTCTATATCTATTGTGAAGACTGCTCCTGCGATGACTTATCGATAATAAAGCGCCTCCGGGCGCTTTATTGCTTATTTAACTTTGCTCTTGCCATCCTCGTCTTCTAATCCTTCTCGTTTAGCTCCCCGTCATACGCTGACTTCAGTTGCGCTTGGGAGCGCTTTTCTTGGTTGCGTTATTGTTTTTCAGTTGGTCCGCCGCAATGATGCAATCGTCTGCCTGTTCTTTTGCCGGTTAGAACGATAGGCTCTGTAACTTACTCGCCAGGCATCAGACCTCCGGGACGCATCCTCGCCTGATATGACATTGGTAAATTGATTTGAAATTGGCAAATTGACATGAAACTAATAGAGAGATACGGTCGATCGGCGATATAGTGAAACAACAAGCAGTCTGTACTATCAGACGCAATTAGAACAACAAGGTTATATCTATGCTTAAAATAGCAATGTTAAGTACCGGTGAGGAAGTACTGCATGGTGACATCGTCGATACCAATGCAGCCTGGATGTCCCGCGAATTTTTTGAACACGGCTTTTCTTTATCCAAGCGTTCGACTGTCGGCGATGCACAGCCTGTATTAGCAGAAGAAATGCTGATGCTGAGCTTTAATAACGACATTGTGATTGTGAATGGTGGCCTGGGACCGACCACAGACGATTTAAGTGCGGCTGCGGCATCTCAGGCCGCTGAACAGCCACTGGTTCTGTTCCCGCAGTGGCTGGAGCGTCTGGAGGCTTTTTATGCAGCCCGTAACCGCACCATGCCCGAAAGCAATATTAAGCAGGCGATGTTGCCGGAAAACGCGACCATTATCGATAACCCGATCGGTACCGCGTGTGGTTTCAAAATGCAGATTAACGATTGCTGGTTCTATTTTACGCCCGGTGTCCCAAAAGAGTTTAAGCGTATGGTGGTTGAGCAGATCCTGCCCGATCTGAAGCGTAACTATCCGGACCAGGCCGGGCTGGAGTGTAGTCGTTTGTATACCTTTGGCTCCTCTGAATCGGGGATTGCAGACAAACTGGATAAACTGCATCTGCCGCAGGGCTATGTGCTGGGTTACCGTTCCTACATGCCGTTTATTGAGGTGAAGCTGTTTGGACCAAAGAGTGATCTCGATACGCGGGTGAAATTACTGCAGCTTATCTATTCCCACCTGGAGCAGCATGTGGTGAGTGTTGATGAAACTATGCTGGATCATATTGGTCATTTGATGGCCGATAAAGGTCTTTCATTGTCGATAGCGGAACAAGCAACCAAAGGCTGGTTATCGCACTGGTTGCTCAGTAATGGGCAGGTCGAAGTGCTGAGTGGCCATAGTTGGGTTCTGAGTCATGGTACGGACGCCGGACTGGGTGAAAAAGACCCGCTCGCTGCGGTGTTTGCTCTGGCCGGGGCGACCAAAGATAAATGCACGACCGACCTGGCCCTGGTGACCGGCCCTCTGAATGACGACACATTCAGTGTCGCGCTCTCGTCTCCGCAGGGAGAGTGGGGGCAACTGTTTAAATTCAGCCGAGCGTTCAGCGCTCAGGAACAAAAGGAGCTGATGGGTACCGTTGCCGCTGATATGCTGCGTCGTTATTTGTCCGGTAAAAATGTTCTGGCACAGTATGGTTCGCTGTCGACCTTGAAAGAGCTCTACTTGCCGGCCAACGTACTTAAAGGTTGAGCAGGCTGTTAACGGTCAATCAGTAGGTCTGATTTGTGATGAATCGAACGTCAATAAATTGAGTGCTAATAAACTGAGTAATAAACAACTGATTGTATATCTATGGGATGGGTAATAAGGCATTGAATTATTTGCTTATTACCCATCTGATTTTATCCCCTCCAGTTATACCAAAATTATCTAAATGTTAAGCACATGATTTATTGAGTGATGCTAAAACTGTCTTAGATCTGAGGCATCCCGCTGGTGTGATTGCACTTAAACTAAGCTCTGTTGTGTTCCATTTCAGCGGGAGGCTGGTATGTTCCATCAATCAAGGATTTTGGTTTGGTATGAAGTGGCAAGTCAGAAAGTGATTCTGGGAGAGGCTGTAGGGAGTGTGAATCGGGATGTGGTTTCTTTATGGTTGCATGCCCCGGCAGACAGTAATCAGATCGAATATCAGGGCTATCGTTTGTCTCTCTATGATGATGGTGGAAGAGAGATCGCCAATAAGTCGGTCTCTATGGGTACCGCCGATCAGATTTTAGGTGGTGAGTTTAAGTAGGGAAGGAACACAACCGCTGTTAATGCCTGCATTTTATATTGTTTCTCTAAAGCTGATATTGTTCCTCTAAAGCTAATATTGTGGCAATTAAAGCGAGTATTGTACTTAAGAACCTGTATTGCTTCACTTTAATGAGTGACGACAACAGATGTATGAGGATGGATTTGAGTCGAGGCAGGCAGCGAGTTGAAGAAAAAGCGCAACTAAAAAGCCAGAGTGACTACTCTGGCTTTTTTCATTACGTTGCTCAGTGTTCGGACGTTGACACCGCCAAATCACTGAGTGGCGACTAGGCGCGTTTGGCTTTGACGTGATAGTTGACGTTGACCAACTCTACAGCCGTTTTGGCCTTACAGATGCACGGCAAGATTTCATCACTTTCCGTGTAGGCCATAGCAAAACCAACGTATTCGACTTCACCTGATAGCAGAGTACAGCGGCAGGCGCCACAATGGCCGTCCCGGCAGTTGTATTCAGGGTTCAATCCGGCCTGCTCCATGGTTTCGAGCAGCGTATTGGACGGATTAGACTCAATGTTGACGATTTTGTTGATTTTAATCGAAGCCATTACAGTTCAAAGCCCTCGAAGTCATCGGCTTTGACTTCGTTGTCGATTTGACCGACAAGGTAAGAACTGATTTCTGCTTCCTGTGGCGCAACCTGAACGTTGTCAGAAGACAACCAGGCATTGATCCAAGGAATCGGGTTGCTGGTCGCACCAGGGTACGCAGGCTCGAGACCAACCGCATGCATACGAATGTTGGTGATGTATTCAACATACTGACACAGGATGTCTTTGTTCAGACCAATCATAGAGCCGTCTTTGAACAGATATTCTGCCCATTCTTTCTCTTGCTCAGCCGCTTCCTTGAACAGATCAAAACTCTCTTGCTTACACTCTTCAGCGATCTGCAGGAAAGCAAAATCATCCATACCGTTGCGCAGCAGGTTGATCATGTGCTGAGTACCGGTCAGGTGCAGTGCTTCATCACGGGCGATCAGCTTGATGATTTTCGCATTACCTTCCATCAGTTCACGTTCGGCAAAAGCGAATGAACAGGCAAAGCTGACGTAGAAGCGAATCGCTTCCAGCGCGTTAACCGACATCAGGCACAGATACAGCTTTTTCTTTAGGCCGTTTAGCGTGATGTGAACGGTTTCGCCGTTGATTTCATGGGTACCTTCACCGTAACGGTGGTAGTCGTTACTCATTTTGATCAGATCATCGTAGAAGTGAGCGATGTCTTTCGCGCGCTTGATGATGTGCTCATTCTCAACGATGTCGTCAAATACCAATGCAGGATCGTTCACGATGTTACGGATGATGTGCGTGTACGAACGAGAGTGGATGGTTTCAGAGAATGACCATGTTTCAATCCAGGTTTCCAGCTCAGGAATAGAGACCAGTGGCAGCAGAGCCACGTTCGGGCTGCGGCCCTGGATTGAGTCAAGCAGGGTCTGGTATTTCAGGTTGGAGATAAAAATGTGTTTCTCGTGATCTGGCAATTTCGCGTAGTCGATACGGTCGCTGGAGACATCAACTTCTTCCGGACGCCAGAAAAAAGAAAGCTGTTTTTCAATCAGCTTTTCAAAAATATCGTATTTCTGCTGGTCGTAGCGTGCGACGTTAACCGGCTGACCCAGAAACATAGGTTCTTTAAGTTGGTTATTTTTTGTTTGAGTAAAAGTACTGTAAGCCATTGTGCCTTCATCCGTTTCGCCCCCTGCAGAGCAGAGGGCATTCAAGTCAATTAGTGTCAGTTCAAATCTGATTAGATCTTACAAGCACCGCTTGCGCAATCGTCGTCGGCTGGTTGAACCGCATCTTTCTGATCGTCTTTTGCACCATCACGAGTGTTATGGTAGTACAGTGTTTTCACACCAAATTTATACGCAGTCAGCAGGTCCTGAAGCAGTTTCTTCATTGGAACCTTGCCGCTTTCGTAACGACTTGGGTCATAGTTAGTATTAGCTGAAATTGCCTGGTCAACAAATTTCTGCATGATACCGACTAAGTGCAGATAACCATCATTTGAACCAATGTTCCACAGCAGTTCATAGTTGTCTTTCAGGCGAGTGAACTCAGGAACAACCTGTTTCAGAATACCATCTTTAGACGCTTTTACGGAAACGTAACCACGTGGCGGCTCGATACCGTTGGTTGCGTTTGAAATCTGCGATGACGTTTCTGAAGGCATCAGAGCCGTCAGTGTTGAGTTACGCAGACCATGCTCCATGATCTCGCTGCGCAGTGCATCCCAGTCGTAATGCAGGGCTTCGTCACAGATCAGATTGATATCGTTCTTATAAGTATCAATCGGCAGCAGACCTTTCGCATAGTTGGTCTCGTTAAACGCCGGACATGCGCCTTGCTCTTTAGCCAGGTTCACCGACGCTTTCAGCAGGTAGTACTGCATCGCCTCAAAGGTGCGGTGAGTCAGGGCATTCGCACTGCCATCCGAGTATTTCACACCGTTTTTCGCCAGGTAGTATGCGTAGTTGATAACACCCACACCCAGAGTACGACGGTTCATGGTTGACTTGTAAGCCGCTGGCAGCGGGTAGTCCTGGTAATCGAGCAGTGCATCAAGCGCACGTACCACAAGCTCAGCCAGTTCTTCAAAATCATCCAGATTCTGGATTGAACCCAGGTTAAATGCAGACAGTGTACACAGAGCGATTTCGCCGCTGTCATCTTCAACGTTAACCAGAGGTTTGGTCGGCAGAGCAATTTCCAGACACAGGTTGGACTGACGTACCGGAGCAACGCTCGCATCAAACGGGCTGTGAGTATTACAGTGGTCGACGTTTCTGAATGTAAATACGACCAGTTGATGCGCGCTCCTGCATCAGCAGAGAGAACAGCTCAACCGCTTTAACGCTACGCTGTTTGATCGAAGGATCGTTTTCGTATTTTACATATAGGCGTTCGAACTCGTCCTGGTCCTGGAAAAATGCATCGTACAGGCCCGGTACATCAGACGGTGAAAACAGAGTGATGTTGCCACCTTCCACCAGACGTTTGTACATCAGCTTGTTCAGTTGCACACCGTAGTCCATATGACGAACACGGTTTTCTTCAACGCCGCGGTTGTTTTTCAGTACCAGCAGAGATTCAACTTCACCGTGCCAAACAGGGTAGAACACAGTCGCTGCGCCACCACGAACACCACCTTGAGAACAGCATTTAACCGCGGTCTGGAAGTATTTGTAGAACGGGATACAACCTGTGTGGAATGCTTCACCACCGCGGATTTCAGAGCCCAGAGCACGAATACGACCCGCGTTAATACCGATACCGGCACGTTGGGAAACATAACGTACGATAGAGCTTGCTGTTGCGTTGATTGAATCAAGGCTGTCACCACACTCGATCAGTACACATGAACTGAACTGACGGGTAGGTGTGCGCACGCCAGACATAATTGGCGTAGGCAATGAAATCTTGAACGTCGATGTCGCATCGTAAAAACGTTTTACGTAATCCAGACGCGTATCTTTCGGGTATTTAGCGAACAGGCATGCTGCGACCAGAATGTACAGGAAACTGTGCACTCTCGTAGATCTGACCGGTTACGCGGTTTTGTACAAAGTACTTACCTTCCAGCTGTTTGACTGCTGCGTAAGAGAAATTCAAATCACGGCGATGGTCGATGAAGTCATTCATCAACTCAAATTCTTCGCGTGTATAGTCTTCCAGCAGGTGCTTGTCGTACTTACCTTTTTCCACCATCGCAGATACGTGATCTAACAGCAGTGGCGGCTCATACTGGCCATACGCTTTCTTACGCAGGTGGAAAACCGCCAGGCGTGCAGCCAGGTATTGGTAATCCGGCGTCTCTTCTGAAATCAGATCCGCAGCGGATTTGATGATGGTTTCATGAATGTCAGAGGTGGTAATGCCATCGTAGAACTGGATGTGAGCACGAAGTTCTACTTGTGATACAGAGACATTATCCAGACCTTCAGCGGCCCATGCGATCACACGGTGGATCTTTTCCAGATCGATCTTTTCTTTGCGGCCATCACGCTTGGTGACAGTGAGTTGTTGGTTCATTCTACTTTATTTCCCTAACAAAACTGATAAAAGCCGTATTTTTGAGTAATTCTTGTAAAGTGAATCCCGGCTTTGTGATCAAGCTCGCCCTACATATAGTGTCCTAAACACTATATGTAGGGGTGCATCAGTGTTCGGGTTACAAGATAGTGCTATTGAGGGGGTAATGCAAGTTGGAGATCTTGAACAGTTTGTGGATAACTTGCGAAATAAAAAAATTCAGTTAGTAGACACTCACCGATGACGAAAGGGCAGAATTGCTTGTAAGAAATCGTGATTCTCAGATCGCTTTTTTCGTAACCAAGAGAGAAAAAAAATCTCTTGATCTTTAGGTAAAAACTCTATCGTCGTTTTCGTCGGATCAACGGCGAGGATCAATACAAAAATACGCTAAAACTTGACCATGTGGTGGTAAACCACACGGCAGATTTTAGCGTACACTTTATGAACTTACACAATCAGTGGCCACAGCATAACCGTTGATACTGTCGTCAGTGACGTCTTCCGCTCCGCTGAGTGAGGTCTGAAACTGACGCTACTTATGCCAGAGCCATCAGATTAGCGTTGTGTGCACAATGTAATTGACATCCACATTGCGACCGAGGCGGTAGGTATCCGTCAATGGATTGTACTGCAGACCAGTAATCCCTTGTTCTTGC